>DATCPC010000172.1:0-30357 GCA_036564355.1 Gemmatimonadaceae bacterium | reverse complement strand
GCGGGACGCGCACTGTCCGCCCCTGTCGCGCGAGCGCGGCGAGGATGGCCTGACGGATCCACCAGACGGCGTACGAGATGAATTTTACCCCTTGGTCAGGGTCGAACTTTCGGGCGGCGGTCATTAGGCCGACATTTCCTTCGCCGATCAGATCGATGAGCGGCATGCCGCGATTCTGATATTTCTTCGCGACGGACACGACGAAGCGAAGATTGCGCCGAACGAGTTCTTCCATCGCTTCGTGCTCGCCCACGCGAATTCGTCGCGCGAGAACCTTCTCTCCGTCAGCAGTGAGAAGTGGGAACCGACTGACCTCCGCGAAGTACTGGTCGAGAATGTCGCGATCGCTTTCCGCGGGACGAATTACTGTTGGAGCCGAACGCCGCCGGTGCTTGGTCTGAGCCATACCGCCCCCTTTTCCGTTCCGACGCGCGCCGCAGATACGTTCTGTAAGATCGCGTTCGTAGCGGGAACATCGTAAGGTTGCGTACTTAATGAGAAATAGATACAGGCAATTTTGTTATAAATTTCTCATTGGGTGCCTCTAGGGGCCGTCGCGGTTACCGGATCCCGGGATCAGCCGCAAAGCGAACGCGACAATTACGAGGCCAATTCCGAGCAACATTAGGCTCCGGCTGCCGGTTCTCGCCCCCCAGGCCCAGATGGCGATCGCGATGACGAGGATCGCGATCTTGATCCGGTCTACCGTTCTCATGGCTTGTCCGGACGCGGGGCGAAGCGGCGAATCCCCTCACGGAAGGCCTGCGTGGACCGCGCCTCCACGTTGACGCGCGCTGCGAGCGCGATGCCGTCTTCCATGGACGTGCCATCCAGGGCATAGAAGAGGCGCTTCGTCATTTGGAGCGCCTCGGCGGGCGTCGCAGCCAGGTCGGTGACCAGTTTCTCGATCGTTACATCGAAATCGGCGGCAGGAGCAACGCGACTCACCAGGCCCAGCTCCAATGCCTCGCCCGCTCCCACCAGCCGTCCCGTCGCGACCAGCTCGAACGCGCGCTTCTCGCCAATGAGCCGGCGGAGGAGCGCCATCACCATCGCCGGAACGAAGCCGACGCGCACCTCCGGATAGCCGAAGTGCGCGTCCTCGTGCGCGATCACGAGATCGCACGCGGTGGCGAGCCCTGCCCCGCCCGCGAGCGCGCGCCCGCGCACCGCGGCGACGACGACCTGCGGCATCTCGCGCATCACGCGAAAGACATCGCCGAGCGCCTCCGCGTCGAGCAGTTGCGTCTCCGCATCCGCCCCCAACAACGCGTTGAGTGCGCCCAGATCCGCGCCCGCGCAAAAATCGTCGCCGTCGGCCGAGAGCAGCACCACGCGCACGGAACTGTCCGCGGCGAACTCGCGCAGCGATTCGCGCAGCTCGCGCGCGGCCGCGAGGTCGAGCGCGTTCTTCTTCTCGGGACGCGCGAGCGTGATGCGGCCTATTCCGCCCGCGCGCTCGACGCGGATCCGCATCACGCGCGATACTCCGGAAGACCGGCCGCGCGCGCTTCCGCGTCGGGAACGTCGATCACCAGTCGCAGCGTCGCAGAGGAATAGACCTTAGCCTGCGCGTCGGTGCGCAGCGTGACCGTTCCGCCACCGCCGAGCGCCCCATGCAGGAGGAAATTGAGGGCGAACAGGTTGGGGAGCTCGAATCGCTCGACCGAGCCCTTGATCACATCCCGGAAATGCTCGGCGACGCGCTCGCGCGTCACGTAGCGCACGAGAATCGGATACCATTCGTCGCGCAGTGCGATCACGCCGACGTTCGCGGTGTCGCCCTTGTCGCCCGAGCGCGCGTGCGCGATGTCGAGCAGCCGGACTCTCATGTGGTGAGGAGGCTCACGCTCGGGGTGATGACGCGCTTGTCGACGAGCGCTGGCCAGTACGCCACGACTTCCTCGACCTTGGGGCGGCCACCCGCATAGCCCGTAACGCCCGGTGGTCCGGTGAGCACGAGCGGCGCGATCTCGCGCGTGAATCGCTCGATGGCCTTGCGATCGTTGCCGCGGACCCCGATGCGGAGCTGCACCTCGGGCAGCTCGTCGGGAATCGCGGCGAGCGGTCCGTGCGTCGCGGTCGCGCCGACGAACTCGGTGTGGATGAGGTCGAAGGTGAGCCCGAGTCGCTCGAGCCGCGCGCGGATGATGCGGTCCGCTTCCTTCGCCTTCGCGAGCGCATCGGGCCACGCGTAGACGAGCGTTCCCACCGCCTTGTAGCCGTCGCGATACGCGATGGAGACCTTGAGCATGTCCGTGGGCGGCGTGCCGTGGACGCCATACACGCGCACGCGATCCTTTCCATCGGCCGCGATCCTGATGGTCGTGAAGTCCGCGATCACGTCCGGCGTGAAGTACTGTTTCGGATCGCCCATCTCGTACACGAGCTGCTCCGTCACTCCGTGCACTTCGACGCGACCGCCTGTGCCCGGGTGCTTCGTGACCACGAACGAAGCATCCTCCGCGACCTCGACGATCGGGAAGCCGATGTTTTCGAGGTCGGGGATGGTGCTCCAATCGTACGCGCAGTTGCCACCGGTCGACTGCGCGCCGCACTCGACGATGTGTCCCGCGACGATGCCCGACGCCAATCGGTTCCAGTCGTTGGCCGGCCACCCGAACTCGTGCATCAGCGGTGCGAGGATCAGGGCCGTGTCGGTGCAGCGCCCCGTGACGACGATATTCGCGCCGCGCGCGAGCGCCTCGATGATCGGCGGCGCGCCGACGTACGCGTTGGCCGCGAGCACGCGGTCGCGCACCGATGCGAGCGGCGCGCCAGTCTCCATGTGCGCCATCTCGTGGCCGGCGGCGATGAGCTCGTCGATGCGCGGGAGCAGATCGTCGCCCGTCGCGACGCCCACGCGTAGCTTCTCGTGGTGCGCCGCGCCGCGCGCCATCTCGAGCAGGGCATCCGCGCACCCGCGCGGATTCACACCGCCCGCGTTCGCGACCACGCGCACGCCGCGCTCGAGCACCGCCGGAAGCACGCCCTCCATCTGCGTGATGAAGTCGCGCGCATACCCCGCGAGCGGATCGCGCTGCATCTGCTTCTGCAGGATCGACATCGTCACCTCGGCCAGATAGTCGAGCATGAGATAGTCGATCGGTCCGCCCTCCACCTGCCGGCGAGGCGCTTCGAGCCAGTCGCCCCAGAACCCCTGTCCCGCGGCGATGCGCACGACGCGGCTCACGCGTTCACGCTCAGCTGCGCTGGAAGGCTGAAGGCGCCAAGGTGGGGGCCGCGGTTGTGCAGCGCGGCGCGAAGCGCGAAGGCGAGCACCTCGCGCGTCTCTTCCGGATACACGATCGCGTCGATGAATCCGCGCGCGCCGGCGAAGCGCGCGTCGAGCTGCTCGTCGTAGTCGGCGCGCATCTCGCCGACGGCCTGCTGTAGATCCGGAGGGAGCGCACCGCCGCGATTCGCCTCGAGCGACGGCCCGTGAACGGCCTGCACGGCGGCCTCTCCCTCCATCACGCCCATGCGCCCCGTCGGCCAGCTGAAGACGAAGTCGGGATCGAATCCCTGCCCCGCCATCGCGTAATAGCCCGCGCCGGATGCGTGATTCACGGTCAGCGTGATCTTGGGGACGATCGCGGTGGCCATCGCCTCGACGAAGCGCGCGCCCGCGCGAATGATCCCTTCGTGCTCGGCCTCGGGCCCGACCATGAATCCCGACACATCCTGCACAAAAATCAACGGGATGCCCTGACGGTCGCAGCGATCGATGAAATACGCGACCTTCTCCGCACTCTCGGCGTAGATGATGCCACCGAAGCGCGGCCGCTCACCGGGGCGGCCTTTCACGAGCCCGCGCTGGTTCGCGATGATGCCCACCGGAATGCCGTCGATCGTCGCATCGCCGCAGATCATCTCGCGCGCGAGCCCTTCCTGCATCTCGTCGAGGCGTCCGTCGTCGACGATCGCGCGGAGGAGCGCGTGCATGTCGTACGACATCCGATGATCCGCGGGGAGAATGTCCTGCAGCGACTCGGCGGATGGGTGCGCGTTGGACACGAAACGCTTCCCCTGCGTGAAGGGGAACGAGCTTGGCGTCGTCGGCAGCCGGTCGATCAGCTCGCGCAGCTTCGCGATGCACGCCTGGTCGTCCGCGACCTTATAGTGCGCGACTCCGGACTTCTCCGTGTGCGTGCTCGCGCCGCCGAGCGATTCGGAATCGATCACCTGCCCCGTCGCGCCCTTCACGAGATTGGGGCCGCCGAGTCCCATGAATGACGTGCCCTCGACCATGAGGATCACATCCGAGAGCGCCGGCAGGTATGCGCCTCCCGCGATGCACGGCCCCATCACCGCAGAGAACTGTGGGATGCGCAGGTAGCGGCGCATGATCGAGTTGTAGTAGAAGATGCGGCTTGCCCCGTACTGTCCCGGAAAGACGCCGCCCTGATACGGGAGATTCACGCCCGCCGAATCGACCAGGTACACGATCGGAATGCGGCACCGCATCGCGATCTCCTGCGCGCGCAGAATCTTCTGGATGGTCTCGGGCCACCACGAGCCCGCCTTCACCGTCGCGTCGTTCGCGACGACGACGATCTCGCGTCCGCGCACCATCGCGAGACCGGTGACGACGCCGGCGGCCGGCGCCTGGCCATCGTACTTGTCGTAGGCGAGGAGCAGGCCGATCTCGAGGAAGCGCGAGTCCGCGTCGCTGAGGAGCGCGATGCGCTCGCGCGCGGTGAGCTTTCCCTGCGCGTGCTGCCGATCCGTCTTCGCGCTGCCGCCGCCTTCGCGGAGTCGCGCCTCCAACTCGCGAAGCTCGCCGGAGAGTTGGCCGAGCCGGGACATCACGCCTCCTGCTGCTGGCGCTCGGCGAACCACTCGCGAATGTACGTGATCAAATCGGTGGTGGCTGTGCCAGGTCCGAAGAGGCGGCCGATTCCCTGCTTCTGGAGCGCCTCGATGTCCTCCGCCGGGAGGATGCCGCCGCCGGTGATCAGGATGTCGTCCCGTCCCTGGTCGTGCACGAGCGCCAGCACGCGGGGAAAGAGCGTCATGTGCGCGCCGCTGAGGATCGACAGCCCAATGACGTCGACGTCTTCCTGGATGGCGGCCGTCGCGATCATCTCGGGCGTCTGGTGCAGTCCGGTGTAGATGACCTCCATGCCGGCGTCGCGCAGCGCGGCGGCGACGACCTTGGCGCCTCGATCGTGTCCGTCGAGGCCTGGCTTGGCGATCAGAACGCGAATGGGACGCATCACATCAAGTTATCGTCGGGGCGTTATCCCGCCAACTCGCTCTTGCGCGCGACGAGGAGCATCTCGGATGCGCGGCGGGACAGCGGCGCTCTCGACCACCCATCGAACGCTTCCTCCACGATGAGTCCCGCGGACTGGCAAATTTCGGCCAGTCGGGACGCCGTATAGAGGCGGATGCGATGCTCGCGCTCGCCGCTCGCGCGCTTGCCGCTCCAGTGCGAGCGGATGGTGAGAATTCCGGAAAGCGGATCAAAGGTGCGCTCGTGCGCGACCATCGTACCGTCCGCGGATTTCCACCAGTCGCGCGAGAGGAAGCGCGCCATCACGCCGTCGCGGCTCCCGCCGTGCCAGATCAACACGCCGTCGGGTCGCAGCACACGCGCGAACTCGCGCACGACGCGCACGTCGTCCGCGGGATCGAGAAAGAAGCCGAAGCTCGTGAAGAGATTGAGCACTGCGGCGAAGCGACCGGTCCACCTTGCGGGAAGCCTGCGCATGTCGCCCCGCACGTATCGCAGGTTGGGGGCGGTGCCGCGCTCGCGCGCGACGTCGAGCAGATGCTTCGAAAAGTCGAGCCCAGTCACGTCGAATCCGGCTTCCGCTAGCAGATGCGCGTGCCGGCCCTGCCCACACGGAACGTCGAGCAGCCGCTCGCCGGCAGGAAGTCCGACAATCTCGATCAGCCGGGCGACATCGGCGCGATCGCGCGCCGGAGAGAAGATCGGCTCGTACTCGAGCAGGTACTGCGCGTCAAAGTACGACTCCCACCACTCCTTTGGACGGCGCTTCCGAACGGTCAAAAGAAGACCGGTTCGCGGTATGCTCCGAAGACTTCCTCCATCGCCGCGCGAATCTCGTAGAGCGTGGCGTATGCGCGGGCGCAGTCGAGGATGTGCGGAACGAGATTCTCGGTGGTGCGCGCAGCCGCCTTGAGGCCGTCCAGCCTCCGCGCGACGAGGTCGTTGTCGCGCGACGCGCGGAGCTCGGCGAGCCGCGCGCGCTGCTCGCGCTCCGTATCGCCGATCTTGAGCAGCGGGATCGTCAGCTCGTCATTCTCTACAATGAAGTCGTTGACGCCGACGATGATCCGCCGGTGTTGCTCGATCTCCCATTGCTGCCGGGCGGCGGACTCCGCGATGCGCCGCTGGAACCAGCCAGTCTCCAGCGCCCGCACGACTCCGCCCGCGCGATCGATCTCCGCGAACAGCGACTCCGCCTCACTGTCGAGCTTGTCCGTGAGCGCCTCGACATAGTACGAGCCACCGAGCGGATCGATGACGTTCGGCACGCCGCTCTCGAAGGCGAGAATCTGCTGGGTGCGCAGCGCCACCTGCACCGAGTGCTCGGTGGGGAGCGCCAGCGTCTCGTCCATCGAGTTGGTGTGCAGCGACTGCGTGCCGCCGAGCGCGGCGGCCATCGCCTGGTACGCCACGCGTACGACGTTGTTCATGGGCTGGGCGGCGGTGAGCGTCACGCCGGCGGTCTGCGAATGGAAGCGCATTGCCCATGAGCGCGGGTCCTTCGCGCCGAAGCGGTCGCGCATGTGCCGCGCCCAGATGCGGCGGGCCGCGCGGAGCTTCGCTATCTCTTCGAAGAAGTCGTTGTGGATGTCCCAGAAGAACGACAGCCGCGGCGCGAAGTCGTCGACCTTCAGGCCCCGCGCGACGCCGCGTTCGACGTAGGTGAAGCCATCGGCGAGGGTGAACGCGAGCTCCTGCGCCGCGGTCGATCCCGCCTCGCGAATGTGGTAGCCCGAAATGGAGATCGTATTCCAGCGCGGCGCATGCTCGGCGCTCCACTCGAAGCCATCGACGATGAGCCGCAGCGCCGGCTCGATCGGATAGACCCACGCATGCTGGGCCATGTACTCCTTCAGGATGTCGTTCTGGATCGTTCCCTGAAGCTTCGATGCATCCACGCCCTGCTTCTCAGCGGCCGCGATATAGAAGCAGTAGAGGATGATCGCGGGGCCGTTGATCGTCATCGACGTCGAAACCTTGTCGAGCGGAATTCCCTCGAACAGAGTCTCCACGTCGACGAGACTCGAGATCGCGACGCCGCATTTCCCCACTTCGCCTTCCGAGCGCGGGTGATCGGAGTCGTAGCCCATCAGTGTCGGGAAGTCGAAGGCGACCGAGAGCCCCGTTTGTCCGTGCTCGAGCAGGAACTTGTAGCGCACGTTGGTGTCGCGCGCGCTCCCGAATCCGGCGAATTGGCGCATCGTCCACAGGCGGCCACGATAGCCGGTCGGGTGAATCCCGCGCGTATACGGGAACGCGCCCGGCAGCGACCTGTCCGTGTCGTTAGCCGTGTCGAGCTGGGTGAACAGCGCCGGGACTTCGCCGCCGGAATTCACGAACGCCAGATCGCGCGTGCTGCTCGCGGCGAACCGTGCGCGCCATTCGGCGACTTCGGTGCGTAGCCGAGCCAGCTCCTCTTCCTGCGAGTGCCGTGCGTCGATCTGGGGATTGAGTGTCGTCATGCTACCTCACTCTCACTGTTCGTTGAGCGGGAATGCGAGAGAAGCGTTGCGACCTGCGCGACGAGCGCCTCGGAGGCGGCAAGCGGCGTCGTACGTCCATGCTCGACATCCGGCAGCATCGCCTCGAGCTTTGCTGCCAGCGACCGATCGTTCCAGATGCGATCGTACAATGCGCGATCCACGCCTTCCACAACTCGATCGCGCAACCGCGCGCGACGTCGCGACAGCAGTGTTCCGCTGTTTTCAAGGTAATCAAAGTGCGAATCGAGCGCCGTCGCGAGCTCGTCGATCCCTTCACCACGCTCGGCGCTCGTCGCGAGAACGGGCGGCACCCATGAGGGCGCCGTCGACTCCGCGGCGACCGCGCGCTCGTCACGAGCCCTCCGGCTCACGTGTGCGAGATCCACGCCGTGATGCGCCGGCACGTTGCGCGCGAGCTGTCCCGTTCGAAGGCTAAGCATCAACTTCATTTCGTGACGCATGCGATCGGCGCCTGGCCTGTCCGCCTTGTTCACGACGAACAGATCCGCGGCTTCCATGAGCCCTGCCTTGAGCATCTGAATCGAATCGCCGGACTCCGGTACGATGACGAGCACGCTGGTGTCCGCGGTACGTGCCACATCGAGCTCGCTTTGACCCACCCCCACCGTTTCCACGAGCAGCCGGTCGAAGCCGTACGCGTCGAGGACGTCGCACACATCGCGCGTGGCCGCCGCGAGGCCGCCGAGCGCGCCGCGCGTGGCCATCGAGCGAATGAAAATCCCATCGTCGAGCGCGACCGACTCCATGCGGATGCGGTCGCCGAGGAGCGCCCCGCCGGTGAATGGCGACGTCGGGTCGACGGCGACGATGCCCACCGTCAACCCGTTCCGCCGGTAATGCTCGGCGAGGCGCGTCGTGAGCGTGCTCTTGCCCGCGCCCGGCGGACCCGTAATTCCGATGCGCCGCGCGCGGCCGAGGAGCGGATGCAGCGCGGCGAGAAGCTGGGCCGCGCCTGGGCGCCGATTTTCCACGATGCTGATCGCGCGCGCGAGTGCGGAGGATCGTCGAGCGGCAAAATCCTCCAGCAGCTTCCCGTGCTCCGGAACCGTGGTCGCCGTCACGACTCGCTCATTTTGGAGCACGAAGCGCGATAGGCGCCGCAGTGTCCTCGCGCTGCGCAAGGAGCCGCTGGATGCGCGTGGCGGTGGCGCGCACGACCGTCAGCTCGAGTGACCCGAGCACGAAGCGCTCGCCGACCACCGGTATGCGACCGAGTGCGCGCACGAGGATTCCGCCGAGCGGCTGCGAGCGATCTTCGATCCAGTCGGGAAGAAAGGCATCGAAGCGCGCGGCCACTTCACTGGCAGGCATCGATGCGTTCACCACGACCGCGCGGCGTGACGGTCCGACATCCGCGACCGCCGGCTCGTCGTGCTCATCGTGGATGTCGCCGACAAGCTCCTCGAGCAGATCCTCGAGGGTCACGATTCCCGCGGTGCCTCCGAATTCGTCCGCAACCACGGCGAAGTGGAACTGTCCGCGCAGCATCTCGAAAAGCATTTCGCTCACGCGCTTCGTCGCCGGCGCGTGCGGCACCGGTCGAAGCGGCGCCATGCGCTCGCCACCGTCGCGGAAGACATCGAACACGTGCACGACGCCCACGATCTCGTCGAGCGAGCCGCGGTACACCGGCACGCGGCTGTAGCCCGAGCTCGCGATCACCGCCGCCATCTCGAGCGGAGACAGCGCGATGTCGACCGCGAACACCGCGGTGCGCGGCGTCATGACGTCGCGCAGCACTCGTTCGCCGAACTGGACGACTCCGGTGATGATGTCGATCTCCTCGCGCTCACCGATGCCTTCGAGCTCTCCTTCGCGCAGGAGCTCCTCGAATCCCTCGCGGCGCGACAGTTCGGTGCCGGAGGGTCGAACCACAGCGGCGGCAACCCTGCGCGCGACGCGCTGCACGGGAGACAGCAAAGCCGATGTTCCGCGCAGCGTCGGGAGAAGCACGGGCACCAGCGTCGACGACCATCGTCTGGCGATCGCGCGCGGGAAGAGCTGTCCCAGCAAGAGCACCGAGATTCCGAAAAGCAGGATCGCGAGGAGAGTGGCGAGTGGATCCGCATCGGGTTGCGCGCCGATCGCGATTCCGGAGCAGATCGCGACTAGTGCACCCGCGCTCACGGATGCCGCCAGCAGCTCGTGCAGGCGCTCGAGATAGGCTTCGGCCGTGACCTTCCCGGTGAGCTGCTGCTCGACCCAGTCGCGCAGCCACATCCGGCTGGCCGAGCGCAGCGCTGTCGCGGCAGCGGTGAGCAGCGCCGTGAGCAGGAGAAGAAGCGCCAGGATCCAGATCATCGCGCGCTCACCGCGGCCGCCGTCTCGAGCCGCTCGAAATAGAGGCGATCGATCCGCCGCCGGATCACGCGCTCGACGACCACGCGGAAGCCGCGCATCGTGAGCGCCTCGCCCGCGCGCGGCACTCGTCCCAGTCGCTGGAAGATCAGCCCGCCCACGGTGGTGACGTCCTTGTCCTCGAAGTGCTCGCCGAGCGCCTCGGAGAGCTCGTCGAGCGTCACGCGCCCAGACACCCAGAAGCGCTTGTTCGCTTCGGCCACGATCGGCGGCTCTTCCCAGTCGTTCTCGTCGCGAATGTCGCCGACGATCTCCTCGAGGATGTCCTCGATGGTGAGCAGCCCGGCCGTGCCGCCGTACTCGTCGACGACGATGGCGATGTGCGAGCGCGTCGACTTGAAGTCGCGCAGCTGCGTGTCGATCGCCTTGCTCTCGGGGATGAACGATGCCGGACGCACGAGCGATGCCCACCCGTTCGCGGGCTCCTCATCGGAGATCACGGCGGCGAGCAGGTCCTTCGCGTACAGAATGCCGATCACGTGATCGAGCGTGTCATCGTATACGGGTAGGCGCGCATGCTGCGAGCTGCGCACGCGATCGACGACCTCCGACCAGGGTGTGGAGCGCTCGACGCCGATGATGTCGACGCGCGGCACCATGACCTCTTGCACTTCAATGTCGCCGAGCGAGAAGACGCGCCGAAGGATGGCGCGCTGCTCGCGCGGCGTTTGCGGTCCGTGCGCGACCACGTCCCGAAGCGGCGACGCCTGCGCCTCGCGTTCGGCGCTCAGCGGCTGCGTGGGAAGCAGGCGCGCGAACATTCCATCGATCGCGATTCCGATGATCACGAGCGGATTCAGGACGAGCTCCAGCACGGAGATGAACATCGCCAGGCGAACAATGACGGGTGATCCGATCATGTCCCCGAGCTCGCGCGGCAGGATCTCCCCCAGCACGAGAATGAGGACAACGCCGGCAACCGCGATCGCCATCGCGACGGGCAAGCGGCGCATCCACAGCTCGGCCGCGATCGCGAACGACGCGGCGGCCGTGAGCTGGGCGAACAGTCTCGCGATCGACAACGCCCGGTGGGTGCGCTCGCGCGCGTCCCCGTGCGGGAGCGTGGTGCCTTCGCGACTCTGGTTCTCGCGGCCGGCGGTGAGGAGCGCGCCATCCGCCAGCGCACACGCCGCTGCGAGCGCGAGCGCGAGAAGCGCGACCAACCACGTGAGGGTCACGCCGACGCCAGGGCCCGGGTGAGCAGGCGCTCCTGCCGTTTCCACATGGGCGACCCGATGCGCGCGTCCGTTTCCAGGTGCTCGTATCCGAGCACGTGCAACGTGCCATGTACGACGAGTCGCGCGAGCTCCTCGCGAATCGGTACGCCGTTCTCCCTCGCATTGGCGCGTGCGACGGCGGGCGCGATGTAGATGTCGCCCACGACCGGGGATCGCTTGCCGGAGCCCGCAAAGCCGAACGAGATCACATCCGTCGCGCCCTTGTGCCCGAGGTGGCGCGCGTTGATGCGCGCCATGGCGGCGTTGCCGAGGAAGGTGATCGAGAGCATCGCGTCGCGCACGCGCTCGGCGGCGAGCGTCGAGCGCGCGATCGACTCGATGCGCGCGCTGGCCAGTCCGACGCGCACGTCGCGCGCATTGACGTAAATGCTCACGCTCATACCGATGCGAATTCCGAAGTCACGCCACCGCTCGCGGTCGGATAATCGATGCGCGCGTGATGCATGCTCGCGAAGACACGTGCAAACTCTCCCTTGATCACCTCGAGGTCGCGCAGCGTCAGTGGCGCTTCGTTGAGCTGCCCCTGATCGATGCGCTGCTTCACGATGTGATCGATCACCTCGCGCACGCGCTGCGAAGTCGGATCCTGGAGCACTCGCACCGACGCCTCCACGCCGTCCGCGAGCATGCAGATCGCCGTCTCGGCCGACTGGGGCACCGGTCCCGGGTAGATATAGTCGGCGACGTTCGGCACCGGAGATCCATTGCC
The DNA here is from genome assembly GCA_036564355.1 of Gemmatimonadaceae bacterium. Lineage (GTDB taxonomy): Bacteria > Gemmatimonadota > Gemmatimonadetes > Gemmatimonadales > Gemmatimonadaceae > FEN-1250. The sequence continues at coordinate 18,309 of DATCPC010000172.1, read as the reverse complement.
GCTTCGTGCCTTCTCCTCGAAGTACGTGATGTGCCCGGTGCCGTGATGCTCCGGGATGAAGGCCGCGATCGCCGCCGGCAGATGATACTCCGTGGCGAGATCCACGCCCTCCTGGATGTGATTGCGAATGATCGCCGCGCTGGTTCCCGGCTTCAGCTGGTCGTGCGGATTCCGACCACGCGCCTGGTTCTCGACGAAATACTGCGGCTTGGCGAGCTTGCCGATGTCGTGGTAATACGTGCCCACGCGGCCGAGCAGACCATTCGCGCCGATCGCGTTGCACGCCGCCTCGACGAGATTGGCCATGGCGATCGTGTGCGCGTAGGTGCCCGGGGCTTCGAGACTCAGGCGCCGCAGCAGGGGTCGATTGAGATCGGACCACTCGACGAGCGTGAGCGCCGTCGTGACACCCGTGAGCCGCTCCGCCAGGGGCATGAGGAACATCGCGAGCACCACCGACACGAACGCATTGAGCACGCCGAACCCGGCGCTCGCACCGATCTGCCGTGTCGTCCACCCAAGCGTGAGGCCAAGCGTCACTGCGGCGAAGCAGTACGCGGCGCCGATCGTGATGACGTAGCGATACCCCTCTTCGCGTCGAAGCATCGTGCGCATGCTGAGAGCGGCCGCGGCACCGCCCACCAGGTTCAGGAAGAGCGCATTCGTTCCTCGATACACACTCTGTCCGCCCGCGAGCACGGCGAGAATCATCGCGGCGATCATGCTGATGCGCGTGTCGAACAGAATGCTGCAGATGATCGCCGCGATCGCAACCGGCACGAGCTCCGGACGCACCGGCTGCCACTGCGCGCCGATCGCCGCCACCACGAGCACCAGGGTGAACACCGCGGCGAAGAGGGCAAGCGCCCGCATCGACCGGTAGAGTCGCGGGCGGAACACGAGAATCGCGATCCCGAAAATCGCGAGCACGAGCGCGTTGTACGCGATGCCGCCCAGCACCCGGCGAAACGCGCGCTCACCGCCGAAGGTCGACTGCATCGCATCGTGCATCGCGTGCATCTTGTCGAACTCCGCACGCCCCACCACCTCGTGCTCGCCGACGATCTTCTCACCCGCGCGAACCATGTACCGGTTCACGTCCACCGACTTGCGCAGCTCCTCGCGGCGGCGCTCGGTGGCGGCCGGATCGGGCACAATGGTGGGACGCAACAGTCCGCTCAGCAACTTCGGAAAGAGGCTCGCGGCGACGGACGAGTTCGGATCGGGCTGCAACGTCCGCGCACGGTTGAGCAGTGAGCCGAGCGTGAGCACACTGTCGGCAAGCACGTTGCGCTCCTCGACGCCGCGACGCACGAGCAGCTCCCCTTGGACGTCATCGAGCGCGCTCGACGCCGCTATCCCTTCGGGTCCCCATTTCGCGAAGGCGCGATGCACCGCGTCCTGCAGCGCGCGACGGTGATCCGGACGCGCGATGTACGCGCCCTCGACGGGCGTCAGCGCCAGCCCGTGTTCCATTGCCGCGTGCACGGCCGCCGCGCCCTCGTTGCGCTTGCCCGCGGAATCAGCCGCGGCGCCGATGGATCGCATCAGCATCGCGAGCTGCTGTTGCGAAGAGTCCAGGGCAGCCGACGAGTACACGAAGATCGACTTGGCGGAGCGCGCCAGCTGGTCGCGCTCCTCGCGCAAATCCGACTCCGACTTTCGAACCGTGAACGCGAATGGCGCGATCACGTTCTGGGTCGCGACGGACCCGATCTCGAAAATCGGCGAGTCCACTGCGGCGCTGGTCGGGAACAGCAGGTACGTCAGCAGCGCGACCACGAGCAGGAGCGCGACTCGCGGCGCGTGCAGCGCAATGCGCTCGTGCCCCGTGTCCGGCGCCACCGTCACCGTTCCGGATGGTTGCGTGCGCGCGTCCATGCGCGCGCTACTCCACTCCCGAGTCGCGGGCGTACGCCTTGATGATGTCCCTCACCAAACGGTGACGGACGACGTCGGCCTCGCTGAGATAATGGAATCCGATCCCCTCGATACCCTTCAGAATGCGCTCGACCTCGATCAAGCCGGATTGCTCCCGCGCCGGCAGATCGATCTGCGTCTTGTCGCCCGTAATCACCGCCTTCGAGTTCACGCCCAGTCGCGTCAGGAACATTTTCATCTGTGCGTTGGTAGCGTTCTGCGATTCGTCCAGAATCACGAACGCGTCGGCGAGTGTGCGGCCGCGCATGTACGCGAGCGGGGCGATCTCGATCGTGCGAGACTCGAGCGCCTTTTGCACGCGCTCCGCCGGCATCATGTCGTCGAGCGCATCGTACAGCGGACGCAGATACGGGTCGACCTTCGCCTGCATGTCGCCCGGAAGAAAGCCGAGGCTCTCGCCGGCTTCCACGGCGGGGCGCGCGAGCACGATGCGACGCACGCGCTTCCGCGCGAGCGCGTCGACCGCCATCGCCACCGCGAGATACGTCTTCCCTGTGCCCGCGGGGCCGATCCCGACCACGATGTCGTTGTCGGCGATCAGCTTCATGTACTCGGCTTGTCCCGATGTCTTCGGCTGGATGATGCGGCGCATACCCGGCAGCGCGAGGCGCATCTCGCCCGCGGGACCCCCGTTGCCGCCCGGATCGCTGTGGTCCTCGCTCAGGCGCATCACATCATCCGGCGTCAGCGTCATCTGCTGCCGGGCGGCATCGAGCATCCGCTGCGCGACAGGCGTCGCCCGCTCCACCGCCTCGCCGGGACCCGTGAGCGACAGCGAGTCGCCGCGAAGCGACACGCGCACGCCGGTGATGCGCGACAGCGCGACAAGATTGGAGTCGTTGACTCCGGCCAGCGTGAGAAGGTCCGCGCCCTCCGCGTTCAGGCGCTGGGTGAGGTGATCGTCGCTCATCGCGCTCCGTCTCCGTCGTCCAGTCTGATGTGTAAATCCCGCAAGTCCTCTGCCGTAACCGGCGTCGGTGCGCCCTCGAACAGCGCGCGCGCCGCCGTTGTCTTCGGGAACGCAATGACATCGCGCAACGACGTCGCGCCCGACAATAGCATCGCGATGCGATCGAATCCGAATGCGATGCCGCCGTGCGGCGGCGCTCCTGAGCGAAGCCCCTCGAGCAGGAATCCGAAGCGCTGCTGCGCCGTCTCGTCGTCGATCGCGAGCAGATTGAAGATGCGGCGCTGCACTTCCGGATCGGCGATGCGAATGCTCCCGCCGCCGAGCTCGGTGCCATTGAGCACGACGTCATACGCGAGCGCGCGCGCCTTCTCGGGCGCCGCGTCGAGCCACGCGAGATCGTCCGGGTGAGGGGACGTGAAGGGGTGGTGCACCGCGCCGAGCGCGCCGGACGCCGCGTCCTTCTCGAACAGCGGGAAGTCGAGCACCCAGAGAAAGCTCCGCGCCTTCTCGGGAACCAGCTTCATTACCTTCGCGGCCTCCTGGCGCACGCGGTCGAGCGCGGGTGACGACACGCGATCCGGGGCGGCGACGAGCAGACACAGCTCGCCCTCGGAAATTCCGAGCTTTGCGCCCTGCTCCGTCGACAGAAACTTCGCCGGCGGTCCCGTGAGCTCACCCTTCTCGCGCTTCAGGCGAAGCATGCCGGCCGCGCCCGCGCCTTTCGCCAACGCCTCGAGATCGTCGACCTGCTTGCGAGACAACGCCGCGCCGCCGGGAATTCGAATCCCGCGCACGCGTCCACCCGACTCGATCGCGCCACGCGTGATCGCGAAGTCCGCGGCGCGGAACGCCTCCGTCGCATCGAACAGCTCGAGTCCGTAGCGAAGGTCCGGTCGGTCAGTTCCATATCGCTCGACCGCGTCCGCATAGCTCACTCGCGGGAACGGAGTCGGGATCGAAACGCCCGCCTCCTTCCACAGCGCCGCGATCAGCCCCTCGGCCAGTGTGTAGATGTCTTCGGCCGAGATGAACGACGCCTCGATGTCGATCTGCGTGAATTCCGGTTGACGGTCTGCACGGAGATCCTCGTCGCGGAAACAGCGCGCGATCTGGAAGTAGCGATCGAATCCGGAGATCATCAGCAGCTGCTTGTAGAGCTGAGGCGACTGCGGCAGCGCGTAGAACTCGCCCGCGCTCACGCGACTCGGCACGAGATAATCGCGCGCGCCCTCGGGGGTTGGCTTCGTGAGAATCGGCGTTTCGATCTCGAGAAAGCCGCGCTCGCTCAGGTGCCGGCGCGTCGCCTGCATGAGCCGGTGCCGCAGCACGATGTTCGCCTGCAGCTCGGGGCGACGAAGGTCGAGATAGCGATGCCGCAAGCGCAGCTCCTCTGAGGGCAGCGTCTCCCCCTTCCCCAGCGCGACGGGAATGGCCGGCGTTTCGGCGGGGCCGACGATGCGCATCGAGATCGCTTTCACCTCGATCTCGCCGGTGGCCAACTCCGCGTTGCGACCGTTCTCCGGGCGCGCGACGACCTCGCCCTCGATCAGCACGACGCTCTCGCGGCCGACGTCGCCCGCCATGCGGATTGCCGCGGGGTCGGCGAACTTCGGGTCGAAGGAGACCTGGACCACGCCCGCTCGATCGCGGAGATCGAGAAAGACAATGCCGCCCATCGCGCGCTGACGCTGCACCCAGCCGCCGAGCCTGACGCGCGAGCCCACATCCGCGGCGCGGAGCGCCCCGCCCAGATGCGTGCGAACGGACGTCGCAAGTGATAGACCCTCGTTCACGCGTGCACCCGCCCGCGTCCGATCGCACGAACGCGGTAGCGCCCGACGTGCACGATCGTGAGGAACGACGCCGCAAGGAGGGGCGACAGCCGGCGCGGCGGGCTCACCTCGCCGAAAGCATCGAGCGCGTCACATGCCGGCGCGGGACCGGGCGCGCCAAAACCTCGGCGCTCGCCAGCGTCCACGGCCTGGTCGAGAAGAACCTCACGACTGCTCCGAGATGGTCATCAATGTGAAGGGAAAGCTACCACCGGCGGCCCTCCGCGGGAAGCGACCACGGTCGCCTCGGGCAATCTGGGCCGCTCTATATGTGCATACGCGACAGCGAGTTATTCCGGCGACTCTCGCGTGTCGCGCGAGGTCCTCAAGAGATACGCTGCGGTATGAAAACCGTTAGATTGACATCTCGGTGCTCCCAAATTCGGAGGGTCACCATCTCCGTCGCCGGCCCCATGACCGCTCCCATCAATCTGCTCGACCTCACCCCCGCCGATGCGCTCGAACGCCTCCGAGCGTTCGCGGCCGCGTCCGGCGAGCCCGCCTATCGCGCCGCGCAGGTCGTGCGCCATCTGTGGGAGCGCCCCGCCGCCGACTTCGGGTCGATGACGGCGTTGCCGTTGGCGCTTCGCGCTGCGCTCGCCGAGCAGTTCGCGATTCCTCGGCTCGAGATCCTCGCGCGACAGACGTCATCCGACGGAACGGAGAAATTTCTGTTCAGGCTTCCGGAAGGACAGGAGATCGAAACCGTCGCGATCCCTGAAGGCGGCCGGTTGACGCTCTGCATTTCGTCGCAGGCGGGGTGCGCGCTCCAGTGCGCCTTTTGCGCGACCGGACGCATGGGCTTCCAGCGCAACCTCGCCGCGTGGGAGATCGCGGCCCAGGTGCGCGAGATGGCGCTCCTCGATCCGCCGATCGCCGTGACCAACGTCGTATTCATGGGGATGGGCGAGCCGATGATGAATTGGCCCGCCGTCGACACAGCGCTCACGATCCTGAACAGCCCTCAAGGACTCGGAATCGGCGCGCGGCACATCACCGTGTCCACTGTGGGCGTGCTCCCCGGCATCGTCGCGTTGGGAGAGCGCCCGGAGCAGTTCCGACTTGCAATCTCGATCCACGCACCGTCCGATGAACTGCGGCGCGACCTCATGCCGGTGAACATCAAGTATCCGCTGGCAGATGTGATCACCCAGGCCAGGACGTTCGACCGGCGCGTCACCTTCGAGTACGTCATGCTCGGCGACGTCAACGATGGTCCCGAGCACGCACGGCAGCTCGCCGCGCTTGCGCGCTCGTGCCGTGCCTTCGTCAATCTGATTCCGCTGCACGAAGGGGGAGCGCTCGAGTTCAAGGGCTCGCCTCCCGAGCGCATCTCGAGCTTCGCGCGCGCGCTGCGCGAGGCTGGAGTCGAGGTGGCGGTGCGAAAGAGCCGCGGAAAGGACATCGCCGCCGCGTGCGGCCAGCTACGGGTAGAACGGCTGGGACGGGGCGCGCCACGACGCCCCAATGAGCACAGTCAGGTCAACTTCGCGTGAGCTATCGGGGCGCACGAGCACCGTGGCCCCGCCCATCGCCTTCGCGGCGAGCACCGCCCAATCGCGATGGCCGGTTCGGTCGAGCACCTTCGTGCTGTCGAACTGATCGGGATTGGTCCCCGTAGACACGACATCGAAGCCGTGGTCGCGCAGCGTGCGCGCGGCGCGTCGCGCGAGCCCGCGCACCTTCGTTGCGTTCAGGACCTCGACGGTGATGTGCTGGCCAGCCGCCCAGCGTGGATCGGCGAGCGGCGTGCGGGAGGATGGCGCGCTCGGTTGCGCCACGGTGCCTTGCTTCCCTCGCGCATGAGATCGCGCTCCCCGATAGCCGATCACGCCGACGGTCAGGAGTGCGAGAGTCAACACGCCGGCGCACATCAGGAGAACGCGCCGATTCACCGCACACTCTCCCAGAGAGCGATCGTTTCCGCGCGAAGCTTCTCACCCGACGCGACTCGAGCTGCGAGCCGACGCTTCACGACGTCGCGATAGGTGCCATCGAAATCGCCGGCGACGCGCGCCGCGAGACGTTCCCGCTCCTCGCGATCGAACGCTCGGGCGGGCTCCAGGTAGTCCGCCATGTAGAGCATTCGTCCCGTGCGATCCCACTTGGCATTTCCAACCGTGTGCCAGTAGATCGCGTCGAGAACGGACGTGCGTCGCTCGCCATCCTCTGCCAGTCGCGCGGCAACCGCCGGGCCGTGCAGCAGCGACGCCGGCCAGTCGAGATTCGGAACGATCGCGCGCAGCTCGGCCTCGCTCGCGTCGCGCAGTGCGTCGTGCCACCGCGCCGCATCGCGCCATGCGTCGCGCTCCTCGCGATCGATGCGCATTGCAGCGGCCCACGACAGAGCGAGGTCCGTGACGCGCGCGATGTGCGCCCGGCGCGCGGGAGATGCCACTGCCCACGCCGGAAGCTCGAGCTCGACGACGTTCATCCGCTGTGGTCGGGTGCGCCGAGAATGAGGTTATCGATGAGCCTCGTGGCGCCGACTCGCGCGGCGATCGCGACTATGCTCCCCGCGGTGGCGACCGGCAAAGGCTCGAGCGTTTGCGGATCCATCACCGCGAGATACTCGAGCGCCACCGTCGATTCCGCCGTGACCACCGAATAGCCGAGCGATTCGAGAACGGCGGTGGAGCGCTCGCCTGCGTCGAAGGCGTCGCGTATGGCGAAGATCGAGCGCGAGAGCACTCGCGCGCGGCTCCGATCTCCTTCGCTCAGGTAGGCGTTGCGACTCGAGAGCGCGACGCCGTCCTTCTCTCGCACCGTCGGTGCGACGATCAGCCGAGTGGGAAAGTCGAGATCGCGCACCATCGCGCGAATCAGCGTCGCCTGTTGAATGTCCTTCTGCCCGAAGACCGCGACATCCGGCTGCACGATGTTGAACAGCTTCGCCACCACTGTGAGCACGCCGGTGAAGTGCCCCGGCCGAGAGGCGCCATCCCATCGCGATGCGAGGGCGCCCGGTTCCACCGTGATCGCGCGTCCTTCGGGATACAACTCGTATGGCTGCGGCGCGAAGACGATGTCGACGCCGCGCGCCTCGGCCAGCCTCGCATCGCCGTCGCGGTCTCGCGGATAGCGGGCGAAATCCTCGTTGGGGCCGAACTGCAGCGGATTCACGAAGAGGCTCATCACCACCGTCGCCGCGTGCTCGCGTGCGCGGTCGATCAGCGCGAGGTGGCCTTCGTGCAGCGCGCCCATCGTCGGCACGAGGGCAATTCCCTTTCCACCTCGCCTCGGCTCATCCAGTGCGATGCGCAACGGCTCGATGCGCTCGATGATCTGCACGCTTACCGCCGGGACCTAGAAGCTGTGGTCGTCGTCCGGATAGCTCCCGGAACGCACTTCGTCTCCGAAGCGCGTGATCGCTTCGCGCACCTCCGCCGCCATCGCCGCGTAGCGCTTGAGAAACTTCGGACTGAAGCCCTCGTTGAGCCCGAGGAGGTCGTGGAGCACCAGCACCTGCCCGCTGCACCGCGCCCCGGCGCCGATGCCAATCGTCGGCACGCGCACGGCGTCCGTCACGCGCGATGCGACCGTCGCGGGCACGAGCTCGAGCACGATCGAGAACACGCCCGCATCCTCGAGCTTCTTCGCGTCCTCCACGATCTTCTTCGCGCTGCCGGCGTCGCGTGCCTGGACGCGCGTGCCCCCGAGTGTGTTGACGGACTGCGGCGTGAAGCCGAGGTGGCCCATGACTGGAATGCCTGCACCCGTTACCACGCGAACGGCGGCGAGCACAGTCTCGCTCGCACCCTCGACCTTCACCGCATCCGCACCGCCCTCCGCCATCACGCGCCCGCAGTTGAGCAGTGCGCGCTGTGGAGAGACCTGATAGGTGAGAAAGGGCATGTCGACGATGAGCAGTGCATGCTTGACGCCGGCGCGAGTCGAGCGCGCGTGGTAGACCATCTGGTCGAGCGTGACCGGCAGTGTGGACTCGAAGCCGGCGAGAAGATTGCCCAGCGAGTCGCCGACGAGCACCGCGTCGACACCGCTTTCGTCGACGAGCTTGCCGAAGAGGGAGTCGTAGGCGGTGACGACGACGAGCTTTTCGCCGCGATCCTTGCGCTCCTGAAAGTCGCGGACTGTGAGCCGCGCACCCTCGCCATTGTTCGTGCTCATTCCTTCGCCCCCAGCTCGGCGAGCTCGCGCTGCCACCAGTCGCGATGCGCGAGTTGCGGATGTGGGATCACGAGATCGGGCTCTTCGACATGCAGATCGCCGAAGCGCACGATGTCGAGATCGAGTGTGCGCGGTCCCCAGTGCATGGTGCGCACGCGACCCGCGTCGTGCTCGATGCGGTGAAGTGCCGCGAGCAGCTGGCGCGGCGAGAGCGCGGTTTCGAGTGCAACCATCTGATTGAGATATGCGCCCTGGGGAACGTCGCTGACCGGTGCCGTCTCCTCGACGGAAGATTCGGCGACCACACGACTCCCCGGAAGTGCCGCGAGGGCCAATCGCGCCCGCGCAAGCAGTTGATTCCGGTCGCCGAGATTGGAGCCGAGCGCGATGTAGGCGAGATGATGCATGTGTTGACAGGGAAAGAATTTACGGGCATCCTGCGCGCGTGTCAAACACGGTGGTCGCATGGATAGTCTGACCGTCTACCACCTCGCGCGCGAGCTCGACGCCCGGTGGAGGGGGGGGATCATCCGCGCCGGCCACCTCGATCGCGCGGCGAAGCGGCTCGTGATCGGCGTGCTCCAAGGGGCGGCGGTCGAGATCGACTTGTCGACTCCCGATGTCGTGGTGCGCGAGCTCGAGGATGCTGAGGGAGGCGGACCGCTCACCGGGTGGACCATCGAATCCGTGTGTGCGCCCGAGGATGATCGGCGGTTGCTGATTGCATTGACTCGCGAGGGGAAGTTCAAGGGATCGGTGAGCAAGCGCGCGGTGCTCGAGGTGAGCGTGCTCGCGCAGGCGCGCGCAGCGCTGGCGCACGAGAGCGGGCGCGCGATTGCGCGCATCGGCGGTGCGCTGCCGCCGCGGTCTGTTGCGCGCGAAGTGTTGAGCGACGATGCCGTTCGCGTTGCGGCGGAGACGAGCGACATCGCATCGCTCATGAACGGTCGCTGGGTGAGCCCGCTCGTGGCGAAGTGGCTGATGTCATCGCCGGAGCTGGCGCCGGAGCGCTATCGCGAGATCTGCCAGCTTGGACCGGCGCGACCGGCGTGGTGCGCGGGCGCATTGGTGGCCTTTCCGATGTGCGACAACGCGGTGGCGAGCGAATCGTTGGTCGCGCCGGCGCAGACCGCCGCGAGCGCGGAGACGATCGCGAGCGCGCCGGCCGATGGCCGCCGCGACCGCGCGCTGGAGCGCATGCGGCGCGAGCTCGACAGCGCCTCGGCCGCGCCACGGCTAAGGCTTCTCGCCGACGCACTCATGTCGCTCGGCGATGTCTCGGCTCCGGACAGCGTTCGCCTTACCGACGGCACCGATGCGCGCGTCGAACATGCGGAGGGAGAGAGTGCCGTCGAGGTATCGGAGCGGCTCTACGATCGCGTGCGGTCGATGGAGCGTGCGCTGGCGTCGCTGCCGGGACGCATCGCCGCGTTCGCGCTCGCCGATGCGCCGCCGCCGACGACGCAGCTCGAGCGCCAGGCGGCCACGCGCGCCCCGCGTCCGTTCCGCACCTATCGCTCATCGGGCGGACTCGAGATCTGGGTGGGACGCGGCGCGGCATCGAACGACACGCTCACGTTCCACGAGTCGTCGCCGCGCGATGTCTGGCTGCACGCGCGCGATTCCGCGGGCGCGCACGTGGTGCTCCGCTGGCCGCGAGAAGAGCCGCCGCCGTCGCGCGATCTCGAAGAGGCCGCGGTGCTCGCGGCGTGGCACAGCAAGTCGCGCGGAGCGGCACTCGTTCCCGTCGACTGGACGCGGCGCAAGTACGTGCGCAAGGCCAAGGGTGGCACGCCGGGACAAGTGCTGGTGCAGCGGGCGGAAACAGTGTTCGTGGCGCCGGATGAGCGAGTGGAGCGCAGGCTGCGCGATACCTGAAGACGCCTAGCGCTCGTCGATCGCCTTGCGCATCGAGCGCACGAGCGCCACCGCGCTCTCGACGCTCGTTTCCGCCGCGCGCACGACCGCGCTGCCGACCACCACTCCCTCGGCGAGCCGCGCAACCGACGCGGCCTGCTCGGGCCCCGAGATGCCGAAGCCGACGCACACCGGAAGCGCGGTGACTCCCCGCAGGCGCTCGATGGTCTCGGCGAGGCCGCTGGCGATCTCGCTCTGCATGCCCGTCACGCCGAGCCGGCTGATGAGGTACACGAAGCCGCTGCCGTGACGCGCGATCTCCGCCATGCGGGGCGCGGGCGTGGTCGGCGCGACCAGGCGGATGAAGGCGAGCGGCGACTCGCCGATCTCGCGCTCGAGTTCCGGGTCGCCGCCCACGGGAAGGTCGGTGACGAGCAATCCATGGATCCCTGCGGCGGACGCGCGCACGAGCGCAGTCGGGCCGGCGGCCACGATCGGATTGAGATAGCTGAAGAGCACGAGCGGCACATCCACCGCCGCTTCCGACGCTAGCGCGAGCACACCGTCGAATGTCATTCCCTGCTCGAGCGCGCGCTGCGAGCTCGCCTGGATCACGGGGCCGTCCGCCAGCGGATCCGAGAAGGGAACGCCGAGCTCGATCACATCGGCGCCCGCATCCGCGATGCCGCGCAGCAGCGCGAGCGAGCGTGCCCGATCGGGATGCCCAGCGGTGATGTAGACGACCAGTGCTTTCGCATCGCGCGCGTGCAGCGCCGCGAAGCGCCGCGCGATGAAGTCAGACGAAATAGTCGCTGATGCGGATGGCATATCGTTCGGGGTCGGCGACCTTAATGATGGTTCGGGCAAAGCCGCCGGTGTCGTTCGGCAGATTGAGATCCACGAGAGTGCCGGGAAAGAGCAGGTTTCCCCGCTCGTCGCTGATGAGACGGACGATCGGGCGCGCGATGGCGTCGGGCGCCGGGTTTGCCGCGTGCACGATCGCCATTTCGAACGTATCGAGCACCACGAGCGTGCCCACGGGGTAGTGCCCGACGAGGCTCATGAACGCCTTCACGAGCACCTGGTCCATTCCGCGGTGCGGATTGATTCGCATCTCCTGCAGCACATCGGCGGGCGAGAGCGGCGTGCTCTGGTACGCGCGCCGCGAGGTGGCCGCGTCGAACGCATCCGCCACCGCCACCACCTTGCTGTAGATGCTCATGACGCGTGGCCGCACGTGCTTGGGATAACCGGTGAGGTCCGTCTTCTTGTGGTGCTCGAAGGCGATGATCATCGCGCGATAGGGCACGTCGTTCTGGCCGCGCATCGAGAAGAGCTGCAGCACTCCCATCCACGGATGACCGCAGATCGTTCTCCACTCGTCTTCCGACAACCCGTTCGGCTTGTTGAGAATCTCGAGCGGCACCCTCGCTTTCCCGATGTCGTGCATCAGCGCGCCGACGCCAAGATCGTAGAGCTGAATCCGCGTGAGCCCCAGCTTGCGGCCCAGGGCCACCGAGAAGATGCAGACGTTCACGCTGTGGGTGAACGTGTACTCGTCGTAGTCGCGGAGCGTCGTGAGGCCGATGAGCGACGACTCCTCGTTCAGCACCTGGTCGACGATGCCCTGCACCACGCGCTTGATCTTCTTGATGTTCGGGCTGCGTCCCATGCGCACCGAGTTGATCACTTCCTTCGTGACCGATACCGACTGCGCGTACGTGCGTTTGGCCGCCTCCTTCGCCTTCTGGCGCAGCTCCTCGTCGAGATTTGTCGCCGGACCGAGCTCGAATGTCGTCACCTTCGCCGCGGCGAGCTTTTCGCCGAGCGCGAAGAGGCGCCCGTCTTCATCGCCGACGGCGGCGTTCTGCAGCAGCGTCAGGAAGACAACCCAGTCGCGCACGGCGGAGGCATCGTGAATGCGACACAGCCCGACGCCGGCATCCCTGAAGGCACTGATGATGCGGCTGAAGCTCGCGTAGTTCTCGAGGTCGAGCCGCAGGCGCGTGGCGTTGATGAAGATGAACTCGCCCGACACGCGCAGCTCGACCTCGCGCTCGTTGCGCAAGAGATCATTCGCGAGGCGTACGACTTCCTGCATCGTCTTCTGTACCACCGGGTTGTCCGGCGGGTACATCTTCACCGTGCGCAGCGCGCCGTAGATCGCGAGCAGGAACTCGCGTCCGGCCTTTCGGACGAAGCCGTCGCTTCCGCGCTCGCCGATATTCGGCGGCGCGAGATTGTTCGATCCGGTGGACGTGGTGGCCGTGGACATGGCTACGTCTTCTCGCGCATCGCGCGGTTGATCGCGCTGCGCACCATCGGATCGCGCTCGCTCTGCGCGCGGCGCAGCACCTCGAGCGCGTTCGCGCTGCCGATCATTCCGAGCGCGCGCGCGGCGCAGGCGCGAATCTCGGGCGTGGCCCGGCGGCCCAGGAGGTTACGCCGGTTCAGCAGCTTGTCGAGTGGGGGGATGCCGGCGTCGCGCGCGAGCGTACCGTAGGCCTCGAAGTACGCCATCTTCTCGGTGAGGTCGGCGCCCTTCACCGTTCTGCCGCGCACGACCTCCTCCACGCGCGGGAGCGCCGCGCGATGCCCGCGAATGCCCATCGCCCGCACCGCGGAGATGCGCACGTCGCGATCCTCGTCATTCAACGCCGTTTCGAGCAGCCGAAGCGCGCCCGGTGAACCGATTTCTGCGAGCGCCTGCGCCGCAGCCTGCCGAAGAATCACGTTCGGCAGCTGCAGCACTTTCGATAGCGGGCCCACGGCGGCGGCCGTCTTGAGCTCCCCTGCGCGTCGCATCGCCTCGACCGCGACATCCACATCGGACGAGCCGATCAGCTTCATCATCTCCGCGCTGTTCGCGGCCGCCATCCGTCCCGCCGCGCGCTCGAGCGCGGTCCGGAGCTCCGGCTTCTGCGCCTGCTTCAGCCATCCGAGCACGGTGCCGAGCACGCCGCCGCGCAGCTGGTCGAACAGCGCGTCGAGCTCGGCCTGCTCCGGGATGACGTCCGAGTGGTCGAGTGCCTCGAGCAGCTGCGAAAGCACCGACGGATCGCTCAGACTGGTCGGGAGCGCAGCGAGGCGAAGCTTGTGCGCGGGCATGAGATTGTTTGCGCGCCTGATGAGCTGCTCCGACTCGGCCAGCAGATAGCCCACCGATCCGTACGCACCGCCGGCCAGCAGGTTGAGCATGTAGCTCTCGAGAATTCCGCAGATCTCCTCGCGAACCGTCTCGCCCTCCTGCACCTCGAAAATGTCGAGGAGGATCGCCAGCACGCTGCGCGGCATGTCGATGGTCTGATCGGCCACGACCGCCGTGCGCAGATAATCGATCTCCTGTTCGTCGAGAAAGTAGAGCGTCGAGTCGAGGTCCTCGAGACGCACGATCCCCGACGTTCGCTTCGGCGGCTCGGCCTCCTCCGCGCGCATGTCGTCGACGATCGGAAGCCTCCGTTCCTTCGGCGGCTCCGCGGACGCGTCGAACGATGCATGCGGGTCGAGGTTGATATCGACGAAGCGATAGGCGAGCCTCGTGAACTCCTGCTCCCACATCAGCGTGAGCAGATCGTCTTCCTCCGGCGCCGCGTTGCGCACGCGCTGGAGGATGTGCAGCAGCGACGTGAGCTCTTCGTCCTCGATCCCCTGCGTCAGCGTCAACTCACGCACGCCGTCCTTGAAGAACACCCAGGGCAGGCTCTCGGAGCGGCTGGCCTCGTGCATCACGGATCGTCCCATCCAGCGGAAGTCCGATTCGGTGATGGTGAGAACTATTTCCTGTGTGTGAGGCCAGATCGGCGCAAAGGCCGCGCGCAGACCATCGATCGCGCGCGAGTAAATCGGATTGTTGGGGAGGTAGAGCTGATGTGTCTTGATCGCCCGCGCGAGATTGCGCAGCATCTCTTCGACGAGCTGCGGAGAGCATGGCGGCTCAGGCAGCTCGTCGAGCGCAACTTCGGCGGGAGCGATCGTGGGTGAGGTCACTTGGCGAGGCGGTCTCCGAGGAGCTCGCTTACCTGGGAGACGTCCTTGTCGCCGCGCCCGCTGATGCAGATGAGCACAGGCTCGTCGCCCGCCCAGCGTGCGCGCTCCTTCACCACCCACGCGATCGCGTGCGCAGTCTCGAGCGCGGGGATGATCCCCTCGAGGCGGCTCAGCGTCACGAGACCCTCGAGCGCCTCATCGTCGGTGATCGAGACGTACGTCGCACGGCCGCTGTCCTTGAGGAACGAGTGCTCGGGGCCGACACCCGGGTAATCGAGCCCGGCCGAGATCGAGTGCGCGGGATGCACCTGCCCCTCGGCGTCCTGCAGCAGGTAGCTCCGCGCGCCGTGGAGCACGCCGGGCGATCCCTTCGACAGTGATGCCGAATGGCGATCCGTATTCAGCCCCTCGCCCGCGGCTTCGACGCCCACCAGCTCGACCTCGGCGTCGCTCACGAACGGATGAAAAATCCCCATTGCGTTCGATCCTCCACCCACACAGGCGACGACCGTGGCCGGAAGGCGCCCCACCTGCGCGAGCATTTGCGCTCGCGCCTCGCGGCCGATGACAGCCTGAAACTCACGTACCATGCGTGGATATGGTGCAGGCCCGACCACTGATCCGATGATGTAGTGACTGTCCGTCACGTTGGTCACCCAATCACGAATTGCCTCGGTTGTCGCATCCTTCAGCGTTCGCGTGCCCGACGTTACCGGGATCACTTCCGCGCCCATCAACCGCATGCGGAAGACATTCAACGCCTGCCGGCGCATGTCTTCCTCTCCCATGTAGACCACGCACTCCAGTCCGAATCGCGCGCAGATGGTCGCCGTCGCCACGCCGTGCTGTCCCGCTCCCGTCTCGGCGATGATTCGACGCTTGCCCATCCGTCGCGCCAACAGCGCCTGCCCCACCGTGTTGTTGATCTTGTGGGCGCCCGTGTGGTTCAGATCCTCGCGTTTGAGCAGCACCGGCACTCCGACCAGCGCGGAAAGCCGGGGAGCGTCGCTCAATGGTGATGGACGACCCACGTAAGTAGCAAGCAAATTGTCCAGTTCGGCAACAAAGGCCGAATCGCGCATCGCATCGGCGAGCGATGCCTCCAGACTGTCGAGTGCCGGGATCAGTGTTTCGGGAACGTACCGCCCACCATAGGTGCCGAAGCGGTCGCCAGTGCCAATCGCGGTCATCGAAGCACTCCTGCCCGGCGAACGGCGTCCATGAAATCGGCCATGCGCGTGTGATCCTTGATCCCGGGTGAAGATTCCACGCCCGAGGAGACATCCACGACGTCGGGCGAGAGCGACTCGATGGCCTGGGCGACGTTTGCGGAGGTAAGCCCACCTGCCACCACCAGCTTCGCGGCGTGCGGGCGCAGAGCGCGCTGGGCGGATCCCCAGTCGAACGAAATGCCGGATCCGCCGAGCGATCCCCGCGACTTCGAGTCGAGCACGAGCGCTTCGGACGCCTCCCAGATGTCGTCCAGGTCGCCGCGAACGAGAGTGCCGTCCACGCGAACGACGGCCCACACTCGAGCACCGGAGACCTCGCCTACTGCGCGAATCTCATCGACGGTAGGGTCCGCGTGCAGCTGGACGACGTCCAGTCGCGCCTGGCGGACTGTCGCTGCGATCGCGGCCGGACTCGTTCGCCCGAACACCCCGACTCGCTCGACCTCGTTGCCGGTCCCCGCGCCGTCGAGCACTTCGCGCGCTCGCGACGGCTCGAGGTTGCGCGGCCCACCCGCGAAGATGACCCCCAGGTATCGCGCACCCAATTCCGCGGCGGCCCGTGCATCGGCCGGGCGCGTGAGCCCGCAGAACTTCACTTCAACGCGCACGAGGGCTCCGAGGCACGGCGGTGAGGGCGCGAACGGCCGCTGCGGGATCGTTGGACCGCGAGAGAATGGAGCCCACCAATACCGCGTCGGCGCCCCAGCGCGCGCGCACGGCGACGTCCGCATGGGATTCGATTCCGCTCTCCGCCACTGCGATCACTCCGTTGGGAATCAACGGGAGCAGCCGCTCTGGCACGCTCGCGTCGACATCCAGCGTCTCGAGATTCCGGCTATTGATTCCGATGACCCGCGCGCCGAGCTCCAATGCGAGCATCAGTTCCGCCTCGGTGCGGACCTCGACCAGAGGCTCGAGCGCCAACTCGTCGGCGAGCGACATCATCTCCTGGAGCTTCGCCGGAGCCAGCGCCCGAGCGATGAGCAATGCCGCGGAAGCGCCGGCGGCCCGGGCCTCGTAAAGCTGGATCGCGTCGAGGTGAAAATCCTTGCGCAGCAACGGGATTCGAACGTGGCTTCGCGCAGTCTCGAGGTCGGCGAGGGAGCCGCCGAAGTGCACGGGCTCCGTCAGCACGGAGATCGCGGCCGCTCCCCCACTTTCGAACGCCGCGGCCTGCTCGTTCGCGGCGATCGACTCCCGGATCGCGCCCTTCGACGGCGACCGGCGCTTCACCTCCGCGATGATCGCGACGTCCTCGCGGGTGAGCGCGCCGGCGAACGAAGGGGCGGCCGGTGCACGTGCCGCGACGTCTTCGAGCGCGCGGCGATCGGGCTCACTCATCGCGCGCACCCGATCAGCGGCCTCTGCCATAATACGGGCGAGCACCCCGGCGGGGGGAGTCCATTGCCGCGAAAAGACTTGCGCTTCGGTCACTGTTCGGCTATCCTGCTTTTCGGCGTCCATTCGGGGCGCGTTCGTAAGCGTGCGCGAGAGCGCGCGGGCGCGCTCGACGGCACGTTTGATCGCACGAGTAGGCTTACCTTCGTCCCCCAGCGAGCATGGCGCTCACCAAGCGGCAACGCGAGATCCTCGACTTCCTCAGCGGCTACTCCGAGGACAACGGATACGCACCCAGCTTCGAGGAAATCGCCCGGAAATTCAACTATAACTCGCTCGCGACTGTTCACGAGCATCTCAGCAATCTCGAGCGCAAAGGGTACATCAAGCGTTCGTACAATGAGAGTAGAGCGATAGAGATTCTTCCGTCGGATGTCTTTCCGAAGGCCGTGGAGCTCCCGCTCCTCGGAACAGTGGCGGCCGGCATGCCGATCGAGGCCCTCACCGCACACGAGACCATGTGCGTGCCCGACAGCTTCGTCTCGCGGTCCGGAAACCACTACGTCCTGCGGGTGCGCGGTAACTCGATGATCGACGAACAGATTCGCGACGGCGACTTCGTGATCATCAATGAGCGTCGCAGCGCCGATAACGGGGAAACCGTCATCGCGCTCATCGACAACAACGCGGCCACGGTCAAGAAAATCTATCGCGAACGCGATGGTCGCATTCGACTGCAGCCGGCGAACGACGCGATGCTCCCCATCTACGTGCACGAAAACGAGGTCACCATTCAGGGCGTCGTCGTGGGCGTGCTGCGAAAGTACTGACACGCAGCGCGCGCGTCACCCGCCAACGCTCGCCTCGCGCAGTGCTGTGAGCGCGCCCAGCGCCGAACCCGAATCGATGCTCTGCGCCGCAGCTGAGATGCCGGCGGCGAACGAGGTCGACGCGCCGCCGACGTAAATCGCGGCGGCCGCGTTCAGCAGCACTGCGCTGAGCGCCCCGCCCCTGTCGGATCCGTCGAGCACCGCAGTTACTCGCGCCGCGTTGGCCGCCGGCTCGCCCCCACGCAGATCTTCGG
>DATCPC010000155.1:0-2717 GCA_036564355.1 Gemmatimonadaceae bacterium | reverse complement strand
ACGAAGCCGAGCGTGGTGTGCACGATCATGATCGGCCACTCGCGCGGCCGCATGTGCAACACGTAGCTGAATCCCTCGCCCGGCAGCAGTCGGTAGCCGAGCCGGCGAGTGCGCGTGTGCTCCGCGGCGCGCCGCGCCGATTCGCTCACGCCGTGGCGGACTGCTCGAGGAACGCGAAGGCGATCTGGAGCCCGTACAGCGTGAGATGTGGCTCGACGATATCGATCTCCCTGCAAATCGGCGTGACGAGCGGCGCGAGCCCGCCCGTCGCCACGATTTTCGGAACGCGCTTCGTGGGCCACTCGGCCTTGATGCGCCGCACGAGTCCATCGATCGCATCGGCCGCGCCATAGAGCACGCCCGAGCGGATGCACTCCTCTGTGCGCGTGCCGATCGCGTGCGCCGGCGGCACGAGCTCGGTTGCCGGGAGCTTCGACGTGCGACGAATGAGCGTGTCCGCGGACGCGCGCAGTCCCGGCGCGATGATGCCGCCGAAGAACACACCCTCGGCGGTGATGCAGTCGTAGGTGGTCGCGGTGCCGAGGTCGACGACCACGGTGTCGACCTTATAGATGCGGCTGGCCGCGAGGGTGTTGAGAATGCGATCCGCGCCCACGGTGAGCGGCTCGTCCACCTGGAGCACGATCGGAAGCCCCGCCCGCGCGTCGATGACGCGCGGCGTAACGCCGAGCCACCGCTCGCACGCCTCCCCGAGGGGCGCCGTAACCGCGGGGACGACGGATCCGATCGCTGCACCGGTGACGCCCGAGCGTTCGAGATTGCCCGCGCGCAGCAGCTCGTGGAGAAGCAGCCCGAGCTCGTCGGGCGTTCGATCGACCGCGGTGGTGAGGCGCCAGTGCGCGCGCAGCGCGTCGCCCTCGAAGACGCCGACGGTCGTCTCGGTGTTGCCGATGTCGAAGACGAGAATCACGGATCCTCCTCGAGAACAAGGGAGCCACTGCGGGCGGTGACGTCGCCGGTACCGGTATGAACGAGCAGTGCGCCACGCGCATCGATGCCGAGCACGAGGCCGGCAACCGGCGCGCTGCAGCGCTTCCCGCGCGCCCAGTCGCGCCGCTCGAACTCGTGGAGCTCCGGAGCGCTCAACGCGCCCGGCAGCGCGGCCGCGGCGCGGACCGCCGGCACGAGCACCGCGAGCACATCGATGCGATCGGCTCCGGCGCGGAGCGCGCGCGCGTGAGGGACGCCCTCCGGCACGCGGCAGTTGATGCCGACACCGATTGCCACCCAGTCCACGCGCTCGTCGCGCCTACGGCTCTCGATCAGGATGCCGCCGAGCTTTCCGTCGTCGAGCACGAGGTCGTTCGGCCACTTCACACGCACCTCGCCATCCGTGAACGCCTCCAGTGCGCGCGCGGCCGCGAGCCCGACGCGGAGCGACAGCACCTCGAGCGCCGCGTCGTCGTGCGGGCGCGCGAGGAGCGACATCCAGATGCCGGCGCCGTTCTCCGACGCCCATGCGCGGCCGCCACGCCCCCGCCCCGCCGTCTGTCGCTCGGCGAGAATGAGCGTGCCCTCCGGTGCCCCATCGCGGGCGAGGGGGTGCGCGATGTCGAGCGTCGATGTCACCTCATCGAAGAGCTCCGCGCGCGGCACGCCGCACCGCGCGGCGATCGTCGCCGCGTCGGCGCCTGCGTACTGGGTGGCCAGGAGCGTCTCAGGCACGCGCGCGCAGGTAGAAGAGCGTGAGCACGGCGAGGCCGAGGACGACGCGATAGGCCGCGAAGATGCCGTAGCTGTGCGACCGCACGTAGCGCATGACGACCGCGATCGCGAACCACCCGCTGATCGCGGACGCGAGCACGCCCGCGAGGAGCGGCAGCGACGCGCCGCCGTCGCGCAGCAGATGCGGCACCTTGAACACCGCCGCGGCGGCGATGATCGGCATGCTCATGAGAAAGCTGAAGGTCGCGGCGCTCGCACGGTCGAGCGATAACGCACGTCCGGCGGTGATCGTGGCGCCGGAGCGCGAGACGCCAGGGAGGAGCGCCGCCGCCTGCGCGATGCCAATGAGAATTGCGTCGGACCATCCGAGCGATTCGAGCGAACGATCGGTTGGACGCGTGCGGTCGACGAGCCAGAGGACTACGCCCATCACCGCCAATGCGCACGCGATGACCGCTGGCGAGCGAAAGGTCGATTCGGCGTAGTCATTGAGCAGCACGCCCGCGATCGCACCG
The DNA here is from genome assembly GCA_036564355.1 of Gemmatimonadaceae bacterium. Classification (GTDB taxonomy): domain Bacteria; phylum Gemmatimonadota; class Gemmatimonadetes; order Gemmatimonadales; family Gemmatimonadaceae; genus FEN-1250. The sequence goes on along the minus strand of DATCPC010000155.1, from coordinate 516 downwards.
GGAATGGTCGCGACGATGAGGTAGAGAACGCGCCGCTGCTCGTCGCTCTCGATGCGCCGTGTGCGCGCGATCTCGAAGGCGGCGACGAGCAGCCGCATCCACTCGTCGCGGAAATAGACGAGCACCGCCACCAGCGTGCCGACGTGCAGCGCGATGTCCACGGCGAGTCCGGGCTCGGGCCAGCCGAACACCCATGGGGCGAGCGCGAGGTGCGCCGAGCTCGAGATAGGAAGAAATTCGGCGAGCCCCTGCAGGATGCCGAGCACCAGCGCCTGAAAGACGGTCATTTCGTGAATGAGAGAGAAACGTTCACGCGCGGGCGACGAGGAGCGCCGCCATCGCGCACGCCATGGCCAGCTTGAAGAAGGCGGGACTCCCCGGCCGCCCGCGAAGTGCGAGCGCCGTGGCGAGCGCGAGCGCGGCAAGCGCCGGCACCAGGGCCGCGAGCAGCAGCGTAAGCGACTTCACCTGCGGCGCCACGCCGAGCGAGAATGCAAGCGCACCGGCGATAAGCGC
>DATCPC010000132.1:0-16944 GCA_036564355.1 Gemmatimonadaceae bacterium | reverse complement strand
GCAGGCAGGAGCGCGCGCAGCGATTGCGCATCGTAGCCAGCATGGAGATGCCCGTGCCACTCATCCGTCAGCCCGAGCGCGCCTCGTACGGCGTGCAACACTCCTCTCGGCTCGAGCCGCGGAACGTTCAGCACCGCGCGGCCCCCGACCTTCAGGCAGCGCGCGATCTCCGCGAGGAGCCCTCGATCATCGGACACGTGCTCGAGCATATCCGCGACCACGATCAGATCGAAGGTGGCATCGGCATAGGGGAGCTGCGCGCCGGTCAACTCGCGCACCTCCTCGCCGAGCACACGATGGGTGGCATGCACGGCATGCGACGTGAGATCGGCGCTGCTCCAGTCGCCCCCGCGCTGGCGAAAGAGCCATCCGATCACGCCGTTGTCGGTGCCGAGATCGAGCGCGCGTTTCCCGCGCACATCGCCCGCGGCGCGCGAGAGCTCGCGCCACTTCGCCTGCTTGAGCACCGACACGCGGAAGCGCGCGAGCTGCAGCTCGCGATACGAATGGTCGGCAGCGGGCACGTCGGTCATGTGCTGGACCTCTGCAGGCGGGAGAGGCACGGACGGTGCTCCGCGAGGTAGTAACGAAAATCCCGTCTGGGCTCCAGGCCCAAACGGGAGATCGGATGCGCGGGGCGGGATTCGAACCCGCGACCTTCGGCTCCGGAGGCCGACGCTCTATCCAGCTGAGCTACTCGCGCGGAGGCGCTGACGGTCGCGGATCGCTCCGTGTCGCGTTACGCAATATGCCATTTTGCGCCCTCCAGTGGAAGGGCGCGCAGGGCGTGACCAATGATTAAACGCCAGATCGCTCTCACGCGTTGATGACACAGTGAAGTCTCGCGCGCTAGCCGAGGAGGCCGTGGAGCTGCCAGATGCCGTTCTCGTCGCCCGTGCACAAGACGGCGACGCCACGGCGTTCGAGTCGCTCGTGAAACGCCACATCCGTGCGGCGCACGGAGTCGCGCTCGCGGTGCTCGGTGAGACCGCGGACGCCGACGACGCCGTGCAGGATGCGTTTCTGTCGGCGATGCAGCATCTGGAGTCCTGTTCGCCTGCGGAAAAGTTTCGCGCGTGGCTTCTCACGATCGTCCGCAACCGTGCCTTCGACCTCAAGCGTCGGGGTCGCGTGCGGTCGGTGGAGATGCTCGAGGAGGAAACCGCGCACACGCGGGATCCCTCACCACTCGAGATGGCAGAGCGCTCCGAGCTCAACGTGCGGCTCTCGGCGGCAATCGGCACGTTGACGGATACGCAGCGAGAGGTACTCATGATGCACGACGTGGAGGGATGGAAGCACGCAGACATCGCGAGCCTGCTCGGGCTTGCGGAGAGCACCGTGCGCGTGCACCTGCTGCATGCTCGACGCCGGCTGCGCAAACTGTTGATTGCCGTCGCACCCGAAGCCAGGCAAGGAGAAGCACTAGGATGAGCGCGCACGACGACGATGTGTGGGCCGATGGGACGCCGAACGCCTCGGACTCGATGGATCTTCCGGCGCCCATCACCGAGCTGGCCGGGCTCTATCCAACACGCGCGGAGCACGAGTGGCAGACGCTCGTCGCGGGCATCGTGCAAGCGGCCGCGCCGGAGCTCGCGCGGAGGCGAGACGAGCGAGGGCTCGTGCGCTCGATCCTGAAATGGTCGCGCCCGGTAGGTGTGGCCGCGGCGGCCGTGCTGCTCATCGGCGCGATCGGCCTGGCAGCGACCAATGACGCCGAAGCGATGACTGCCACGTCGTCGTTCGCGGAGGTGGTCGATCGCGAGCCGGCATCGACGCTCCTTGCCACCGATCGTCCACCGAGCGCGAGCGACCTCGAGCGCGTGCTCGACGCCGACTCCTTCCAACAGGTGAGACCGTGAGCGACGCTCCGGGCGTGTGGCGCAGCCGAATCGCCGTCGGGCTGCTGCTCTTGATGGTATTTGCCGCAGGGATGATCACGGAGGCGTGGGTGTTTCGGTTCCGCAGCCAGCGCATGCACTCCATGATGTCCGGATGGCATGCGCCGTTCGGCGCCGAGCGCGATCGTCACTTCGGGGAAGAGCTCGGGATGGATTCGCTTCAGCGCGTTCGCGTCGACAGCATCTTCGCTCGCCGCCGCGTGCAGATCGACAGCTTCTGGAATGGACCCGGCAAGTCACTGCGTGCGATCATGGACTCGACGCGCGCGGAAGTTCGCGAGGTGCTCACGCCGGAGCAGCGCGCGCGATTCGATCGGCGGCACATGGAAAGACGGCCCCAGCATCCAGAGGAGCTGGGGCCGCCGATGCCTCCACACTAATCCGTTCGGCCTACGAAGCCGGCGGAGCCGGTGGCGGCGGTGCATCGTGGTCGCCATGATCGTCGTGGTGTTCGCGGCGCTCCTTCATTTTGGCCATCTTGTCGTCGAACTGCTTCTGCTGATCCGGCGTGAGTATCGCGCGGATCTCGCCCATCTCCTGCTTCATCATCGAGCGGAGTTGCTCGCGGCTCGTGCTGTCACGGCCCGCACCGTTCTTGCGCAGCGACTCAGCCTGCTGGCGGTAACGATCGTGAATGGCCCTCACCTGCTCGTGCTGCTCCTTGGTGAGATTGAGGTCCTTCAGCATCATGTCGCCATGATGCCCGCTGCCGAGCCGCATTCGCGAGCCGTCGCCATCGTGCTGCCACTGGCCCTGTCCCCGCGGGGACGCGGAGTCCGATGGGGGAGCCTGCTGCGTGTGCGCACACGCGGCCAGCGTCGCCGCAGCCACGCAGAGGAGCGCGCCGAGCGTGGCGTGTCGCGCTCGTGAGTTCAAGTCAAACATCGATTGTCTCCTGCAAATGAGTCCGAACACGACCGTCGCGCGACGTGCGCGCCGTCCTCTCATACACGCACTGGGCGGCACGCGTGTTTATCCCTTTGTGCCTTGAACGCCCGGGTGATGCTATGCGTATGTGGAGACACGCGCGCCACCGCCCCGCTCGGCCCTTCACGCCACTTCCGCCACCGCATTTCGCCGTGATACGCTCACGAGTCCTTGCCTGTCTCGCAACGTTGGTCGCGCTCTCGACGCTCGCCGCCGCACGCGTGGGCGCGCAGGTCGGGAGCACGACGGACATCCTCACCGGCGTGGTCACCGATCCCGACTCCAAGCCGCTCGCGGGCGCGACGGTCGACGCGACCGCCGTCGACGGTCAGATCACGCGGCACGCGCAGACCGGCAGCAACGGACGATACACGATTCTGTTTCCGGATGGCGGCGGTCAGTATCGCGTGACCGTGCGCCTGATCGGTATGGCACCAATCGCGTTCGTTGTGAATCGGCAGGCGGACGAGGACCGGCTGGTGCGCGACGTCCAGCTGTCGCCGACGAGCGCGAAGCTGCAGGAAGTGACCGTCACCGCGCGCCGCCGCACGCCGCGCGACGGCACGACGCCGGGAGCCACCGGCCGCACGCTGTCCGGCGACCAGGCGGAGCGGCTCCCGATCGACGCGAGCGATCTCGCCGGGCTCGCGGCGCTCGCGCCGGGCGTGGTGCCGATCGGCGCGACGGATTCCACGGGCACGGCGTTCTCCGTTGCGGGGCAGCGCCCGACGGCGAACAACATCACGCTCGACGGACTGTCGTTCGGCGGCGGCTCGATCCCGCAGGACGCGACGCGCACGACGCGCATCATCACCAACACGTACGATGTGGCGCGCGGGCAGTTCAGCGGCGGGCTGGTGGCGACGACGACCAAGGGCGGCGCGAACGCGCCCGCCGGCTCCTTCAGCTATTCGCTGCGCGATCGCTCGCTCGAGTGGGGCGCCACGGACAACGGCGCATTCGGCGGCGCGAGCACGCAGAACCAGCTCGGCGGCGGCTTCGGCGGCCCGATCGTGCACGACAAGCTGTTCTTCTTCGCGGCGGCGCAGGGGCGCTGGCGCAGCGACGATCTCGCGTCGCTCCTGAGCGCGAATCCGGCCACGCTCAAGCGCCTCGGCGTCGCGTCCGACTCCGTCGCCCGTTTTCTGGCACTCGTGAACGGTGAGGGTGTGCCATCGCTCGACGATCCCGTCGGCGACAATCGGTCCACCAATACCGGCTCCGCGCTGGTGCGCATGGACTACATCATCAACGACTCGCACTCGCTCATGATCCGCGGCGACTGGCGACTGAACTCGCAGGATCCGACTCGCGTGTCCGCCTACTCGCTGCCGATGGCCGGCGGCACGATGCGCGATAACGGCGGCGGGCTCATGGCCGCGCTCACGTCGCACTTCGGGAGCACGGTGATCAACGAGGCGCGCGCGTACGGCTCGATCGACGATCGGAAATCGTCACCGTTTCTCGCGCTCCCGGCCGCGCGCGTGCAGGTCTCGTCGAGCATCGCGGATAGCGCGCTCGGCATCACGACGCTCGGGTTCGGCGGAAGTCCATCGCTTCCCCAGACGGCGAACACGAAGAGTCTCGAGGTGAGCGACGAGCTGTCGTGGCTTCCCGGCGACGCGTCGCATCGCATCAAGCTCGGCGGATTGCTCAATGCGTCGCGGTTCGACCAGGATGTCACGAACAATCGCGAAGGCGTGTTCACCTTCAACTCGCTCCAGGATCTCGAGAACGATCAGCCGGCCTCGTTCGCGCGCACGCTTGCGCCAACGGAGCGCTCGGGAAGCGCAGTCAATCCGGCCGCCTATCTCGGCGACACGTGGCGAAAGAACAGCGCCCTGCAGGTGAACTACGGCGTGCGTCTCGAGGGATCGATCTACGGCGGCGCGCCCGCGGAGAACTCGCTCGTCGATTCGGCGTTCGGATTGCGGACAAACCACTTCCCGTCGGAGATCCATCTCAGCCCGCGCGTGGGATTCACGTATACGCTCGGGGAGGGCGGCCTCGGCGCGCCGACGACGATCATCCGCGGCGGCGCCGGCGAGTTTCGAAGCCTCACGCCATCCGCGCTCTTCGCCGCGGCCGAGGGGGCGACAGGCGTCGCGGGAAGTGAGTCGCAGCTCGTGTGCATCGGCAGCGCGGTGCCGACGCCGGATTGGAGCGCGTACGCGTCCGATCCCTCCTCGATTCCGACGCAGTGCGCGTCCGCGACCCCGTTGCCACCGGCCACCGCGCTCCCGGGCGTCGCCACGTTCGATCCAGGCTTCGAGGCGCCACGCGCCTGGCGCGCATCGCTCGGCGTGCAGCGCAGAATTCTCGACCGCTTCGGTGTGAGCCTCGATGCGAGCTACGCGCGCGGCGTCAGCCTGTACGGCTTTCAGGACGTGAATCTTGCGCCGCAGCCGCAGTTCGGTCTCGCGAGCGAGGGCGGGCGCCCTGTGTACGTGCCGGCGTCGTCGATCGTGCCGGGCACGGGCGCCGTCGACTTCGCCGACTCGCGCGTCGTGCCGTCGCTTGGACATGTCATCGAAATCGGATCGAATCTGCAGTCGGACAACAAGCAGCTCACGCTCGGCTTGAACGGCGTCACCGTGAGCGGTTTCACCTTTCAGGCGTCGTACACGTACATGCGCTCGCGCGATCAGTCGTCGTTCTCGTGCTGCTCCGCGACGCAAGGATTCGCGGCGGCGACGACCGCGGGCGATCCCAATGTGCCGGGCTGGGCGACGAGCGATTTCGAGCGGCGACATTCCTTTCTGCTTGCCGCCAGCTACGCGGTGTCGCCGAGCGTCGAGCTCACGACGGTGACGCGGCTCATGTCCGGGACGCCGTTCACGCCGATGGTGAGCGGCGACATCAACGGCGACGGTACGTCGAACGATCGCGCGTTCATCTTCGCGGCGAGCGCGCACGACACCGCGGTGGCGAACGGGATGTCACGTCTGCTGGTCTCGGCCGCGCCGAACGTGCGCTCCTGCCTGATGAGCCAGACCGGCACCATCGCGAATCGAAACAGCTGCACGGGAAGCTGGCAGCCCGCGGCCGACCTGCAGATGAACTTCCGTCCGTCGTGGTGGGGGCTCAGCCGGCGGATGACGATCATGGTGTCGACGGTGAATCTGTTGGCCGGCATCGACCAATGGGTGCACGGCGAGAACGATCTTCACGGGTGGGGCGGCTCCACGCGTCCCGATCCGACGCTGCTGTACGTGCGCGGCTTCGATCCTGTCTCGCAATCGTTCACGTACGAGGTCAATCAGCGATTCGGGTCGACAAGCGGCACGGCCAACGCATTCCGAGTTCCGTTTCAGCTCGCCGTGCAGGCGCGCTACGTGATCGGCCCCGACCAGAATGCGGAGCGAATGCGCTCACTGTTCGGCGCTGGCGGCGGGCGAGGCGGCGGGCGCAATAGCGGTGGCGCGCCGGGCGAAGGCGCGGCCGCGAACAGCGACGATCTTGCGGACCGGCTCCAGCGCATGCTTCCGAATCCGGCCGCGCAACTGCTCGAGCTGAAGGACTCGCTGGCGCTCACGGATTCGCAGGTGGTCAAGCTCACCGCGCTGCGCGATTCCACGGCGGCGACGTATGCGACCATTGCGGACTCCATCCGCGCGGCGGTCACGAAGGCGGGGCCGAACGCGGATCCCGCGCGGCTGTTCGCCGCCATGCGCCCGCAGCTCACGAAGGGGCGGGCAATGTCGCGCCAAGTGCTCGTGCAGGCGCACGCGATCCTGACGCCCGAGCAGTGGGCCAAGGTTCCGGAGCAAATCAAGGCACCGGGTGGGGCCCGGCGCGGTCGCGGAGAGGGCGGGCCGTAATCGCGGAGACGAACCGAGTCGCCGGTTCAACGCGAGTGGCCTCACCGGCGGTCACTCGCCGAGTGCGGTCACCTGGACCTGCGCCTCTCCGTCCAGTCCGTACTGAACCGACACCCGCCACGGCTGGCAGCACACCTCGCAATCCTCGACGTAGTCCTGGTGGGTGCCGCCGCCGGGATCGAGGGTAATCTCCACCGCCTCGCCGCAGTACGGACAGCTCACCATCGCGTCGCCGTCCGCCGTGCCGTCACCGAGCGGAAAATCCTCGTCGAGCTCTTCCGAATCATCGTCGTCGTACAGTTCTTCGTTCTCGTCATTGATGCGCATTTGCTGCTCCAATACCCGCCGCGCGGCCCGTTGCCCACGCCCAGAGAAAATTGTAGCCCCCGATCGGGCCGAATGCATCCAATAGCTCTCCGCACAGGAAAAGGTTCCGGTGGAACCGGCTTTCCATCGTACGCGGATCGATCTCCGCAAGGCTCACCCCGCCTCCCGTCACTTCGGCTTTCGCGTAGCCCTCGTCCCCTGACCAGGGAAGGGGACCGTTGACCAGCAACTCGATGATCGCGGTGCGCTCCTCGCGCTTCAGATCGGCGATCGAGCGCGCGGCGTCGACCTGCGCGTAATACAGCAGCACGGTCGCCAGGCGGTCGGGAAGTTCCTCCCGAAGCACGCCGAGCACGCTTCGGTTTCCGGAGCGCCGCAGTGCACGCAGCCACTCGTCCGCGTCGCGCCGGCTCCAACGAACCGTGACGCGCGCCGGATCCGCACCGTGCGCCTTCGAGCGAACCGCGACGTGCGACACATCGAGCACCGCGGGGCCGCTGTACCCGCGATGCGTAAAGAGAAATCCCCCGGTCGAGGTCGCGGCGCGCTCGGCTGCGTGCGCGGTGATCGTCACGGGAAGCGAGATCCCGGCGAGCTCCGTGTAGGCGGACGGCTCGGCGGTGAGCGGCGTGAGCGCGGGGTACGTCTTGTGTATCGTGTGACCCAGCCTGCGCGCGACCTGCAGTCCGAGACCATCGCTGCCTGTCTTGGGAACCGAGAGTCCTCCGCTCGCGACGATCACCGCGTCGACATCCAGCGGCTCGGCATCGACGATCGTCACCCGCCACCGGTGGTGCTCGAGCGGCTCGATGCCGGCGACGCTCGCGTTCGTGCGCAGCTGCGCACCTTCTCGTGCCGACAGCGCGAGCACTCCGTCGCGCACGTCGCGCGCGCGGTTGGACGCTGGAAATAGCTTCGCGGATTCTACCTCCTCCACGAGCGCCAGGCCGAGCTCATCGTCGAAGAAGCGAATCTGCTCCGCGAGCGGCCACGAGCGGACTATTTTTCGTAGCGTGTTCGGCGACGAATCCGTGATGAAGCGCGTCTCGTCGAGTCGCGACGGGAGGATGTTGCAGCGCCCGCCACCGCTGATCAGAATCTTCCGGCCGCCGTCGGCGGTGCGCTCGAGCAGGATCACCTCGGCGCCCGACCTTGCGGCAAAAATTGCGGCCATCGTGCCCGCCGCCCCGGCGCCAATGACCGCGATGCGCCGCCCGCCGGCGGCCGCAGAGCGGCCGGAATTCTCGCCGGAAGGAGTCGTAGGAGGCACGGAGGGATGATAACCGGTCGTAAGCACGGTCTACCCGGCATGAGGAAACTTCCCGGACCAATTCGGCGTAGGATCCAGTATCCTCGCCTGGAGTCGGTAACTCATGTTCGTCGCCCTGCTGCGCCTGTTCGCGCTCCGCCCGTTTCTCACGCTCGCCATCTTCGGCATTCCGCTCTTCGTGCTGGTTGCGGTCGGGCTGTTCACAATCCTGGCGCTCAAGCTGCTCGTGTTCGTCGTGCTTCCGATCGCCGCGGTGGTCTGGCTCGTTCGCCGACTCTCGAGCGCGGGGGATTCGCCCGCGCTCTGATCGCTCCGCATTCGCTAGATTGATCCGGCAACACGCGCAGCTCACCTCACACGCCGGAGGCAGTGTCGTGCAAGCGAAGAAAGCGGAGGCGCTCCGTGCCGAGTGGGGCGATCGCCCATGCGAGCATCCTGCGCTCGCGAAGGAATACGCCGAGGGGAAGCGCACGGGCGACTACGTGTGCACGCAGTGCGGCGCGCGGGTAACCTTCCGGGAACGAGCCGAGATACTCGCGTCGCGCCGCAGCTGATGGCGCCGGCGGCAGCGTCCACCACATCGAATGCGAGCTCCAGTCCACAAGCGGCCGTGACCTTCCTGGTTCGAGGCATTTTCGTGCTCGGCACTCGCTCGCTGTTCATCGTGCGAGGCAGCGTCGTCACCGGCATCGCGCGCGCGAAGCTGCGCGTGATCGGGCTGCCGGGAATGGACGCCGAGGTGCACGGCGTGGAAGCGAATCTGCTGGACATCGATGGCGGCGCCGCGCAGAGTGCGCTCACCTTTCACTATGCGAAGCAGGCAGAGCTCGCACGGTGGAAGACGCTGGTGACCGAGGGCACGCTCCTCTCGCTGGGCGAAGCGAGCGCAGCGTAGCGCGAGACTCCGTGCTTACACGGACTGCAGGCCGGGCGCGCGATTCTTCGCGCCGTCGAGCAGCTCGCGCACTCGCGCGGCGAGTTTGGTGGGTGTGAACGGCTTCTCGAGGAACGAGTATCGCTCGCTCGCGATCCCACGCCGCGCCGCCTCGTCCCGCGTGTAGCCGGACATGAGCAGAACCTTCACATCGGGAAAGCTCATGGCGATACGCTCTGCCAACTCGGCGCCGCTCATCTCCGGCATCACCATGTCGGTGACTACGAGATGCAGCGTGCCCTCGTGCTGCGCGCAGATATTCATCGCCGCTTGTCCATCCGGCGCCTCGAGGACGGCGTAGCCGCACTGCTCCAGGGCGCGTCGCGCGACGATGCGCAGTGCGTCGTCGTCCTCGACGATCAGAACTGTCTCGCCGCCCCGTTGCGCGAAGCCGATCGCGACATCATCGATCGCCTGGGCCTGCACAGGCGTGTCGACGCGCGGGAGATAGATCTTGAAGATCGTTCCGTGTCCGGGCTCGCTGTACATCGCTAGATGTCCGCCGCTCTGCTTCACGATGCCGTAGACCGTGGACAATCCGAGACCCGTGCCCTCGTGTAGGCGCTTCGTCGTAAAGAACGGCTCGAAGACGTGCGCCTGGACTTCCGCGGTCATCCCGGCGCCATTGTCGCTGACGGCGATCATCACGTATGCGCCCGCCTCGAGCGCGGGCTCGCCCGCGCGCAGCTGGTACGGAGTTTCGAAAACCACGTTGGCGGTTTCGATCGCCAGCCTTCCCCCGGTCTCCATCGCGTCGCGCGCATTGACGACGAGATTCATCACGATCTGCTCCACCTGACCGGGATCGGCGGCCACGGAGCCAAGCTCGGCGTCGAGCGTGAACACAATCCTGATATCCTCGCGCAGGAGCCGGCGCAACATCTGTTCGAGGTCGCCGATCACGAGGTTGAGGTCGAGAATCTGCGGACGCAGAACCTGCTGGCGGCTGAACGCGAGCAGCTGCTTGGTGAGCAGCGCCGCGCGCTCCGCGGCGCGCTTGATCTCGTGCACATCGGCGTGCGATGTCGAGCCCTCGTCCATTTCGCCGAGGAGCATCTGGCTGTAGCTGATGATGACGGTCAGGAGATTGTTGAAGTCGTGGGCGACTCCGCCAGCGAGCTGCCCCACCGCCTCCATTTTTTGCGCCTGCCGATACTGCGCCTCGAGCGCCTTGCGCTCGGTCTCATCGGAAACGATGGCGACGAAGCCGGTGAGATCGCCGTTCGCGCTGTGCAGTGCGCATTCGGACACCTGCACGTCGAGGATGCTTCCGTCGCTTCGCTTCCGCTGCGTCTCGACGTTCGTGATCACCTCGCCGGCCGCGAGTCGGCCGCGCAGCCCGGCGGATTCCTCCAACCTCTCGTCGGGAATGATGGCGAGCACGGATTGCCCGATCGCCTGATTGGTGCTCAATCCGAATTGCGCCGCGGCGGCCTTGTTCCACCGATTGATGATCAGATCGGGCGTGTAGATGATGATCGCCAGCGGTGAATCATCGACGACGGCCCGCAGTATGCCACTGCTTTCGCTCAGCGCGGCCTCCGCCGACTTGCGCGCGGTCACGTCCATGGCGAGCACGATGCGCGCGCCGCGTCCTTCGAACTCCACGCTGTGCGAGACGATCTCAACCCAAATGAGGCTGCCGTTCCTGCGACGGTGACGCCGTCCGGGACTCTGGTTGAGATCCGACTCGGTTCGCGCGCGTCGCCTGAGAACGGCTACGTCTTCGTGCGCGCGGATGTCCTTCAACGTCATGTCCAGGAATTCCTGTTCCGAGTATCCGTACTGCTGCACCGCGGCGGCGTTCACCGTCAGGAAGCGAAGTGTTTCTTCGTCGTATACCCACATGGGTACCGGATTTCGATCGAACAGCAGTCGGTATCGATGCTCGAGGATCATCGCGCTGTCTCGCGACTCCTCCGCCTCGACCGTCGCATCCATCAACTCCCTGTTCGCCAGCTCGAGATCACTGGTGAGCATCTCCTGCTCGGCCGCCTGCGCCTCGAGCTCGATGGCCTGCTCTTCGAGCTGCGACTGCTGCTCGACCGCGTGCGCGACTCGCGCGAGCAATTCGCGCCGAAGTCGCGTGAGCGCGACGAGCACGATCAACGCCTCGATGCCCACCACGACCACCTCGCCCCATCGCCAGAGCGTGTTGCGCTGGGCGCGACTGGCGTAGAGGGACGCCTCTTCGCTGAGGAACTCATCGAGTCCGGACCGCACCTTCGCGAACGCCGCCACGCCCGCCTTTTCTTCCCGGCCGATGCGCTGCCGCCCCGCGATGTCATGCGTTTGCAGGACGCGGTCCGCGTACGTGCGATCCCACGTATCGATCGCTGCCGAGATCATCCACAGCCGCGACTGCTGCTCAGGATTGTCGGAGGTCAGAACGGCGAGAGTATCGAGCACTCGACGAAGCGCTGGGCGTGCGCGACGCTCCAGAACGAGGATCGCCGTGTCGTCGGTGATCAGGTAGCCGCCGATGCTGGTCTGCCGATCCAGGGCAAGATCGAGCGCGCGGGCGCCGGCGAATTGCACCGTGCGCGTGTGCTGTACCCACTGCGCCGACTGCCAGGTGAGGAACGTCATCAGCGCAACCGTGAGTGCAAGCACCACGAGCGCCGCGATCGCGCTCGTCGCCAGCCGCCGGATCAATGGAATGAGCCGCGAAGTTTCCGTCATGAATTCCGGAGATGGAGCGTGGGTGGACGCGCGCCGTGCATGACGGAAGAGCGTCCGCTCAATGAATACGATTCAGGCGCACCTCTCGTTCGGCTATTAGCGATTTATAAGAGAATGAGCCGCTGGCGCGCGCTCCCGGTCGCCGGATGGGGCCGCTACTTCGTGACGTCGATCATGTTGTCGTCGGAAATCCGGTCGATGAGCTTGTTGTACGGATCGATGCCCGCGCGCGTCGGCGGCTCGTCGACGACGATCGTGAAGCGCTGGCGTTCCTGCGACAGCTTCTCGCGCTTCATGTACAGCGGCTTTTCCTCGTCTTTCGCGCCCTTGAAAACGCCGATGTCGATGTAGTCCGCGAGCGGCATCGGAGTCTCGACGCCGTTGCCATCGGACTGTGCCTTCCTCGCCTGGACGTCGAGTGTCACCTCGTACCTGCCGTCGGGCAGTTTCTTCGACGTGGCCGAGATCGCCTTGTTGTCGTAGAGGACGATGCGGTTGAATCCGTCGTCGAGCAGATATTGATACTCGCTCGGCGTCTGCGCGCGCAGCGCGTCCACGAGCATGCGCGTGTCCGGATAGCTCCCGTCCTCCGACTGCGCACCGCGCGTGCTGTCGGTGGCGTCGACCTGATTGTGCGCATTCGCGTAGCGATACTGCATCAGGAAGTTGTGCAACGCGAGATCAACTTTGTCCTCGCCGATGTAGTCGGCGAGCGTGTACATGATCTGCCCTCCCTTTTCGTACCACACGTAGGCCTCGCGCTGCACGAGAGCGAGCGGCGGCTCGTGGCGCGTCTCCCCCGCGCGACCGCGGAGATACCGGTCGAGATAGTGCCGCAGCACGCGGTGCATGTAGTCCTTCCCGTATTTCTGCTGCATCACCATGTACGCGGAGTACTGCGCGAGCGTCTCCGACATCATGTTCGAGCCCTGCACGTCGGCACCGATGAGCTGGTGCCCCCACCACTGATGCCCCAGCTCGTGCGCCGTGACGAAGTAGGTCAGGTCGATGTCCGTCGGCTTCTCCACTCGCGCGATGAAGCCGATGCCCTCGGAGAACGGGACCGTATTCGGAAAAGACTGCGCGAAGGTGCGGTAGCGCGGGAACTCCATGATGCGGTACTGCGTGAACTGGAACGGGCTGAAGTGCTCCTGGTTGTACGCCAGCCCCGCGCGCGAGCTCGCGAGCATGTCGTCGATGTCGTACGGATGCGCGGGATCGTAGTACACCTCGAGATTCACCGGCCCGTTCACACCGTTGTACACGTCCTTGCGCGTCGCATACCTGCCGGAGAGATAGGCGAAGAAGTCGAGCGTGTGCGTCGACCCCATGCTGTACTCGAAAAAGTGCCGGTCTCCCTTGGTCCAGGTGCGTTGCAGATAGCCGGGCGCGATGGCGATCTGATCGTTCGAGGTGCTGACGATCGTGTGATAGGTGATCCAGTCCGCGTTCGGCGTGAACAGGTTCAGACGCGAGTGCAGGGAATCGCCGCGCGCCGCCATCTCGATGAGCGGTGGCAGATGCTCCTCGCGGCGCCGCCTGGGGTCATCGATCTCGTACTGCGCGTCGTAGCCTACCGAGGGGAAGTATCCCGCGTCGAAGAACGTCCCGTTGCGAGCGAACTGCGCGGGCTCGTTGCCGTCACGGAAGCCGCGCGTGGTGTGCGACACGGTGCAGGTCACCGTGAGAACCTCCCCCGGCTCGAGCGGCTGCTCGAGCGAGTAAATCGAGTAGAGGCTGCGTGGCGCGGTGCTCACCAGGTGGAACGGCCGGTCGAATCGCACGTTCGACACCGATTGCTGTTCGTCGGTGAGGTGCACCTGCGACATCGGCCGCGAGGACTTGTTCTGCAGCGTCATGCGCGCCGTGCCGGAGAACGAACGCCGCTCGGGAAAGATGTCGATCGTGGCGTCGACGGCGGTGACCTTGGGCAGCGGATAGAACTCGTATTTCTTGAAGTCGCGCTCGTAGCCCGTCTGGATGTTGCGCAGATCCTTGGCGTCGAGGTACTCGTTGAGCACGTGCGCGTTGTAGTAGTACCAGCTCCCGGCTCCGATCGCGATCACCAGGAACAGCGCCGCGGCGGGGGCCAGTCGCGGCGCGCGCTGTTTCGCGAGGCGCACGCGCGCGCCGAGCGAGCTCTCGGCCCCGCGCCGCGTGAACGCAATCGAGACGACGCCCAGCACCGCGAAGATCGACGTCCAATAGGTGATCGCATAGAACAACGCGGATACGAAGTGGCCGTAGCCGTTCATGTCCGAGTACGTGTAGGCCGGTATCGCCCCGATGAGGTAGAGCGTGTTCGACCAGCCGAAGTTGAACAGCACCGGCTGCAACACGAACAGGCCGATCACGATTCCGTGCCCGACGAACTTGTTCGACACGATGGTTTGCACGAACAGCGCGAACAGCGCGAAGCCGATCACCTGCGGGAAGGTGATGATGTACAGCTCCTTGAAGTACTGCGACAGCTCGTAGTGGTGGTAGCCCGCGATCGTCTGCATCGTAATGCCCACGAGCATCGTCACCGTGAGCAGCACGAGCTCCACGAACGCGATCGCCGTGAGCTTCGACAGCCAATCCGTCGCCTCCCCCATGGGGAGCGCATCGTGGATCCCATCGAAATGGTTGTCGCGCTCGCGCCAGACGAGCTCCCCCGCATACAGCGTGGCGACGATGTAGAAAAAGAGCGCAGCGCCGCCCTCGACGGCCTGCAGCATCAGATAGGTGACGGGCCACACGTTCACTTCGCCCACGCGTCCCGCGAATTTGCCGTTGTTGAACGCGAACACGATCAGGAGACCGACGATCGCCCAGAACGAGATCTCGTGCACGAGCGTGCGGATGCGCAGCCGCGTGAGCGACAGGTATTGAGACAACGTGGTTCGTGCGCCGAAGTGCTGGTGCACGCGTGGCAGGCTCGCGGCCACGAGCGAGCGTGTCGGCCGCTCCTCCTGGGACTCCTGCAGGCGCGCCTTCGCCGCGCGTTTCCCCTGCGACTTCGCGGTCAGCGCCTCCACCGACATCGGGAACAGCGCCCACGTCGCGACGAGCGAGGCCACCCCGACCACCGACCACAGAAGGCGATTGTACAGGACCACACCGGGCGAGTTGCCGCTGAAGTCCCACGGCACGAGCAGCGAGTTCTTTTCGACGACGGTCCAGTACCGCGAGACGTTATCGAACAGAATGAGACCGATCGGGTCGGAGATGCCGGACCAGAAGTGCTCGAGCGACCGCGCCGAGAAGTACACGGTCAGCCCGATCAGATAGATCATGAACAACGCCACGCCCTGCAGATACACGACGAAGATTTTTCGCGTGAGTGCCGCGATCGCAAAGAAGAGCGAGCCCAGGAAAAAAATCTGGATCACATTGATCGTCAGAAACGGCTGGAGATACCACCACAGATGATTGGGGCCGAGCCGCGCCTGATCCGCCCACGGTGCCAGCGTGCCGACGAACGTACCGAGGAGCATTCCCGAGAACGCGAACACCGTCGTCACGAACGACCCTACCCACCGGCCCCCGAGATAGGCGAACTTCGAGATCGGCTTCGTGAACAGCATCTGATACGTGTCGCGCTGAAAATCGCGCAGAATCGACGTCCCGAAGATCGCGGCGATGACGATCACGCCGAAGAGGCACGAGCCGATGTCGTTGTAGGTATTCGCGTAGGGTCCGTTGAGCAGTACCTTGCCGTTCGAGTTCCCAACGGGCCCGAAGCTCTCGGACGCAACGCAGAAGAACGAGAACGCGAACCAGCAGAGGAAGTACACGTACGTCGAGACGCTCTTCGCGCGGAACTTCAGCTCGAACGTGAAGAACTCCCAGAACATCGACGCGGTGCTCCCGCCTCGGCGCACGCTCAATTGAGGGCCTGGCGCGAAACGTTGAGGAAGTACACATCCTCGAGACCCGACGCGACGGCGCGGAAGCCGGCGCCCGGCGACGACGGAGCGAAGACGCGGATCTCGTGCTGCCCGCCAACGAGATGGCTGCTCACAACCTTGAGCTCCGACTCGATCGCCCGAAGCTCATCGTCGCTCGACAGCACACGCGACCAGAGCTGTCCCTCGAGCGCCGCGATCGACTCGGCCGGCGCCCCCTCGAGCAGCACCTCGCCCGACGCGATGATCGCCATGCGCGGGCAGAGCTCGCGAACGTCGTCGACAATGTGCGTCGACAGGATCACCGTCACATCGCGTCCGATCGACGAGAGCAAATTCAGAAAGCGGTTGCGCTCGGCCGGATCCAGACCGGCGGTCGGCTCGTCGACGATGATGAGCCGCGGGTTCGCGAGCAGCGCCTGCGCGATGCCGAAGCGCTGCTTCATTCCGCCGGAGTAGGTCGAGAGCGACTTCTTGCGCACCTCCCACAGATTCGTCTGCTGCAGCAGCGCCTCGACCATCTCCTTTCGCTCGCCGGCCGCGACGACGCCCTTCAGGATCGCGAGATGATTGAGCATGTCCAGGGCGGACATTTTCGGATACACGCCGAACTCCTGCGGCAGGTAGCCGAGGACCTTTCGCACCTCGTCCTTCTGCGTCATCACGTCGAGCCCGTCGAGCGTGATGGTACCGGAGTCCGCATCCTGGAGCGTCGCGATGGTGCGCATGAGCGAGCTCTTGCCGGCGCCGTTCGGGCCGAGCAGCCCGAACATCGTGCTGCCCACGGAGAGCGAGAGATTCTTGAGGGCGCGAACGCCATTCGGGTAGGTCTTGGACAGCCCCGTGATCGTGAGCGCCATCGAGAATGTCTCCGTGAGATGTTGTTGCTGTTCGTACGCGGCCGGGCGGTGGAGTGTTTCGCGGCTGAATCGACAGCATTGCGCGCGGAATCGCAAAACGGCTCCAGACTCGACGAATCGAATCTGGAGCCGCAGAAACATTTGCAACCGCCACGAAGGGACGGCTGTACCGATCGCATTAGTCCGCTGCTGCGCGGTCTAACATGGTCGGGGCGAGTGGATTTGAACCACCGACCTCCTGGTCCCGAACCAGGCGCGCTAACCGGGCTGCGCCACGCCCCGCAAATCTCACGTCACAGCCGCGCCGCATCGCGAGATCATGGTGCGCC
>DATCPC010000130.1:0-52083 GCA_036564355.1 Gemmatimonadaceae bacterium | reverse complement strand
TTTCAGCTCGCGCGCTCCGAAGCGCTGTCGGCCTTCGGCAGCGGCGACGTGTACGTCGAGAGGTACCTCGCCCGGCCGCGCCACATCGAATTCCAGATTCTCGGCGACTCGCACGGCAACGTCATCCACCTCGGCGAACGGGATTGCTCGGTGCAGCGACGCCACCAGAAGCTCATCGAGGAGGCGCCGAGTCCCGCGATGACGCCGGAGCTGCGCAAGCGCATGGGCGATGACGCGGTGCGCGGCGCGAAGGCGATCGACTACGTCGGCGCGGGGACGATCGAGATGCTCCTCGACACCGACGGCTCGTACTACTTCATGGAGATGAACACGCGCATCCAGGTCGAGCATCCCGTCACGGAGATGATCACCGGGGTCGATCTCGTGAAGGAGCAGATTCGCGTTGCCGCGGGCGAGAGGCTCTCCGTTTTGTCGCTGCCGCCGCTTCGCGGTCACGTGATCGAAGTGCGCGTGAACGCCGAGGATCCAGCGCGAAACTTCCAGCCGTCGCCAGGGCGCATCGATGTCTTCAACCCGCCGGGCGGACCCGGTGTGCGCGTCGACACGCACATTTATACTGGATACACAGTGCCGCCGTATTACGATTCTCTACTGGCGAAGCTGATCTGCCAGGGAAGCACGCGAATGGAGGCGATCAAGCGCATGCAGATCGCCCTGGACTT
Organism: Gemmatimonadaceae bacterium; assembly: GCA_036564355.1. Lineage (GTDB taxonomy): Bacteria > Gemmatimonadota > Gemmatimonadetes > Gemmatimonadales > Gemmatimonadaceae > FEN-1250. Next base: position 51,400 of record DATCPC010000130.1, on the reverse strand, counting down.
CTTCATCGTCGAGGGCGTCACCACGACAGTCCCCTTTCTCGGCCGCGTGATGCAGAATCCGCGCTTCCAGGCCGGAGATGTGGACACGAAGTTTCTGGAGCGTGAGAGCGATTTGCTGCGGGAGCCGTAATGCGCATTGATGTAGTCTTCGGCCCGACCACCGCCACGCCCGCCCTGATCGCGGGGCGTGTCATCGCGGTCATCGACGTGCTTCGGGCCTCCACGAGCATCGCGGTCGCGCTCGGCAATGGCGCGCGAAACGTCGTTCCGCTCGAGAGCGCGGATGAGGTGATCACGCGCGCGAAGCAGTTCGACAAGCGTGAGGTGCGCCTCGCGGGCGAGCGCAAGATGCGCATGGTACCCGGGTTCGATCTGGGGAATTCGCCGGGCGAGTTCACTCGCGAGGCGGTCGAGGGCAAGACGGTGCTGCTGACGACCACGAATGGCACAGCGGCGATGGTCGGCCTGCAGGGCGCGCGCGATATCGTCGTGGCGGCGTACGTGAATCTCGAGGCCGTGGCGGTGCTCATGCGCACCGCTGCGCGCGCGGGCACCGACATCACCCTGATTTGCGCGGGACGCGAGAAGCTGTTCTCGCTCGAAGATGCCGCGTGCGCGGGACGGTACGTGCGCGCGATCGCGAAGCGACTGTCGAAGGTCGAGATCGGGGACGGTGCGTTCGCGGCGACGGTGATCGATCGCAGGTACGGTGATCGCCTCGATCAGCTCTTCGCGGATTCCGAGGCGGGCCAGGCGCTCGTCGAGACGGGGTTCGCGCAGGACCTCGAGGATTGTGCGAAAATCGACTCATGCCCGGTGATCCCCATCTTTCAGGATCGGCAGATCACGCTGCTCGGCCCCGACCGGGAGCGGTAGGAGTAATGGAAAGTCGGCTCAGGCGCGAGCTCGTCGGCGTCGTGCTCCTGGTGTTTGCCCTCTTCCTCGCCGCCACGATTCTCGTTGGCGCGGGGACGCCGGTCACCAGCTCGTGCACCGAGGCGCATGGACTCATGGGTCCCGTCGGCTCGTGCCTGCGCCAGGGCTTGTTCAAGCTGCTCGGTCTCCCCGCGACGATCCTGCTCCCGCTGGTTCCCGCCGTGCACGCGCTCCGGCTGTTCGGTCGCATGCGCTCGGACACCGATCGCTCGTGGATGCTCTTTCTCGCGGGGCTGGTGGTTCTACTTCCGATCGCATTCGGTTTGGGCGTAGAGAACGGCGAGAGTCTCGGGTCGCCGGCGGCCGGCCTGTTGGGATCGTTCGTCGCCTATTACCTCTACGCGTTCTTCGGTCCGGTGGGCGCGTGGTTCGTGATCTCGCTGCTGCTCTGCGCGCTCACCGTGCTCACCCTCGCGTGGAATCCCATTCGCGTGCTGATCGGCGTGCGCGTGCATCGCCCCGAAGTCTTCGAGGCGGTGAAAGAGGACACGCCGGCGCGCCGCCGCAAGAAGCGAAAGGAGGACGAGCCACTCCTCGTTTCGGGCGAGCGGCTCGAACCGTCGCCGGAAGAGATGCCGCAGGTCGATCCATCGCTCATGCAGGAGGGTGCGGAGGCAAGCGTCGACGACGCCGCGCGTGGGAAGAAGAGAAAGAAGAGCCGCGCGGATCTGGCCGCCGAGCACGACGATCGAATCGCGGCCGCCATCGACGCCACGGACGAGGGCGCGCTCGGGGACGACGAGCTTCCGCCGCCCGACCTGCTCACCCCCGCGGCGCCTCGGAATCCGGAGTTCGGGAAGAAGGAGCTCGACGCGATGGGCGTGAAGCTCACCGATGCACTCCGCACCTTTCGCGTCGAGGCGGAGATCATCGGGCGCACGACGGGGCCGGTGGTGACGCAGTTCGAGGTCGAGCCCGCGGCGGGCGTGAAGGTGCGGCAGATCGCAAACCTGTCCAATGATCTGGCGCTGGCGATGCGCGCGGCGAGCATCCGCATCGTCGCGCCCATTCCGGGGCGCGGCGCGGTCGGAGTGGAAGTGCCCAATCCGACGTCGGAGATCGTGGCCTTCCGCGAGCTGCTCGAGTCCGCGGAATTCAGGAACGCGCACGCCGCGCTCCCGATCGCGCTCGGCAAGAATCTCGAAGGGCAGCCGGTGATCGCCGACCTCGCGAAGATGCCGCACCTGCTCATCGCCGGCGCGACCGGGTCGGGAAAGTCGGTGTGCGTGAACACAGTGATCACGAGCCTCGTCTACAAGCACACACCAAAGACGCTGCGCTTTCTGATGATCGACCCGAAAATGGTCGAGCTTTCCGTCTACAACACGCTCCCGCATCTGCGGCACAAGGTGATCACCGACAGCCACGACGCCGCGTCCGTGCTCAAGTGGGCCGAGATGGAGATGCAGGAGCGATACGAGCTCCTGGCTGCGAACGGGTGCCGCAACATTCAGGACTTCAATCGGCGGCTCAAGAACGGCGACAAGCTGAAGGTCGCGACGCGGAAGGACGTCGCGTTCGAGAACACCGAGTATGCGGGCAAGCATCTCCCGTACATCGTCGTGGTGATCGACGAGCTCGCGGATCTCATGATGACGGTACAGGGCGAGGTCGAGCCGCCGCTCGCGCGTCTTGCGCAGAAGGCGCGCGCGATCGGCATCCACCTCCTCCTCGCGACGCAGCGGCCGAGCGTCAACGTCATCACGGGCTTGATAAAGGCAAACTTCCCGAGCCGCATCGCGTTTCGGGTGGCCTCGCAGGTGGATAGCCGCACGATCATCGACGGCATGGGCGCCGAGTCGCTGCTCGGCAATGGCGACATGCTCTTCATTCCGCCCGGGAAATCGGAGGCAGCGCGACTTCAGGGGGCGTATATTTCCTCAGAGGACACCGAGGAGTTGATGCGCTGGTACGACGGCAAGAAGGCCGAGCGTCGACGCGCGCTGGAATCCGAGGGCCTCATCATCGAGGAGCCGGTGTCCCACGAGCCGGACATTCTCGAGGAGATGCGCAAGCGCGAAGCGATCGCGTCCGCCGACCCCGGCGACGGCGAAGTTGCTGGTGAACGTGACAAACTCTTTCGCGAGGCGGCCGAGATCGTTGTACAGAATCAGCTAGGCTCGACGTCGCTGTTGCAGCGCCGACTCAAGGTCGGTTATGGCCGCGCCGCACGCATCATCGACCAGCTACAGGACGCCGGGATCCTCGGCCCTGCCGATGGATCCAAAGCGCGAGATGTGCTCGTAGGTCTTGACGATATCGATCGTATCTGCGGGCCCGCGAGCTAGCGTGCGCGCGCCGCGCGGATTGTCACTCATGGAGGAATCGTGAAGTCTGGAACACCTGCCTTGGCTCTGATGTCGTCGCTCGTTCTCGCGGGCGCGATGTCGGCGTGCTCGCATGCTGCGCGCCCCGCCGCGTCGGCGACGCCCACCGCCGCGCCCGCGTCGCCCGCTGCTCCCGGAGGTGCATCCACAACGGCGCTCGAGACAGCGAACCCGGTGCTCGTCGCGCCCTCGGCGGCTATGCTCAAGCCGTCCAAGCTCACCTACGTCGCGCGCATTTTCTCACAGGGACAGGCGCACCGCCTTGGATGGCGCACGCTCGAGCTCTCCGATGCGACGTACGATGGGAAGACAGTGTGGCTGCTCGCGGAATCGCGGAAGATCAACACCCTCGAGCTCGCCGAGTCGCTCTACGTTGCGAAGACGACGCTCGAGCCGGTACACCGCGTGGTGCACACCGCGGATCAGGACATCACGACGCGCTACACGCGCGACAGCATCGTGACCTCCTTTGAAGGCGACAGCGGCGGCGGCGTGCGCGTGGCGATGAAAAACGAACGCAATCTGGTCGGCAACATCTATTGGCTCGAGCCGTTGCTCGCGTCCGCGCCGTTGGCGCCGGACTGGAAGGGAAGTGCGACGACGGTCTTTGTCGGTCCGCACGACCAGGCGCACGTGGTGATGAATCTGTGGGTCACCGGCCAGGACAGTCTTCTCGTTCCCGACGGCACTTACGACTGCTGGACGCTGACGCTGCAGGTTGGTGAGACGCAGGAGCATCTGTGGATTCGGAAGAGCGACAGAGTGCTTCTCAAGATGGACACGCCGGTCGCCGGAATTGCCGCGGCGAAGGTCGAGCTGCTACTCGCGCAGGGCCAGACGCCGAAGTCGTGATCCGCTGGCGGTGAGCCCGCAGCGCGTGCGCGGTGGGGGTTCGAGATGAGTTGTTCCGATGCGGGCGTCCGGGCGGGCGCCCGCATCTTTGCGTTCATGACGGCGGCGTCTCAGGTGCTTGGGGAAGAGGGCGAGCGAATCGCGGCGGCGTGGCTGGCTCAGCGGGGCTGGAGAATACTGGACCGCCGCTTTCGCAACGGGCATCGGGATCTCGATCTCGTCGCGGAGCGGGGTGGCGTGGTGGCCTTCGTGGAGGTCAAGACTCGGCGCGGCAACGACTTTGGGAACCCCGTGGAGGCCGTGAACTGGCGCAAGCAGCGGGAGCTCACCCGTTCGGCATCGGTCTGGATGGCTAGGTATGGGGGCGGGGAACGGATGTTTCGCTTCGACGTGGTCGGCGTTCTAATCAGTGACGGGGGTGCCCGGGTCTGCCACGTCGAGAACGCCTTCCTCGCCCGATCCGCCGGTTGACAGCTCGACAGGCCTTTCGTAGTTTGTTCGGGTAGTGGTAATAGGTAGCCCCGACGGTAGATTTTCTATCGCCAGGCCAGATTCGGCAGTCTCACGATTTCACGGGTTGGGTGACCGCATGGCTGTCTCCACAGGACAGGAAGAAAAGAAGAAAGCGCTGAATCTGGCGATCGCGCAAATCGAGAAGAGCTGCGGAAAGGGTTCCATCATGAAGATGGGTGCCGATTCCGCAAAGGTGCGGATCGATGTGATCCCCACGGGCGCCATCAATCTGGACGCGGCCATCGGCGTCGGCGGAATTCCGCGCGGCCGCGTCACCGAGATTTACGGTCCGGAGTCCAGCGGCAAGACGACGCTCTGCCTGCACGTCGTTGCAAACGCCCAGCGCGCCGGCGGCGTCGCCGCGTACATCGACGCCGAGCATGCGCTCGACATCGACTACGCGCAGAAGCTCGGCGTCGACATCGAGAATCTGCTCGTGTCGCAGCCGGACACCGGCGAGCAGGCGCTCGAGATCTGTGAGATCCTCGTGCGCTCAGGCGCCGTGGATATCGTCGTCATCGACTCGGTTGCCGCGCTGGTACCGAAGGCCGAGATCGAGGGGGAGATGGGTGATTCACACGTCGGGCTGCAGGCGCGCCTCATGAGTCAGGCGCTCCGCAAGCTCACGGGCGCCATCGCGCGCTCGAAGACGTCCGTGGTGTTCATCAACCAGCTCCGCGAAAAGATCGGCGTCATGTTCGGCAATCCTGAGACGACCACCGGCGGCAAGGCGCTCAAGTTCTACGCGTCGGTGCGCCTCGACATTCGCCGCATTGGTCCGGTCAAGGAGAAGGAAGAGGTCATTGGCTCGCACGTGCGCGTGAAGGTGGTCAAGAACAAGGTTGCGCCACCGTTCAAGCAGGCCGAGTTCGACATCATGTACGCGGAAGGGATCAGCCACACGTCGCTTCTGGTCGACATCGGCTCCGAGTCGGGGATCATCGAGAAGTCGGGCGCCTGGTACAGCTACAACGGCCAGCGCATCGGGCAGGGCCGCGAGAACGCCAAGATGTTCCTGAAGGACAACAACAGCATGATGCTGGAGATCGAGGAAAAGGTGAAAGTCGTGCTGGGCATCAAGGACGCTGGACAGATTGTTGAAGAGGTCGAAAGCGACGACTAGCACGCGCACGCCGGCGAAATCGTGCCGAAGGGCGAGGTGGAGTGGCGAAGGCACCCGGAAACTGTCTTCGTCGCACCCTTCCCCTTCGGCACTTCGTGCATCTCGGGGGATCGTGATCGGCAATTCTGCTTCGATGTCCGAATGACCGAGCTCTCATCGGCGTCGCTTGCGCTCGGCGTCGCGCTCGATGCGCCCGACTCGCCGGACAGCACCTCGCGCGTCTCCGCCATCTCGGCCAGCGCTCGGCACCCCGGCCGGTTCGAGATCCTCGTCGACGGCGCGGTCGTCGCCACGCTCTCACTCGAGGGCATCGAGCGACTCGGCGTCCGCATCGGTGTCGCCTTCACTGAGACGCTCGCGAATCGCGTCGCCGTCGAAGCCGCCGCCCTCCATACCTTCGACCGCGCGCTCGCGATGCTCGCCGCCCGTCCGCGCGCGGCCCGCGACCTCGAGCGCATGCTCGTGCGCAAGGGCGAGCCCGCGGAGCACGCCGCCTCCGCCATCGGCCGCCTCATCGCGCTCGGCGCGCTCGATGATGCGCAGTTCGCGCGGCAGTTCATCCGCGCGAAGATCGCCGGCGCTGGGCTCTCGCGGCGCCGTCTCCAATCGGAGCTGTGGCGACGCGGCGTCGCACGCGACGTCATCGATGCGGCGCTGGCCGACGTGTTGGTGGAGGATGAGGTGGACGAGGATGCGCAGATCACGCAGGTCGCCGCGAAGAAGCTGCGAACCCTGCGCTCACTCGACGCGGCCACCACGCGCCGGCGGCTGTATGCATTCCTTGCGCGGCGCGGATACGATGGATCCGCGATTCGCCGCGTGATCGACGCACTCCCGGGCGACTGCGAGGGAGAGACGCTCGAATAGCCCGTGCCCCGGGGTTACAGGCGCGGTATATTGTGAGCCTTATGCGCGCATCCGAAATTCGCCAGCGTTTTCTCGCGTACTTCGAGCGCAATGCGCACGTGGTCCGTCCCAGCTCGTCGCTCGTCCCCGCGGATGATCCCACGCTCCTCTTCACGAATGCCGGGATGGTGCAGTTCAAGCGCGTCTTCCTCGGGCAGGAGCGCGCGTCGTTCGGCGTGCGCGCGACCACGGCGCAGAAGTGCGTTCGCGCCGGGGGCAAGCACAACGATCTCGAACAGGTCGGGCACACCGCGCGCCACCACACCTTCTTCGAGATGCTCGGCAATTTTTCCTTTGGCGACTACTTCAAGCGCGACGCGATTCGCTTCGCGTGGGAGTTCGTCACCGGGGAGCTTGGCATCCCGAAGGAGCATCTGCGCGTCACCATCTACGAGTCGGACGAGGAGGCGCGTGCGCTCTGGAAGGAGCTGTGCGGCATCGCGGATGGCCGCATCTACGGACTCGGCGAACACGACAACTTCTGGCAGATGGCGGACACCGGGCCGTGTGGACCGTGCACGGAGATCTACGTCGACCTGGCGCACATCGCGGGCGACTGGGCGTTTCCCGATGGCGCGAGCGGCGAGTGGACGGATACCAAACGCACTGAGTTCTCGCGCGACGCGTTCGTCGAGGGCGCGGAGGCGGGGCGCTTCCTCGAGATCTGGAATCTGGTGTTCATGCAGTTCGACCGTCAGGCGGACGGCGTACTGAAGCCGCTTCCCAAACCGTCGGTGGATACTGGCGCAGGGCTCGAGCGCATCGCCGCGGTGCTGCAGGGCGTCACGAACAACTACCACACCGATCTCTTTGTCCCGCTCATCGCGAAGGCCGAGGAGGTGCTCGGCATGTCGTACGACGATCGGCCGCGCGCGGGCGTCGGAACCGCAGTGTGGCCCGCGACACCGCCGGCGGGTAACCGGCCGGTGACATACGACGCGGTCTCCTTCCGCGTGCTCGCCGATCACGCGCGCGCGATCGCCTTTCTCATCGCAGATGGTGTCTTTCCGTCGAACGAAGGTCGCGGTTACGTGCTGCGCCGGATCCTCAGGCGCGGGGTGCGGCACGCGTGGCTCCTCGGCCGCCGCGAGCCGACGCTGGACAAGCTCGTGAGCGTCGTCGTCGACCAGATGCAAAGCGTATATCCGGAGCTCGGGCAGCGTCGAGCGCTCATCGTCGACACGACGCGCGCGGAAGAGGAGCGCTTTCTCGCGACGATCGAAGAGGGGATGCTGCGATTCGATCAGCTCGCGCCACTGAACACCACGCAGGGCTCGACGGCGATCCGGGGCACGATCAGCGGCGCGGATGCGTTCCGCCTCTACGATACGTTCGGCTTTCCGATCGACCTCACGGAGCTGATGGCGCACGAGCGCGGCTACTTGGTGGACATCGTCGCGTTCGAGGAGGCGCTCGAGGCGCAGCGATCGCAGTCGCGCGAGGAGCGCAAGGGCCGGGACCTCGGCGTGGCCGATGAGGGGCTCGCGGATTTCGCGACGTGGGAGAAGAAGCCGGGCGCGACTTCGTCGCAGCCGTCATCGAGCTTCGTGGGCTACGGCGTGACCGAGGCGGACACTGAGGTCGTGGCGATGCGCAGGCTTCCGGGCAGGCGAGTCGCGCTGGTGTTGCAGGAGACGCCGTTCTACGCGGAATCGGGCGGCCAGATCGCCGACGCCGGCGAGATCGCGGGCGATGGATGGAAGGTGACGGTCGACGAGGTGAAGAAGATGGACGGTCGGCACGTCGTGATCGGCGACCTCACGGGTGACTTCAAGTTTGGACGCGTGCGCGCGCGGGTGCCCGCGGATCGGCGCCGCGACACGGAGCGAAATCACACGGCGACGCATCTGCTGCACGCCGCGCTTCGCCAGGTGCTGGGCGAGCACGTCACGCAGGCGGGGTCGCTCGTGGCGCCCGACCGGCTTCGCTTCGACTTCCACCATCACGGGCCGATCAAGCCGGAGCAGCTGTCGGAGATCGAAGAGATCGTGAACCGCGGGATCTGGGCGAACGTCGACGTCGACACGGTCGAGCGGCCGTATCGCGAGGCGGTCGCGTCGGGCGCGATGGCGCTGTTCGGCGAGAAGTACGGCGACGTCGTGCGCGTGGTGAGCATCCCCGGTATGTCCGTGGAGCTGTGCGGGGGCACGCATGCGCGGAACACGGGGCAGATCGCGCTGTTCAAGATCGTGAGCGAGAATGGCGTCGCCGCGGGCATTCGGCGCATCGAGGCGGTGACGGGTCCGCGCGCGTACGAGCTGATTCGTGGCGAGGAGCAGCGGCTGCAGAAGCTCGGCGAGCTGCTCCGTGCGCCCGCCGATGGCGTCGTCAAGCGCGTCGAGACGCTGCTCGATGAGCGGCGGAAGATGGAGAAGCGGCTCGAGGATAGCTTGCGCGGCGGTGGTGATCAGCTGCAGCAGCTGCTTGCAGGTGCGGAGACGATCGGCGCGGCGCGGCTCGTGACGTCGAGTGTCACGGCGGGCGATGTGAAGGAGCTGCAACAGCTCGGCGATGCGTTGCGCGAGCAGCTCGGCAGCGGGGTCGGCGTCATCGCGACGACGTTTGGCGACGGCAAGAGCACGCTGCTCGTCGTGGTCACCGACGATCTGCGCGACCGCGGCGTGCGCGCGGACCAGCTCATCAAGCCGATCGCCGAGGCGGCGGGGGGGCGCGGTGGCGGCAAGGCGCACATGGCGCAGGCGGGCATTCCGGATGCCTCGCGTATCGGAGAGGCCATCGCGCACGCGTCTCCGGTGGTGCGCGCGGCGCTGGGCGCAGCCGCGTGACGGTTGGCGAATGGCTGTCGGCCCGCTCGCCCGCGCCGCCGGAGCCGCTGGCCATGCGGCTGCGTGCGGCGCTCGGCCCGCGTCTCGCCGATCGCTCGTCGACGGCGCATGACGCGCTTCTGTCGACGGCGGAGTCGCTGTTGGCGGAGCTGTTGGCACTGGATGGGGCGGGGCGCGATCGGGCGCTCGACCTGCTCGCGGTGGACGCGCTGGTGACCTATGCGTTCGAGGCCGCGGCGGAGGATTCCGACACGCTCTCGGCGCGCGCGACGGCAGCCATGACGGCGATCTCCGTGCTCGCTACGCCTTCGCTTCACGCATGAGCGAGAGTCTGCTCACCGGTCGCGCGGGGCTCGCGGTGCTGATCGATCCGGATCGCACCACAGCGGCGGGTGCGGTGGAGCTGGCGCGGCGCGCCGCGGGCGAGGGCGCCGCGCTGCTGCTCCTGGGGAACAGCTTCGGGCCGGCTGGGGAGGGCGATGGGCTCTCGTCGCGTCTCAAGCGCGCAGCGCCCGAGCTGCCACTCGTGCAGTTTCCCGCGATGGCGTCGCAACTCGATGCGGGCGTCGATGCGGTGCTGCTGCTGTCGTTGGTTTCGGGGCGCAACGCGCAGTATCTGATCGAGGAGCATGTGCGCGCGGTCCCGTTCTTCTTGCAGCACCCCGAGGTCGAGGCGATCAGCACCGCGTATTGCCTGGTAGACGGCGGCCACGTGACATCCGTGGAGTCGGTGAGTCAGACGCGCCCTCTGCCGGCGGACAAGCCCGAGGTCGCGGCAGCGCATCTGCGCGCGGCTGCTCTGATCGGGATGCATGCGGCGTATCTGGATGCGGGAAGCGGCGCGGCGCGCGCGGTGAGCGCGGCGATCGTGCGCGCGGCGCGCCAGGCGTGGAGGGGGCCGCTTCTGGTGGGCGGAGGAATTCGCGGGGCGGATTCCGTGCGCGCGGCGCGAGACGGCGGCGCGGATTTTGTGGTCGTGGGCGGAGCATTCGAGGACGGCGGAGCGCGCGTGGTAGGTGCGCTGGCGCTGGCGGCGCGCTCATGATCGACATCCACACGCACCTGCTGCCGGGTGTCGACGATGGTTCGCCAACCGTCGAAGTAACGGTGCCGGTGCTCGAGCGCTTTCGCAAGGACGGCGTGACGGTGCTCGTGTGCACGCCGCACCTCAAGGCGACGGAGGCCCATCGTGCGCCCCTCGAGCGGTATCGGTCGATACTCGCGAATCTCGTCGAGCACGCGCCCCCGCTTCCGAAGCTCGTGCTCGGGTGGGAGATCATGCTCGACGCGCCCGGTACCGACCTTCGTGCGCCGCACCTGCACCTCGGAGACTCGGGCGCGGCGCTGGTGGAGTTTCCGCGGATGCAGGTGCCGCTGGGCGCGACCGCGGAGATTCTGCGCATCCGTATGAGCGGGGTGACACCCGTGATCGCGCACCCGGAACGCTATCACGAGTGCACCCCCGAGATGGTGCAGCAGTGGCGCGGAGCGGGGGCGGTGATTCAAATGGACGCGGTGATGGTCTTCGGCAACGCACCAATGTCGCGGTTCGCGCGGCGGCTGCTCGAGGAGGGGATGGTGGACTGCATCGCGAGCGACACGCATGGCGACTCCCGCTCGCTCGCCATGGCGCGCGACTGGCTAGAGGAGATCGACGCGCACGAGCAGGCGGAGCTGCTGTGCACGATCAACGCGCGGCGACTGCTCAACAGGGAGGCGGTGCTTCCGGTGACGCCGATTCCGCCAACGGATCAGGGAGTGCTCGCGAAGCTTCGGTCGATGTTCATGAGGCGCGCATGACCGACAGCATCACGCGGGCGCTGCGCGAGCTCTCGGAGTCGGCGCTGGCCACGGCGGCCGCGCTCGAGTCGGAGATCGCGAGCGCGGCCGACCTCATGCGCGCCACGGTGGCGGCGGGCCGAACGCTGTTCTTCTGTGGCAACGGCGGGAGTGCCGCCGATGCGCAGCATCTGGCGACCGAGTACGTCGTGCGCTACATGCGCGCGCGCCGAGCTGTGGCCGCGATCGCCCTCACGACCGATACCTCGCTGCTGACCGCAGCCGCCAACGATCTCGGCTTCGAGCACGTGTTCGCGCGACAGATCGAGGCGCTCGCTCGGCCCGGCGATCTGCTCGTGATCCATTCGACCAGCGGCGATTCTCCGAACGTGCTGCGAGCGGCGGAGGCGGCGCATCGGGTCGGCGCCAGGGTGCTTGCGTTCTCCGCGCGCGGAGGCGGCGCGTTGCGCGCGCTCGCGGACGTCAACGTCGTGATTCCGACACTGCGCACCGATCGCGCGCAGGAGTTGCACCTGTGCATCGAACACGCGATCTGCGAACTCATCGAACGGGAGCTATGATCGACCTCAAGGGAAAGCGCGCGCTCGTGACGGGCGGCTCACGCGGGATCGGCGCAGCGACGGCGTTGCTGCTGGCCGAGTGCGGAGCGGATGTGGGGATTGGCTACAGGAATCGCGAGAAGGACGCTGAGGATGTGGTGCGCCGCATCGCGACGTTCGGTGTTCGCGGGTTCGCGCACGCGTCGGATTTGAGCGCGCCGGGCGGCACAGAGTCGCTCTTCGCACGGGCCACGCGCGAATTCGGCGGACTCGATCTGTTCGTCGGCAACGCGGGCGTCTGGCCGTTCGACGACGTCCCGCTCGGCGAGATGACCGACGAACGGTGGCAGGGGACGATGCGCGCGAATCTGGACTCGATGTTCACCACCTCGCGCGCCGCCGTTCGCGCGATCTCCGATCATGGACGCATCGTGCTGGTGTCGAGTACCGCGGGCCAGCGCGGCGAAGCAGGGCATTCGGACTATGCGGCCTCGCGGGGCGCGATGATCTCGTTCGTGAAGTCCGTCGCCGTGGAGCTGGCGCCGCGGGACATCACGTTCAACAGCGTGGCACCGGGGTGGGTCGACACGGAAATGGCCGCGGCGTCGCTGGTTGGCGACGGGCGCGCGAAGGTCGAGGCGACGATCCCGCTCGGCCGCGTGGCATCGGCGAGGGATGTGGCGGGACCGATCGTGTTTCTGTGCTCGGATCTCGCGCGGCACATCACGGGCGAGATCCTGAACGTCAACGGGGGGAGTGTGCTGTGCGGCTAATGACTCGCACGGCGCGGGCGATCACGCCGTGGCGAATCGCTCGCTGCGCATCTCGTCCGTCGCGTGCCAGCTCTTGAAGCAGCGCCAATCGTACTCGCGCGCCGCGCGCATCTGGTCGGGAAATCCGAAGCAGTCCGTCCATCCCATCACTTCCGCGCGCCATGCGCAATCCCAGGCGAACGAAAAGCGCCGAGCGCCATCGAGGCATGCGACGTCGATCACGCCTGTGAGGTCGGAGCATCCCGAATCCGCACTGATCCGAACCGCCGAGATCTCGAGGCCGCGCTCGACTTCGAGCAGGTGCGTGAGCAGCCTGACGATCTTTACGTGCGGGATCGGGCGCGCGGCGATGACGAGTGGAGTGCGAGTGCGTGAGCGAACGGAAAGTACGGCCGCCTTGAAGTCAGGCGTGGCGGAACTTTCGTCGAGAATGACGGCGAGATGCATAGGTGAGTAAAGATAGCGCGACGAATGTCCCCTCGGGGAATGTGGAGCTGCTCCAGCCGCCCGCCTCTGTGCTCGAGATTGCACAGACGCTCATCCGTGCGGCCCACGAGAGCTGGTTCGTGGGCGGAGCGGTGCGCGATGCCCTCCTGGGGCACCCTAACCTCGATTGGGACCTCGCGACGGCGGCGACGCCGCAGCAGATCCAGCGACTCTTCCGTCGCACCGTGCCGGTCGGCATCGACTTCGGCACCGTGGGAGTGCTCGATGCCGCCGGCGTCATGCACGAGGTGACGACCTTTCGTCGCGATGTACAGACCGACGGCCGGCACGCGGTAGTCGAGTTTGGGGCGAGTCTCGACGAGGATCTCGCGCGCCGCGATTTCACGATCAACGCGATCGCGTACGGGCCCGAGACGCGTCAGCTCCGCGATCCCTTTCATGGTAGAGAGGACTTGCAGCGAAAGCTGGTGCGCGCGGTGGGCATCGCGGCGGACCGCATGCGAGAGGATCGACTGCGTGCGCTGCGGGCGTTTCGATTCGCGGCGCGCTTCGACTTCGAGATCGAGCCCGAGACGTGGGCCGCAATCGAGGAATCGGCGCCGCATCTGGGGCGCCTGTCGATGGAGCGGGTGCAGCAGGAGATCGAGAAGACCATGGTGCAGGTGGACCGGCCCGGCAACGCATTTCGTCTGTGGCGGGACAGCGGTGCGCTCACTGTGCTGGCGCCGGCGCTTGCCTCTGCGAACGAAGTCGCGCTCGCGACCCTTGACCTGCTGCCGCGCGCCACGAATGCGGAGGAGCGCCATCACACCGCCAACAGACTGATCGCGCTCATGCTCGATGTGCCGCCTGCGGACGCGCGCGCGACCTTGCGCGAGCTTCGCTTCTCCAACGAGCGCGTACAATGGATCGGTGACATCGTCGAGCGATGGCACCTGGTAGGAGGTCCGATTCGCGACGCGCTCGCGAGTGACGCGACGATATCCGATGCGACGGTGCGCCGATGGGTCGCCGCGATCGGCCGCACGCGCATCGATGCGCTGTTCACCGTGCTCGATGCGCGCGTTCGCGCGGAGGGCGCGGCTGGATCGGGGCGAGTCGAGCCGGCGAGGGTGCAGGCGCTCCGCAGCCGCGCCGAGGCCGTCGCTCTTCGTGATCCCCTGGAAACCGGCGATCTTGCAGTCGATGGCGGGGATCTCATGAGGGCCGGGATCAAGGCGGGCCCGCAGCTCGGTGCCGCGCTCCGCACGCTGCTCGACTGGGTGCTCGACGATCCCGCACGCAACACGTACGACCAGCTGCTCGCGCGCGCGCGCGAGCTGGCCGGCAAACAGTCTCACAGCTGAGAGAGCAGCGCATGTGGTTTCGCGGCCGCCAACCCGAAACGTCGGTGTGGAAGCGCTTTCGTTCCGCTGCCGACGGCTTCGTCTTCGCAAAGGAAGACGAGTACTACAGCGCGCACGTCGTCGCGCACGCGGAGCGCATCGTCGACCTCTTTTCAGCGCTGATGGATCAGTTGCCGCCTGCCGTCGATCTGGCCATCGTGGATGCGCGCGGCTCGCGCAAGTGGCGCGGCGATCGGCTCGCGCTTCCCGATGTCCGCGACGCGTTCACCCGCATCAAGTCGCTCATCGCTGCCGCGGGCGGCGTCGAGATTGCGGTGTACTCGAGCGAGGACCAGCTGACGCTCAATCCCATGCTCGAGCTGTTCATCTACGCGCGCACGGATCGTTGGCTGTATCTGCTCCAGGGGAAGGGGTTGGAAGAGCGCCGCCTCGTTCGAACCAATAGCTGGAAGCTCTCCCGCCACGAGTTTCCGGACGCACCCGAGCTCGAGGTCGCGCTCGACACATTGGTCGAATCGCTGGGGCTGATCGCCGAGTGACGCGAACACCGCTGATTTACGCCGTCGTGGCCGCGGCGGCGAACGTGGTCGGCGCGCTGGTCGTCGCTCTCCGCGCGAAGTGGAGTGCCAGGGCGCTCGACGCGATGATCGCGCTGGCGGCCGGCTTCATGATCTGCGTCTGCCTCATCGACATCTTTCCCGAGGCGATCGCGCGCTCGGGCGCCCGCGGCGCGATGGCCGCGCTCGCCGGCTATCTGCTCGTGCACCTCACGCAGCACGTGCTCGCCCCCCACTTTCATTTCGGGGAGGAGACGCACGAGGTCACGGAGCTCGTGAGCGTGTCGGCACTCGCCGGGTTGCTGTTGCACACCTTCGTCGATGGCGTCGCGATCGCGAGCGCCTTCCACGTGAGCGCTGCGCTCGGCACGATCGTCTTCGTGGCGATCGTGCTGCACAAGCTTCCCGAGGGCTTCGCGATCGCCAGCCTCTTTCTGGCGGCTGGCGCGGGGCGTGCAAGAGCGGTGCAGGCGGGGTTGGCGCTCGGACTCTCGACGGTGGCCGGCGTCGTATTCACCGACGCGGCGCCGGCGCTCGACGCGATCGGACTCGGACTCTCGGCAGGAGTGACGCTGTACGTGGCCGCATCGAATCTGGTTCCGGAGTTTCAGGGGAAGCACGATTGGCGCCCGCAGCTGGCGTTCGTTGCTGGTTGCGCGTTGTATTTCGCGACGCGCGCGGTAGCGGGGGTCTGACGATGGCAGCGGGGAAGAGCATGCGCGGTCGAGCGGGTGGAGGTACGCCCGCACCATCGTTGTTCATGCCGCCGGCCAGCTCACAACCACTCGCCGCGCGCATGCGGCCGGCGTCGCTCGACGAATTCGTCGGGCAGGAGCATCTACTTGCGCCGGGGATGGCGCTCCGCGAGTCGATCGAGCGCGGCAAGGTGTCATCGATGCTCTTCTGGGGACCACCAGGGAGCGGGAAGACGACGCTCGCACTGCTCGTCGCGAATTACACTGAACGCGAGTTCGTACCGTTCTCCGCGGTCACAGAGGGCGTGCCGCGCGTGCGCGAGATCATTGCGGCCGCGGAGGAGCGGCTCGCGATGAGCGGTCGCGGCACGGTGCTCTTCGTCGACGAGATCCATCGTCTCAATCGCGCGCAGCAGGACGCCTTTCTTCCGCACGTCGAGCGCGGCACCGTCACGCTCATCGGCGCGACCACCGAGAACCCGTCATTCGAGATCAACGGGGCGCTCCTCTCGCGCACCCGCGTCTTCGTGCTGCGCGCGCTCACCTCCGACGATGTGACGAAGGTTCTGCGCGCCGCGCTGCACGATCGGAAGCGCGGCCTTGGCGAGCAGGAGCTCGTGGTCGACGAGGATGCGCTCGCGATGATTGTCGCCGAAGCTGATGGCGATGCGCGCCGCGCGCTCACCGTGCTAGAGGCCGCTGCATCGCACGTCGGCGCGAAGGGCCACATCACCGCGCCGGTCGCCCGTGATGCGCTGCAACTCCGCTTCGCCCGCCACGACAAGTCGGGGGAGGAGCACTTCAACCTTCTCTCGGCGTACCACAAGTCGCTTCGCGGATCGGATCCGCAGGGTGCGCTCTACTGGATGGCGCGCATGATCGAAGGTGGCGAGGATCCCATGACGATTTTCCGGCGGGCAATCGCGATGGCGGCCGAAGACGTGGGACTCGCGGATCCAAATGCGCTGCAGCTCGCCGTTGCGGCACGCGATGCGTGGCACATGCTCGGCGCACCCGAAGGCTACCTGCCGCTCGCCGAAATGACGATCTACCTCGCGACCGCTCCCAAATCGAACAGCGCAAAGACCGCGCTCTCTGCGGCGCTCGCCGCCGCTCGAGACACACCGGCCGAGGGCGTGCCGATGCACATTCGAAACGCGCCGACCGCGCTGATGAAGGAACTGGGGTATCATAAAGGGTATCAGTACGCGCACGACGCGGAGGACGCGTACATTCCGCAGGAGTATCTTCCGGACAAGCTGCGCGGGACGGTGCTCTACGAACCGGGTCGCTTCGGCTTCGAGAAGGAAATCAGCAAGCGGCTCGCGTGGTGGGCCGAGCTCAAAAACAAGGCGGCCAACGATGATTCATCGTCCGGCGCATGAACCCACATTCGGAGACGGTATGCGGCTCAAGGCAGCACTGATATCCGCCGTCGCGCTCGTGAGCGCGTCGTGCGCGGGACTCGGCAGGGGCAACTTCAGGGAGCCGGTCGTCACCTTCAAGAACGTGCAAGTGGGCGGCGTCGGGCTCACGGGCGGTACGCTCGACGTCATCCTGAGTGTGTACAACCCGAACGGGTATCGCCTCGACGCGTCGCGCATTACGTACAAGGTGATGGTGGACTCGCTCGACGTGGGCGCCGGCGCACTGGACAAGCACTTCACCGTGCCGAGCAACGACTCGACCGATGTGGTGCTGCCGCTTCATTTCAGCTGGAACGGTGTCAGCGCCGCCGGCCGCGAGCTGATGAAGACCGGGACCATTCCGTACCGCGTCCTGGGCGATCTGACCGTGGGGTCCAGCGTCGGCGACTTTACGATCCAGTACGACCGCACGGGGAATTTCAACTCGCTCGGTGCGCTGCGCTGAGCTCCGAACACGGACACGGGTAGAACCATCTCAAGAAACTCCATCGATCTTCATCCGCCCGCCGAGCGAGCGATACTCGTCGGCGCGCCAATCAAGTCGGCGCGGGCGAGACACCTGCTGAACGAGCATCTCGAGGAGCTGGCCGAGCTTGCGGATACCGCTGGCGCAACCGTTGTCGGCGAGGTCACCCAGATGCTCGACCGCCCGCACCCGGGCACCTACCTCGGCAAGGGAAAAATCGAGGAGCTGCGCGTGGCCATCGAGGAGAAGGAGGCGACCGTCATCATCTTCGACGACGAGCTGTCGCCGGCGCAGGGACGCAACGTCGAGACCGCGCTCAACACGCGCGTCGTCGACCGTGCGGAGCTCATTCTCGACATCTTCGCCACGCGCGCGCGCACGAGCGAGGCCAAGATGCAGGTCGAGCTCGCGCAGCTCGAGTACACGCTGCCGCGACTCACCCGCATGTGGACGCACCTCGAGAAGTTCCGCGGCGGCATCGGCATGCGCGGACCTGGCGAAACGCAGCTCGAGACCGATCGGCGACTGATCAACAATCGCATCAAGCTGCTGAAGGAGCGGCTCGTCGACGTGACGCGTGCGCGTGTCGTGCAGCGGCAGTCGCGCAAGGGCGAATTTCGCGTGTCACTGGTCGGTTACACGAACGCGGGGAAGTCATCCGTGCTCCGCACGCTCGCGGGCGACTCGCAGGTGTTCGTCGAGGATCGCCTGTTCGCAACGCTCGATCCGCTCACGCGCGAGGTCAGGCTGGGCGAGCATCAGAAGGCGCTCGTGACGGATACCGTAGGATTCATCCGGAAGTTGCCGCACCATCTCGTGGCGTCGTTCCGCGCGACGCTCGAAGAGGTGAACGAGGCCGACCTCCTGCTGCACGTGATCGACGCGAGCCGCTCGACGTGGGAAGATCACGTGCACGTCGTCGACGGCGTGCTCGCGGAGCTCGGTGTCACCGACAAGCCCGTATTGCACGTCTTCAACAAGATCGATCGGCTGGACAACGACGCGCTGCTCTCGCTGCAGGAGCAGGTGCGCGACAGGTATCCGGACTCGATCTTCGTGTCGGCGCTGGCCGAGGATGGGTTGGAGCCCCTGCTGCGCGCGCTGGTCACCCGCGTGCGGACGATGCGGCCCGTGTCGGAGATTCGAATCCCCGCGGGCGACGGGCGGCTGCTCGCGGAGCTGCATCGCGAGGGTGAAGTGATCGACCAGCGCAGCGAGGATTCCGTGCTCGTGCTGCACGTACGCGCGACCGAAGCGTTGATCGGGCGCCTCAAACGGGGCGGCGCGACCGTCAGCTAGATCCGCACCGCCGGCAGACCGCCGATATCCGGCGGCGTGTAGCTGGGCGCGCGACGAATCACCGGCGCGCGACGGTCAGGCGACGTCGCCGCGCCGGACACCAGCCGCTCCTCCCAGATCGCGCGCGCCATCGCGATGGCTCCCGGCGGACACATTGCGACACACGCGCCGCAGCGTGTGCACTTCGCGCTGTCCACCTCCACCGTACGCACCTCGTCGCTCGAGAACGCGAGCGCGTGCTCCGGGCATCCGCTGATGCAGGCGCCGCACTTCGTGCAGTCGTCCGCGATCACGGGAAGTACCGTGCAGTCGAAGCAGCGACTTGCCTCGCGCACGATCTCCTGCACGTCGCGCAGCGCGCTGCTCGAGAACGGATCGGCCGGCGGCGCGGTGGATGCCGCATTGTCGATGCGGCGTGCGGCGATTGCGCGCGCAGCTCTCTCGCCATCCCACTCTTCATCGCCAAGCTCGACCCACGCCGAGGAGACGACGGTGCGGACGACGGTCTTGGTCAGCGCGGCGTGAATCTGCCATGCGGCCCTCTTGCCGTCGGCGACCGCGTGCGCGATGGAGCGGTGTCCGAACGCGCACGCGCCGCCGGCCCATACGCCTCGCAGCGACGTTTGCAGTGTGAGCGGGTCGACGGCGATGAAGCCGTGCTCGTCGTGCTTGAGCTCGGAGCCGAACTGCCTCGCGGGGACGCGCCGCGCAGCTGTGACGAGCGAATCGCACGCGAGCACCTTCGTCACGCCTTCCGTCGCGTGCGAGATCTCGACGCCGGTCAGCGTGCCCTCCTCGTCGGTGAGATAGCGGCGCGCCTGCCAGCCGCCAAGGAGGATCACGCCGTCCTGCAGCGCGGCGGCGAGCGCTGCGGGCTGCGCGGACGTGGCCTCGAGCGGCTGCGGGAGCACGGCGTGGGCGGTGGCGACGCTGCGCGCCTCCTCGCTGCGCGGGCGCCGGAGCGCGACGCGGGCGGCGTCTAGCGCGAGATCGCCCTCGCCGACCACGACGACCCGACCACTCAACGGCGAGTGCCTGGCGAGCACTGACATCGCATCGACCACGCGAGAGTGCGGTGGCTGATCCGGGAAGATCTCATCTACCGGTACCGACGCGCCCGTGGCGAGGAAGATCGCGTCGAATTCGGTGGCCAGCATCGCGCGCAGCGACTCGATTCCGGTCACCAAGGCGTTCGACGCGAGCTGTGCATGCGTCGACAGAATTGCGGCGCACTCGGCGCGCGCGCTCGCGATCGGAAAGCGAAAGGCCGGGATCGCGCCCGTCAGCACACCGCCTGGCTCGCTGGCCTCGTCGAAGATGGTGCTCTCGTGGCCCAGGAGCGCGAGATCGTGCGCGCACCCCATCCCCGCGGCGCCGGCGCCGATGATCGCGACGCGCTTCCCCGACCGGGGCGCGCGGAACGCTGTGTCCGGCGTCTGATGCACGAGCCCGGACACCGACCGCGCGTCGTGCGCGCTCGTGCACGGCTCGGGGGACGGCAGCGTGGACGGCGTCGAGAATCCGCTCGCATAGGCCTCCAGGGCCGCGATCGCGACCGGTGCGCCAAAGGCGCGGCGGTTGCACGCGCTCTCGCAGGGCGCGTGGCAGCCGTGGCCGCAAGCGCTCGCAAACGGGTTGGGACCGCGGGCGAGCAGGAAGGCCCGAGGATGGTCGCCCGCCAGGAGTGCGCCCGCGATGGCCGCAGCGTCCACACCGAGTGGGCAGCCGTTGTGTGAGCAGGGCACGAGCGCCGTGAGCGCGGTAGGCGCCAGCGGCAGGGGATAGCGTTTTGCTTGATCGGTCAATTTGCTTCCGTTAAGTTCCCACACTGCCTCGGCCCGCGGGCGAATTTCGGGATCCGAGGCGCGCGCGCCGCGCTCTTCATTCAGACTGCCGACGCCCCGGCAAGGTTACCGGTGCTGCGCTGGGGGCGTCCTCCGAGCATCGTGACCTCACCTCCCAATCATGGGCCTGTGGGAACTTTCGAATCGCTGTCGGACAGGATCGACCGCCGCGACCTGATTTGCGGTGTCATGGGTCTCGGCTACGTCGGGCTCCCGCTGGCCGTCGAAATGGGCCGCGTTGGACTCAAGGTCATCGGGTTCGAGGTCTCGGAGCGGGTGGCCGACCTCGTTAATGCCGGCGAGAGCCACATCAAGGACGTCAAGGGCGCCGATGTCGCGTCCTTGCGTCGCTCGGGCAAGCTCGAGGCGACCACCGACATGTCCCGCCTCGGCGAGTGCGACGTCATCTCCGTGTGCGTTCCGACGCCGCTCGGCAAGACGAAGGATCCCGACATGTCCTACATCGTCGCGGCGACCGAGGCGATCGTGGAGCAGCTGCGCCCGGGACAGCTCGTGGTGCTCGAGTCCACGACGTATCCCGGCACGACCCGCGAGCTGATGCTGCCGCGCTTCGAGTCCAATGGACTCACGGTCGGGAAGGATTTCTTCCTCTGCTTCTCCCCCGAGCGCGTGGACCCGGGCAACCCGAAGTGGTTCACGAAGAACACGCCGAAGGTGCTCGGCGGCGTGACGCCCGCGTGCACTGACCTCGGCGGTCGCATCTACCAGCTGTTCATCGACAAGGTGGTCGAGGTCTCATCGCCGGAGGCCGCCGAGCTGACGAAGCTGCTCGAGAACACCTTTCGCATGATCAACATCGGTCTCGTGAACGAGATGGCGATGATCTGCGACAGGCTTGGCGTGGACGTGTGGGAAGTGATCGAGGCGGCGGCGACGAAACCGTTCGGTTACATGAAATTCACGCCGGGTCCCGGACTGGGCGGACATTGCATTCCTCTCGATCCGCATTATCTCGCGTGGAAAATGCGCACGCTGCATTACAAGACGCGGATGATCGAGCTCGCCGGCGAGATCAATACCGAGATGCCCGCCTTCTGGGTAGCGAAACTCCAGGACGCGCTCAACCAGGCAGGGAAGCCGCTCAAGGGATCGAAGGTGCTCGTGCTTGGCGTGGCATACAAGAAGGACATCGACGATCTGCGCGAATCTCCGGCGCTCGAGATCCTCGATCTTCTGACGAACAAGGGCGTGGTCGTGAGCTATCACGACCCATATGTGCCCGAGATCGTCGCCGATGGCCACACGCCCGCTGGCGCGGTCGGCGTGTCGGTGCCGTTCACCGATGCCGCGCTGCGAAGTGCCGACGCCGTGATGGTCGTGACCGATCACTCGTCCATCGACTATAGTCGGGTGTGCCACCACGCGCAGCTCGTGATCGATACGCGCAACGCGTGCGCCAGGCGCGAGCCTCTGCATCCGGAGCGCGCCGTCGTCGCCCACGCCTGAGCGACCCACAGGAAAAATGGAGCGCTACGTGAGCGTTGTCGACGGCAACCGCCCGATTCGGATCGTGCTCGTGGGATGTGGCCGAATCAGTGAGCGCCACATCGATGCGATCACGTCGAATCCGAAGCTCGCGTTGGTGGCGGTGTGCGACGAAATCTTCGAACGCGCACGCGCAGCGGGGGAGAAGGCGGACGTCCCGTTTTTCACGAGCTACGAAAAGATGCTGGACTCGATCCCGGCGGATGTCGTCGCGATCTGCACGCCCAGCGGACTGCACCCGCGACAAGGCATCATGGCGGCGGAGCGCGGTTTGCACGTGATCTGCGAGAAGCCGATGGCGACGCGACTCGAGGAGGCGGACGCGCTGGTCAAGGCGTGCGACACTGCGGGCGTGCAGCTGTTCGTGGTGAAGCAGAACCGGCTGAACCCATCGATTCAGCTGCTCAAGCGCTCGCTCGATGCGGGGCGTTTCGGCCGCATCTATCTCGCGAACACCACCGTGCGCTGGAACCGGCCGCAGTCGTACTACGACATGGCGCCGTGGCGCGGCACGTGGGAGTTCGACGGCGGCGCGTTCATGAATCAGGCGAGCCACTACGTCGACATGATCCAGTGGCTCGTGGGGCAGGTAGAGTCGGTGACGGCGCGAACGGCGACGCTCGCGCGGCGCATCGAGAGCGAGGACACCGGCGTGGCGATTCTGCGATTTCGCAACGGGGCGCTCGGGACGATCGAGGTCACGATGCTTGCGTATCCGCGCAACATGGAAGGGTCGATCACGGTGATCGGGGAGCGCGGCACGGTGAAGGTGGGCGGCACGGCGCTGAACCGGATCGAGCACTGGGAGTTCGCGGAGTACGACGACATCGACCGCGAGGCGGAGCTGCTGCGCGCGGCGCCGAATCCGCTCTCGGTGTATGGCTCGGGACACCGGCCGTACTATGACAATGTCGTCGCGGTGCTGCGCGGCGAGGCGGCGGCGGAGACCGATGGCCGCGAGGGGCGGAAGTCGCTCGAGCTGATCCTCGCGATCTACGAGTCCGCGCGATCGGAGAACGAGATTGCGCTGCCGCTGCGTACCTTCTCGCGCGAGCATCGACGCGCGTGACGGGGCGCGACGGACGAGGCAACAAGTCCGAGATGCGCGAGCTCCCGAACGGGGCGTTCGTGCACGAGTCCGCGTACGTCGATGACGAGACGGTGCTCGGCGTCGGAACGCGGGTCTGGCACTTCTGTCACGTGATGGCGCGCTGCGACATCGGGGCCGGGTGCAGCCTCGGCCAGAATGTCGTCGTCATGCCGCGGGTGCGGCTCGGCCGAAACGTGAAGGTGCAGAACAACGTGAGTCTGTACGAGGGCGTCACCTGCGAGGACGACGTGTTCCTCGGTCCGTCGATGGTGTTCACGAACGTCTACAATCCGCGCAGCCACATTTCGCGCAAACACGAGTACCGCGAGACGCTCGTGCGAAAGGGCGCGTCGGTGGGCGCCAACGCGACCATCGTATGCGGCAACACGCTCGGGGAGTACTGCTTCGTCGGGGCGGGCGCCGTGGTGACGCGCGACGTGCCGGCGTACGCGATGGTGGTGGGCGTGCCCGGGCGGCTGGTGGGGTGGGTGTGTCAGTGCGGTGAGAAGCTGCCGCTGCTGGCGCGCGTGCCCGAGGGCGTGCGGGTGCAGTGCGAGGCCTGCGGCGAGCGTTACGCGAGCGGCGGCGAGGGGATCGTATCGATCGCGGTGCTCTGAGAGTAGCGCGGGATGTGATGCGAGCCCCCGGTGCCACAAGGCGGCGGGGGCTCGCGTGCAATGATGATCGCGCAGGGACTTGAACCCCGGACCTCTGGTATGTGAGACCAGCGCTCTAACCAGCTGAGCTACGCGACCGAGAGCGGCGGCCGAGCCGCCACGATAGAGCAAAAATGTAATGGCGACCAAGTGGGCGGGGTAGTGGCGAGGGCGCGGATTGGGGGATACTGTTTCGACGCTGCAATCGACCCCCCGAACCGGGATTTCTGCATGGCATTTCTGTCCTTCCTCGATCGCGAACGGATCATCGCGAAGCCCGGCTTCAATCGCTGGCTCGTTCCGCCCGCCGCGCTCGCGATCCACTTGTGCATCGGTCAGGCGTACGCGTTCAGCGTCTTCAACAAACCGCTGGCGAAGCTCGTCGCGATCGCGCGCCTCCCACAAGCCGACACGCTGCGAGCCTTGTCGCAGTCGAAGCTCGTCGATGCGGTGAAGGCAGCTCCGACGGACTGGTCGATTCCGACGATCGGATGGGTGTTCAGTATCGCGATTGTCTGCCTTGGATTGTCGGCGGCGACCTTTGGCGCGTGGCTGGATCGCGTCGGGCCGCGCAAGGCGATGTTCGCGTCGGCGGTCTGCTTCAGCGGCGGCTTCTTCGTGGGCTCCGTCGGGGTCTACTATCACCAGTACTGGCTACTGCTCGCCGGGTATGGAGTGCTGGGGGGCATCGGACTGGGACTCGGCTACATCTCGCCGGTCTCCACGCTGATCAAGTGGTTTCCCGACAAGCCGGGCATGGCAACCGGGCTCGCGATCATGGGATTCGGTGGCGGCGCGATGATCGCCGCGCCGCTCTCGGTGAAGCTCATGGAGACCTTTCACGCGATGCATCATGGGTCCGGCGTGACGGGCACGTTCGTGTCGCTCGGCCTGATCTATTTGGTCTACATGATGTTCGGCGTATTCACCGTGCGTATTCCGGCGCCGGGTTGGTTGCCGGCCGGCTTCGTTCCCTCAGCGCATCAGAGCAAGCTCGTGTCCAGCCATAGCGTGTCGGTGGACAACGCCTGGAAGACGCAGCAGTTCTGGCTGCTGTGGATAATGTTGCTTGTCAACGTCACCGCCGGCATCGGTGTGCTGAGCCAGGCGTCGCCGATGAGCCAGGATCTGTTTCCGGGACGCATAACTGCGGTCGTGGCCGGTGGCTTCGTCGGGCTGCTGAGCATCGCGAACATGGCGGGCCGATTCGGATGGTCGTCGTTGTCCGACGTGATTGGTCGCAAGGCGACGTATTTCATCTTCTTTACCCTCGGCCCGCTGCTCTACATCGCGATCCCGGCGAGCGGGCGTGCGCAGAGCGTCGCTCTGTTCGTGTTCTGCTGCTTTCTCATTCTCACGATGTACGGCGGGGGATTCGCAACCATTCCGGCGTATCTGCGCGACCTGTTCGGCACGCGGCAGGTGGGCGCGATTCACGGGCGTCTCCTCACCGCGTGGTCGACGGCGGGCGTGCTCGGGCCCGCGCTCGTGAGCTACATCGGGAAGTATCAGACGGATCACGGCGTGCCCAAGGCGCACCAGTACGATCTGACCTTGTACATCATGGCGGGACTGCTCGTCGTGGGTCTGATCTGCGACCTCATGGTGCGGCCGGTCGACGCGAAGTACCACGATGTCGAGAGCCCACCGCAGGGCAAGATGGCGACATCCACACCAACGCCGGAGCGTACTCTTGGCTGACGACGCGCGGTTGCAGAGCTCGACCTCCGCCGCGGAGAATAGCGGGAAGCTGCAGGTCATTCTCGCGTGGACGTTCGTGCTGGTGCCGTTGTTCTGGGGCGTGACGCAGACGCTGATCAAGTCGGCGGCAATGTTTCAGTAGGGGGTCCGCATGGCGAGCATCGCGGCGGACGTTCCGATACTCCGAAGTGAGGATGCATCAGCGAGGCGAAGCGTGGCGCGCGCGTGGCCGCTGTACGCCGTGTTGTGCGCGTCGACATGCATCGTCGTCGGACTGCTGTGGGACATCTCGTGGCACTCGACGGTGGGGCGTGACACGTTCTGGACCCTTCCGCACCTGCTCGAGCAATTCGGAGCGCTGCTCGCGGGATTGAGCTGTGGTTGGCTCGTGCTCTGGACGACGTTTCGCGGCGCGCCGGAGCAGCGCGCGGAGAGCGTTCGCTTCTGGGGCTTTCTCGGCCCACTCGGCGCGTGGGTGACGATCTGGGGCACGTTCGTCATGATCACCTCCGCCCCGTTCGACAACTGGTGGCACAAACGCGTACGGACTCGACGTGCAGATCGTGAGTCCGCCGCACATGGTCCTCGCGCTCGGGATGGTCGCCCATCGAAATAGGCGCATTACTCTTTGCGCTTGGGGCCCAAAACCGCGCGGTCGACACGTCGGAAATGCGCCGTTTGGGCTGGACCTACGCTGTAGCGGGCGGCGTCCTACTCTGCATGATCGCGACGCTGATCAGCGAGTACTCGAGTTGCCCCAATGACATGCACAGCACGCTGTTCTACGAGGTCGCTGCGGGTGCACTTCCGGTGGTGCTGGTCGCGCTCGCGCGCGCTGGCCGCCGGGTGCGCGCGGCTACGAAAGCGGCCGCCGTGTACATGGCGATCGTGCTGCTCATGATGTGGATGCTTCAACTCTTTCCGGCGACTCCGAAGCTCGCGCCGATTTACACGGCGGTCACACACATGGTGCCGCCGCAGTTTCCACTGCTCCTGGTGGTCCCTGCACTCGCCATCGACGGCATCCTCGAGTGGAACGCGGGTCGCCACGACTGGCTGGTATCGGCGTTGATTGGCGTGTGTTTCGTCGCGCTGCTCGCCGTCGTGCAATGGTATTTCGGCGAGTTCCTGCTTTCCCCGTCGGCGCACAATTTCGTCTTCGCCGGCGGTCAGTGGCCGTACATGGTGATGCCGGGCGCGTTCCAGCACGAGTTCTGGAACACCGCGAAGGATGGTGCGGGACACGCGAGCGTCGCGCTCTTTCTCGAAGGTTTGGGCATCGCCGCCGCGATCGCCGCCGTCTCCGCGCGTCTGGGTCTCTGGATAGGGAACGGCATGTCCCGCGTGAGGCGGTGAGGCGCATCGCGCCAGGGATCGCTGGCATTGCCGCATTGCTCGTGGTGTGCTCTGCGCACATCGGGAGTCCGGACAGTTGGTATGACGGAACTGCGGGGCCATACCACGTGCTCGTGAACGTGCACATGCCATCCGTCATTCCCGGCATCGCCGAGATTTACGTGCACGTTGAAGGCGACACGGTGCGACAGGCCACGGCCGTGATCAATGTCTTCAACGCCGCCGCTGGAACCCCGCCTCCCGACGTCTTCGCGCCGGTACCGGGTGCGCCCGGGAGTTATCGAACCCGGCTCTGGATCATGACCCCCGGATCGAACAGCGTGACGGTGCGCGTGGACGGAGCGCGGGGCTCAGGCTCCGCCATTGTTCCGATAACCGCAGTCGCGAGCAGTCGCCTGCCAATGCAGAAGTCGCTCAGCGGGTTGCTGCTGGCGCTCGGAGCATTCCTCGTGGTGGGCATCGTATCCATCACGGGCGCGGCGGTACGCGAGAGCGTGCTGTCGCCCGGCACCGTCCCGGACAAGCGTCGTGTGTGGCGCGCGCGCTTCGCGATGCTGGCGAGCCTGCTGTTTTTTGTACTCGTGATAGGCGGCGGAAAGCGTTGGTGGGACGGCGTCGACGCCGAATTTCGGGAGAATCTGTATCGGCCATTCGCGATCTCGCTCTCCGAGTCGACGGATGGCGGTCGGCCGCTGATCCGACTGACGATCACCGACTCCGCGTGGCTCATGCGTCACGACTCAGCGTGGCTCAAACGAACGCAGAGCTCCGCGTGGTCACCACTGATCAGTGATCACGGAAGGCTCATGCACCTATTTCTCGTGAAGATGCCCGGCATGAATGCGTTCGCGCACTTGCATCCCGTCACCAGCGATTCTGTCACCTTTGTCTCCGATCTCCCCGCGCTTCCGGCGGGACGCTATTCCGTCTTTGGCGATATCGTCCACGAAAGCGGCTTTGCGAAGACGCTTGTTGGAACAATCGATGTAGCGGGCGTCGATTCTCGCTCGCCTGCGGGCGACTCCGACGACGTCTCGTTCATGGGGCCGGGTGCGGGCAGGGAGACGGTGGCACGGCTCCCGGACGGATCGACCGTCACCTGGATTCGCGATACGACGCCGATCCTTGCCGACGCACCGGCCTCGCTTCACTTCGTTGTGCGCGACGCCTCGGGCAGGACGTCGAACGTCCAGCCGTACTTGGGAATGGCGGCGCACGCGGTCGTGATGCGCGACGATGGAAGCGTCTTCATTCACCTGCATTCATCGGGCACCGGATCGATGGGAGCGCAGGAGGCGTTCGCGATTCGGCAGCGAGGCGACACGGGGGCGACGATATCCATCGGGAAGGAGGTCGCGCGCGAGGATTCCGCGATGGCGCGCATGCAGCCCGCCACCCTGCATGGTGACGTGGTTCTTCCCTACGCCTTTCCGCGAGCCGGCAGCTATCGCATCTGGGTGCAGGTCAAGCGCGGAGGCGCGATTCAAACCGCAGCGTTCGATGCCGCGGTGCAGCCGTCGCGCGTCGCATCTCGATGAATGGGCCCTGCAGGGATCGAACCTGCGACGGTGGAAGATGTGTCCACGCGTGCGAGGCGTTTAGCGCTCATGGGTGATGGGCATCTCGGCTATATTGAGCTGCACGGCGGCGCGACGCACTAAGCACAGCAGGTCGACGTCACCGGAGTCTGCTACGACTTCGCGTACGATTGCCTGTGCCGCGTGCCTATCGCGAAATGAGTGCGGCTACTTGCGAATCTTGCGACTCCTTTTTGCCGCAATCGATTCGGCTAAGTGCTACGAGTTTGCCAACCCCAGCGTTGCCGCGCCTGGCGCGGAGGCTGAACCGAAAGGTGCTATGACAAAGCTCAAACTCGATCTTCCCGGCCCGCACTTCAACAAGGCCTATTTTCGGTCCGTTGACCAGCGCCTCGCGGCAATGGGCGTGAGCCGCCTTGCACTCAGCCGCCAACTTGACATGGACGGGCCGCAATTCAATCGGTACTTCACGATCGACCATCCCAACCCGACGCTGGACACGATCATCGCGATTGAGGAAGCGATTGTCACTGTTCGTCGGCGAAAGGCGCAAGAAAAATAGCGGATGCTGGCTGACGCTGAACTCCGCAGGCTAGTCCTTTTGCTGAGCCTCTATGCGTAGCACCACGCGGCTCCTCAATGCTCGGCCCAGCCAAAACCAGGATTGAATTCTGGCAACGATTTTGTCATAGAAATTAGCATAGCAGTTTCTTGATAGTAGCTAACTCTATGGGCCCTGCAGGGATCGAACCTGCGACCGTTGGATTATGAGTCCACTGCTCTAACCATCTGAGCTAAGGGCCCTTCGGTTTTCTAAGCTACTCGATTCCAATTCGTCAGACAAAGCGACGCGCCATCACGCACGCGATGCCACCTCATCATACGCGGCGAGCACCTCCGCCCCACTCACCGTCGCCGCGCCCAGCTTCCCGACCTCCACTCCCGCCGCGAAGTTCGCGATCACAGCCGCCTCGGCCACCGTGGCACCCGCGGCCAGCATCATCGCCAGATACGCGGTCACCGTGTCGCCCGCGCCCACCACGTCGTACACCTCGCGCGCGGTCGTCGGCACGCGCACCGTTTCGCCTTCCGCACCAACAAGCACCATCCCGCGCTCGCCGAGCGTCAGCAGCAGATTCGCGACGCCAAGCCGCTGCACGAGCGCGGGCAGCGTTTCGGGGTGCTCGACATCCATGGTCGCGCCCAGCGCGGACTCGAGCTCGCGCCGGTTCGGCTTGAAGATTGTCGCGCCGCGGTACGAGAAGAAATTCCTGTACTTCGGATCGACGACGACAGCAACTCCGCGAGCGACGCACAATGCCAGCGCCTCCTCGATCACCGCCGACACCAGAACGCCCTTGTTGTAGTCCTCGAGCACGACCGCGTCCGCGCGCTGTACCGCATTTCGCACCGCTTCGAGCACGCGCTCGACATCTCCCGCGCCGAGCTCGCCGTCCTCCTCCTCGTCTACGCGCACCACCTGTTGCGCGCGCGCCAACACTCGTGTCTTCGTCGTCGTCGGCCGCGCGGTCTCCACGATCGCCCCGTCCGGCGCGCCGATGGCTGCCAGCAACTTGCGCAGCGACGCCGCGCTCCCGTCCGCACCCACCACGCACACCAGCTCGCAATGCGCGCCAAGTGCGACGACATTCTGGGCGACGTTCGCGGCGCCACCCAGCGCCATCCGCCTCTCCCGCACGCGCACCACCGGTACCGGCGCCTCTGGTGAGATTCGGTCTACGTCGCCGCGAAGATAGACGTCGAGCATCGCGTCGCCGATCACGGCGATTCGGTGCCCTGCGGCTGCATCGAGGAGCGCTGAGAGACGGTCGCGCGCGAGACGGGGTTGCATGGGCGGGTAAGCTACGGCGCGCGGAGCGCCCTCACTAGATTGACGCACAGCGGGCTCGGGCACGTCCCTTGCCCCTGCACCACATCGGTTTACATCTCCCGGCAACGGGATTACTCTCGCGCGGGCAGCGATTGGCAGGGCTACTCTCGAGCATCAACGATGACGCGAAGATGCGGGTGCTGGCGGTCCAAGAGTACTTTGTACTCGCCGCCAAGGCGATTCGCTTCATTTTCGCCCGCCCCTTCTACCTCGGCGACGTGGTCCAGCAGATGGACGCCATCGGCGTGCAGTCGCTGGGCATCGTTCTGCTCACCGGCTTCTTCACCGGCATGGTGCTCGCTCTCCAGACGTCGGTGCAGATGGCCCAGTTCGGCGCCACGATGTACATTGGCCGCCTCGTCACCGCGTCCATGGTCCGCGAGCTCGGGCCCGTGCTCGCGGCGATCCTCGTCGCGGGCCGCGTGGGCTCCGGCATCGCGGCGCAGATCGGATCGATGCGCGTCACGGAGCAGATCGATGCGCTCAACACGCTCGGCGTGGACCCGATCAAGAAGCTCGTCACGCCACGCCTGATCGCCGCGCTCGTCATGATGCCGGTATTGACGATCCTCAGCGACACGGTCGGCATCGGCGGCGGCAACGTCATCGCGACCGCGTACGTCGGCATTCCCGTGGGGCTCTACTGGCGCACCGTCTGGGACCAGATCGCATCCGGTGGGTTCATTCTTCATTACATCCCGAGCGACTTCGTGCAGGGACTCGTGAAGCCGTTCGTGTTCGGCGGCATCATTGCCATCACCGGCTGCTTCTTCGGCATCAATACCAAGGGCGGCACCGAAGGAGTCGGCAACGCGACCACGCGCACGGTCGTCGTGGCGAGCGTGCTGATTCTCGTGGTCGACTATTTCCTCACGCAGGTTCTTCTCTTCCTGTTCGGATGAGCGACGCACCCCGCGATGCCACGGGCGCTCCGGCTCCACCGGAAGTGCACGAAGAACGGCGCGCCGATCACGACGAGGGCGAGCCGCGTCTTCGCCGCGCCGAGGATGAGCTGCGGGCTCGATTCGCCGAGGAGCTGCAGGAGGGCGAGGAGACGCAGGAGCGCATCGGCGCGTCGCGCGAGGCGATCGTCGAGCTCGACCACGTCTCGCTCGCCTTTGATCGGCCAATTCTCGAGAACGTCTCGCTCATTGCCCGCCGTGGCGAGACGATCGTCATCGCCGGCGAATCAGGAACGGGGAAGTCGACGGTGCTCAAGCTCATTCTTCGCCTCCTTCGTCCGGACTCAGGCCGCGTCATCGTCGATGGCGAGGTGCTCAACGACGTCACGTACGAGGAGGCGCTCGTCATTCGTCAGAAGATGGGTATGGTCTTCCAGGGCGCGGCGCTCTTCGACTCGATGTCCGTGTTCGAGAATGTCGCGTTCCCGCTGCGCGAGCATACGCAGCTCACCGATGACGAGATCGAGGCGCGCGTGAAGGAAAAGCTCGAGTTCGTCGATCTCGATCCCGATCGCGTGATGGATCAGCTCCCCGCGGAGCTCTCGGGCGGCATGAAGAAGCGCGTCGGCATCGCGCGCGGCATGGCGGTCAATCCCGCGATCATGCTGTACGATGAGCCGACGTCGGGCCTCGATCCGCTCACCACCGGCACGATCACGCGCCTCATCATGAAGTTGCAGCGTGAGCTCAAGGTGACGAGCGTCGTCGTGTCCCATGACATCCGATCGGCGTTCCGCATGGCGACGAAGATCGCGCTGCTCGCGGAGAAGAGAATCGTGTTCTTCGGATCACCGGAAGACATGACGGCCAGTCAGGATCGCTACGTGCAAGACTTTCTCGGAGGAGTCTGAGGTCGCTATGAAACGATCGACGTTCATCACATGGGACCAGCTCAAGGTCGGCGCGTTGATTCTGGCCGCGATCGGCATCCTCACGATCGCCGTCGTCAAGCTCGGCGAGGCGGCGGATCTCTTCACGAAGCGGTACACGCTCGTCACCTTCCTGTCCAACTCGAACGGGCTGCAGAAGGGGGGCACCGTGACGCTCGCGGGCCAGCTCGCCGGCAACGTCAAGCAGATCGACTTCCTGCCGCCGTCCGGAGACACGACGCGCAACCTGCGCGTGACGCTGGAGGTAGAATCGCGCCTGAGCAACCTCATTCGCGAGGACTCGCGCATCAAGCTCAAGTCGCTCGGACTGCTCGGCGACAAGGTGTTGGACATCTCGCCGGGAACGCCGCGCTTCGCCGTGCTTCCTGCGGGCGACACGATCCAGAGTCTCCCATCGCTCGACTACGAGGCGATGTTGACTCAGGCGAGCGGCGCGCTCACTGACGTCGTCGCGCTGACGCACGACCTGAAGGCGATTACCGGCGGTATCGCGCACGGCGACGGAACGATGGGACAGCTGATCAACAGTCGTTCGCTTTACGACCAGTTGAACGGAACGCTCACCCACCTCAACTCCGCACTCGGCCGGCTCGATCGTCCGAACGGCACCTTTGGAAAGTTGGTCGACGATCCCGCGCTCTATAACCACCTCGTCGACGTGACCGCGCAGCTCGACACCGTTCTCGCACAGCTCCACTCGTCGCACAGCAGCGTCGGCCGTCTGCTCACCGACGACACCTTGTACACGCACATGGTCGCGGTCACGACGCAGGCGGACTCGCTCCTGCGCGCGCTCTCCTCGGGCAACGGAACCGCGGGCCGCGTCATCAACGATCCGGCGCTCTACGACAAACTGAACAAGGCACTCACGGATCTCGGCGCGATTCTCGAGGACGTGCGCAAGAATCCGCGGAAGTACACGAAAGGAATGGTCAAGGTCTTCTAGCGCGGATCTGTCGCGGCGCCGAGGCCGGCGGTAAGCTGTCGCATCTCATGCGACCATCGAATCGCGTAGTCCTCTGCGTCCTGGCGTTATCAGTAGTCGGCATCTCGTTCGCCGGCCCGCTGATTCGCCTCTCGCACGCGCACGCGGTCGTCATCGCGACGTGGCGGCTCTTCTTCTCGCTGATCATCGTCGGTGTCGCGCTCGTGATGACGGGCGGATGGCGGCAGTGGCGCACCCTCGATCGAGCGGGGCTCGCACTCGCGTCGGGCGCGGGCGTGCTCCTCGCGCTCCATTTCTGGGCGTGGAACGCGTCGATCGCGCTCACGACAATCGCCGCGTCCACGGTGCTCGTCGACCTGCAGCCTGTGATCGTCGCCGGCGCCTCCGCCGCGTGGCTCAAGGAGGCGCCCTCGCGCCGGCAATGGATCGGAATTGCGGTCGCCGTGATCGGCGCAGCGGTCCTCGGCTCGGCTGACTGGGGCAAGCCTGGGTCGCACGACAACAAGGCGTTCATCGGGGACCTGCTCGCGCT
Organism: Gemmatimonadaceae bacterium; assembly: GCA_036564355.1. Lineage (GTDB taxonomy): Bacteria > Gemmatimonadota > Gemmatimonadetes > Gemmatimonadales > Gemmatimonadaceae > FEN-1250. The sequence continues at coordinate 17,696 of DATCPC010000130.1, read as the reverse complement.
CGGCGGCGGCGTCGCGGCAGCGCTCTATTACCTTACGGGACGGCGAGTGCGGCAGCAGCTGGACCTCTGGCCGTACGTGGCGATCGTCTATGGCGTGTGCTTCATCACGCTGCTCTCGATCTCGCTGGCGGCGCGTTTACCGCTGATGCATCAGCCACCTCGCGAGCTCGCGATCTTTGCGGCGCTCGCAGTCGGCCCGATGCTGCTCGGACACACGGGAATGAACTGGGCCGTGAAGTACGCGCCCGCCTTCGTCGTGAATCTCACCGTGCTCGGTGAGCCGATCGGGGCGACGCTGCTCGCGGCGGTTCTTCCGGGAATCCGCGAGACGCCATCGGCGCGTACGCTCGCCGGCTTTGCGCTCGTGCTGCTTGGAATTCTGGTCGCGGTGACGAATACCGCGGCGACCTCCGGAGGAAAGACTGTCAGCGAACCGCTATGATCTCGATGTCGTCGCCACGCGTGGGGACACGATCGAGTCGCGACATCACGTTCACGCGGTGGTGTGCGACGCCGAGGGGATCGTGCTCGGGAGCGCGGGCGACCCGACGTATCTGACCGTCTGGCGCTCCTGCGCGAAGCCCTTCCAGCTTTTCTCGTTCGTGGAGTCAGGCGCATTCGACGCCTGCGGCTGGGGAAGCGAGGAGCTCGCGCTGGCGTGCGCCTCGCATGGGGGCGAGCCGGAGCATGTGGCGCTTGCGGCGAGGATGCTCGACTCGATCGGGCTGGAGGAGGGCGATCTTGCATGCGGTGCGCACGAGCCGATGACGCGGCGCGGCGTGCGGCTCATGCATCAGGCGGGGCTGTCGCCGTCACGGCTGCACAACAACTGCTCGGGCAAGCACGCGGGCATGCTTGCGTACGCACGCGGGCAGTCGTGGTCCACCCTGGGCTACGAACGGTTCGGCCACGAGGTACAGGACCGGGCTCTCGCGCAAATTGCGCGATGGAGCGGAAGCCCACGCGACGACATGGAACTGATGGTCGACGGATGCGGAGTCGTTGCGGTGGGATTACCGCTTGCGGCGCTCGCCGTGGCCTTCGCGCGCCTGGGCGCAGCGGCCGAACAGGGCGAGGAAGTGCCGGCGCGGATACTGGCCGCGATCGCCGCGCATCCATTTCTTTTTGGGGGAACGGACCGTTTCGACACGGTATTAGTCGAGGAATCGGGCGGGCGGCTCATCAGCAAGGTCGGCGCGGAAGGGGTACACGCGGTTAGCATACCTGCGGAGGGAATTGCGGTAGCAATCAAGGTGGAGGACGGCGCCTCGCGCGCTCAGCATCCGGCTCTGCTGAAACTCCTGCAGCGCCTCGGCGTCCTGCCTGAGGAGCTTTCACCGCGACTCTCGGCGTTCGCCCGTGCGCCGATCATGAACACCCGCAACGAGCTCGTGGGCGAAGTGCACGTGGCAAACTGACATGCCGCCAATTCTGGATCCATTCCGCGACATCCTGATGACGTCTCTGACCGAAACGGAAGCAGTTTACACCACGCTCGATGCGCCCACCGCGCAGCTCATCGACCTCGCAGCAGTGCTCGCGGCCGGCACGGAGGCCGAGATGCGCTCGGCGCTCGAGGCGGCGGCGAAGTCGGCGATCGATCCCGTTTGGGTGGAGGAGTTGGTGCTGCAGACGTATCTGTTCGCCGGATTTCCCCGCACACTCAACGGCATGCGCCTGTGGCGGCGCGCGTCGAATCGCGTCGCCGAGTCCGCGGATTTCGAAGAGTCGCTACGTGCGTTGTGGACCTCTCGCGGCGAGCAGACGTGCGAAGAGGTGTACGGCACATTGTACAAGCGGCTGCGCGCGAACATTCGGAGCCTGCACCCCGCGCTCGATACGTGGATGATCGATCTGTACGGTCGCGTGCTCGGCAGGCCGGGGCTCGATCTCAAGCGCCGCGAGCTGTGCATCGTGGCGGCGTGCGCGGCGCTCGAGCAGGATCGCCAACTGCACTCACACCTGCACGGCGCCATCAACGCGGGCGCGAGTCTGGAGGAGGTGGACGACACGCTCCGCATCGTGGCCCCGCGGCTCGGCGCGGAGTCCAGTCATCGCTATTCGTTGCTCTGGGCGCGGGTGCGCCGCGCATGACGTCGTTCATCGATCGCGTCCAGATCAAGGTGAGCGGCGGCGACGGCGGCTCGGGAATCTCATCCTTCCGGCGCGAGAAGTTCATCCCGCTGGGCGGTCCCGATGGCGGCGACGGCGGTCGCGGCGGCGATGTGTACGTGCGCGGGGACTACAATCTCGCGACGCTCCTCGACTATACCTACCGCGACAAGTGGGCGGCCGAGCGCGGCGATCACGGATCGGGGAACAACAAGACGGGTAGGTCGGGTGAAGACATCGTGCTCCCGGTTCCTCCGGGAACGATCGTGCGCGACATCGAGAGCGGCGCCGTTCTGGGCGAAGTGCTGGCAGACGGAGATGAAATTCTCATCGCCAAGGGCGGGCGCGGCGGAAAGGGGAACGCGTTCTTCGCGACACCCACGCATCAGTCGCCGCGAGAGTGGCAGCCCGGTGAGGAAGGAGTGTCGCGCACGATCGAGCTCGTTCTCAAGCTCATCGCGGACGTTGGGCTCGTCGGCCAGCCAAACGCTGGCAAGTCCACGCTGCTCTCGGTGATTTCGGCGGCACATCCGAAAATTGCCGCGTATCCGTTCACTACGCTGTCCCCGAATCTCGGCGTGGTGCCGCTCAGCGACCATCGCTCGTTCGTGGTTGCCGATATTCCCGGCATCATCGAGGGCGCCCACGAGGGAAAGGGACTTGGCTTGCAATTCCTGCGGCACATCGAGCGCACGCGAATTCTCGCATTCCTGATTCCCGTCGATTCGATGGATTGGCAGGCCGAGTACGATGGGCTTCGCGCGGAGATACGCAGCTACTCCGCCGAGCTTGCGGACACGCCGCACTGCGTGGTGTTCACGAAAATGGATCTGCTCGGCGAGCTCGAGCCGCCGCCAATCGAGGCACCCGAGGCGTTCGGCGTGTACGCGCTCAGCGCGGCCGGACGGTTGGGGCTGGACGAGGTGCTCGGCGCGTTCTGGAGCAAGCTGCTCGATCTCCGGAAGGCGGCGCAGGTCGAGGCGGCGAACGCCGTTCTCCCCTAGCGACGAGTCGCGGCACGCCGCCCTCGCGCTGTCGCTCCTCCCGGGAGTCGGCGCGGTGCGGTTCAGGGAGCTGGTCGAATTATTTGGGTCGCCGACGCAGGCGTGGGATGCTACTCCGCCGTCGCCCGAGCGGGATTCAGCCTCCGAAAACGCCATGCGCGCCATCGAGCGCGCGAGCGATGCGGGCGCGCAGATCCTCGTGCGCGGCGATGCTGGCTATCCGGAGCGGTTGGTGGCGCTCCCCGATCCACCGCCGGTGCTCTTCGCGATCGGCTTGGTCGAACAGCTCTCGGCCCCGTGCGTCGCGATCGTCGGCACGCGCCGCGCCACGAGCTACGGCGAGCGCGTGACCACCGAGCTCGCGGGTGCGCTTGCGCGCGCGGGAGTCACGATCGTGAGCGGGATGGCGCGCGGGATCGACGGCGCGGCGCATCGCGCGGCGCTGTCGGCGGGCGGCATCACGGCGGCCGTGCTGGGCACGGGCGTCGACATCGCCTATCCCGTTGCGCACCGGGCGCTGCACGCGGAGATCGCTGCGCGCGGAGTGCTGCTGTCGGAGGAGCTTCCCGGCGATCGCGCGAGCGGAGGCTCATTTCCGAAGCGAAACCGCATCATCGCGGCGCTCGCGCAAGCGACGATTGTAGTCGAGGCGCCGCATCGGAGCGGCGCCCTGATCACCGCCACGCACGCGCTCGAGCTCGATCGCGCCGTCGCCGCGGTGCCGGGCCCAATCGACGCATCTCAGAGTTCGGGCTCGAACGCGCTCCTTCGTGACGGTGCGATCGTCATCGCCGACATCGCCGATGCATTCGCGCTCGTTGGCGTATCGCCGCCGCGCGCGTCGCCGCGCGCGCTCGCCGATGCGACGCAGCTGGCGATCTGGAATGCGCTCGATACGCCCGCGCCGGATCTTGATTCCCTCGCTACACGCGCGTCGCTTCCCGCGAGACTCTGCCTTGCCGCGCTCACCGCGCTCGAGCTCGATGGCGCGATCGAATGCGCGCTCACTGGCGAGATTCGCCGGCGCGGTCTCTCGTCCATGCCGGGCGCGGGCATCTGATCGCGCGGTGCCACGCCCCGGCGCGTTATCTTTGCTCGTGCCCCCTCGCCACCTGTACGTGCACGTCCCGTTCTGCGCTCGCCGCTGCTCGTACTGCGACTTCTCCATCGCCGTGCGACGCGACGTTCCGGTCGCGGATTACATCGAGGGCATCCAGCGAGAGCTCGAGCTTCGCGCCCGATCCAACCGCGGCATGCAACTCGAGACGCTCTACCTCGGCGGCGGAACGCCTTCGCGCCTCGGCGGCGCTGGCGTCGCCAGGTTGCTCGAGACGATTCGCGAGCATGCGAGCTGGGACGACGCGTCGGAGGTCACCCTCGAAGCCAATCCCGACGACGTCACGGCCGAGTCCGCGCGGGCGTGGCGAGCCGCGGGCGTCAACCGGGTCTCGTTGGGCGCCCAATCCTTTTCGCCCCCCGCGCTCGAGTGGATGCGCCGCACTCACGACGCCTACCAGATCGGCGCCGCCGTTGCCCACCTGCGTGCTGCGGGGATCGGCCAGCTCTCTCTCGACCTCATCTTCGCGCTCCCTGAGGACGTTGCTCGCGACTGGAGCGACGACGTGACGCGCGCGCTCGCGCTACGCCCCGATCACCTGTCGCTCTACGGCCTCACCGTCGAGCCCCACACGCCGCTGGGTCACTGGCGCGATCGCGGCCAGCTCACCGAGTCCCCCGATACGCGCTACGAGCGTGATTTTCTGCTCGCCGACTCGACTCTCGGCGCAGCAGGCTTCGAGCACTACGAGGTGTCAAACTACGCGCTGCCCGGCGCCCGCGCGCGCCACAACTCGAGCTACTGGCGGCATGCGCCGTACGCCGCGATCGGCCCTGCCGCCCACCGGTTCGACGGCGAGCGGCGCAGCTGGAACGTCGGCCCGTACGCCGAATGGCTGCGCCGACTCCGCACAGGAAACGACCCCACTGATGGCGAGGAAGTACTCGCGCCCGCCGAGGTCGATTCGGAGCTCGCATACATCGGGTTGCGCACGACTGATGGTCTCGTCTTGACGGAGGAGTTACGGGCGCACACCGCGCGCTGGATCGACGCGGGCTGGGCCACGATCGTGAACGACCGCCTTAAGCTCACCCCCCTCGGCTGGCTGCGTCTGGACGCCCTCGCGGTGGACTTGACCCACGCTGGAAGTCGTTAGTATATTTGAACTTATGGCGCACCAGCTCAACGAACGCGAACGCCGGGTCCTCGAGGCGGTCATTCAATCGTACGTGGAGACTGCCGAGCCCGCTGGGTCTCGCATGATCGCACGCCGCTTTGGACTCGGCGTGTCGCCCGCGACCATCCGCAACACGATGAGCGACCTGGAGGAGAAGGGCTTTCTCCTCCATCCGCACACGTCCGCTGGGCGCATCCCCACGGACATGGCGTATCGCGTCTACGTCGACTCATTGATGCGCGTCACGCCCATCAACGACATCGAGCGCGGCCGAATCTTCGACGAGCTTTCCGGCACAGGGACCGCCATTGAGGCGATCCTTCGTCGCGCCGCGCAGGTGCTCGGCATTTTGACACAGGAGCTCGGCGTCGCGCTCGGACCTCGCCTCGAGGAAGCGACGCTGCACAATCTCGAGCTGATTCGCATGTCCGCCCAGCGGCTCTTGCTGGTGATGCGGCTCGACGGCGGGGCAGCGCAGAGCGTCTTCGTCGAGGTACCCGGCGAGATCGCGGAGAAGGTGTTGGCCGAAGTCTCGCGCGTGCTCAACGAACGACTCTCGGGGCTCACGCTCGGAGAGATTCGGCGCGATCTCGCGACGCGCCTGCGCGACAGCGGCGCCGCGCAGGACGTGAGCGAGCTGCTCAACATCTTCTTGGAGGAGGGCGATCAGATCTTCGATGCCCTTCGTCCATTGAGCACTTCTCCCGTGCTGCTTGGCCAGGCCTCGCTGCTCGCCGAGCAGCCGGAGTTTGCGAGCGGCGGCAATCTGAAGAAGCTCCTCGCGCTAACGGATCGGCCCGAGGCACTCGGGCAGGTACTTCGTTCGCACAAGAGCTCCGCGGGCATCTCGATCACGATCGGGAACGAGCACGTCGATCCGAACTTATCGGACTTTACGGTCGTTACGGCGGAGTATCACTCGGGATCGCTCTCGGGGGTCATCGGCGTAATCGGTCCGACGCGCATGCCGTATGAGAAGATCGTCACCCTCGTGACACATACGTCGAATCTGATATCCGATCTGCTCGACTGACCACTACGTACCTCGACAACGGCACAATGGCGGATTTCTACCAGATCCTCGAGATCGAGCGCGACGCGTCCGATGAGGAAATCAAGAAGGCGTATCGGAAGCTCGCGATGCAGTACCATCCCGATCGCAACGGCGGTTCGAAGGACGCGGAAGAGCAATTCAAGCTGATCACCGAGGCGTACGACATCCTGCGCGACGGCAACAAGCGCGCGCTCTACGATCGCTACGGCGAGGAGGGGCTGCGCGGCCGCGGCAATGCGGGGATGCACCACGTCGATCTCTCCGAGGCGCTCGGCATCTTCATGCGCGACTTCGGCGGGTTCAGCGGGTTCGAGGAGATGTTCGGTGGCGGAGCGCGCGGCAATCAGCGCTCCGGTGCGGACGTGAAGATCACGATGCCGCTCACGCTCCCCGAGGTGATGATCGGCGTAGAGAAGAAGATTGTCGTGAAGCTGCTCGACCCGTGCGAACGCTGTGATGGCTCGGGTGCGGAACCCGGGACGAAGCCGCAGCGATGCTCGACGTGCGCGGGGAGCGGGGAGGTTCGGCGCGCGCAGCGCTCGTTCTTCGGACAGTTCGTGAGTGTCGCGCCGTGCCCGACGTGCGCGGGCCAGGGGAAGACCATCGAGATTCCGTGCAAGCGGTGCAAGGGCGAAGGGCGGAGCCGCGCCGAGCACACGATCACGGTGCCGATCCCCGCCGGCGTGGCGACGGGGCAGTACCTGATGCTGCGCGGACAGGGAAGTATCGGCCCCCTTGGCGGCCCGCGCGGAGACATCCTCGTGGCCTTCGAGGTAGAAGACGATCCGCGCTTCGAGCGCGACGGCGCCGATCTCTACACCGAAGTCCTCGTCACTTATGGACAGCTCGTGTTGGGCGCCGATGTGCAGGTGCCGTATATCACCACCACGCTCTCGCTGCGGGTGCCGCAAGGTACCCAGAGCGGGCAGGTGTTTCAGCTGCGTGGACGCGGGCTGCCGCGCGTGAACGCGTCTGGCTCGGGTGACCTTCAGGTGCGCGTGCAGCTGTGGACGCCACAATCGATGACGGAGGATCAGGAGGCGATCGTTCGCGCTTTGCGCGAGACCGAGGGACAACCGCCTGCGACTCGCGCGCGCGGATTCTGGTCGCGCATGAAGGACGCGCTTGGCGCCTGACGGCGCGGCTCCGGCGGTGATGGCGCCGCGCTGGGTGGCGCTGCACATCGAGGCGCCGGAAGGCGTGGTGCGCGACCGGGTGATACAGATGCTGATGGATGGTGGTGCAGGAGCGGTGCAGGAGCTCGGCTCGGCGCTGCTCACACACCTGATCGAAGGCGCGCCGCTCGACGCGTTGTGCTCTGCCCTCACCGCGGCTGGAGCCACCGTGCGACGCACGGAGCTCGGCGAGGTCAATTGGGGCGCGCAGTGGGTCACTCGCGTAGGCGTCCAGCGCATCGGGCGCATCGCGGTCGCTCCGCCGTGGATGCGCGATGACATTGCCGATGCGGAGATTCCGATCCTCATCGAGCCGGCGATGGCATTCGGCACGGGCGAGCACGAGACGACGCGCGGCGTGCTCACCCTCATGCAGAATCTCGTGGAACCGGACATGCTCGTAGCGGATCTCGGGAGCGGCAGCGGTGTGCTCGCGATCGCCGCCGCGAAGCTCGGCGCCGGTCGAGTGGTGGCGATCGAGATGGATCCCGATGCGATCGGCAACGCACTGGAGAACGTCGAGCGCAACGGCGTCGCGCCGCGAGTGACGGTGCTGCAGGGCGATGCGGCAGCACTCCTTCCGCTCGTCGCTCCCGTGTCGCTCGTGCTCGCGAACATCATCTCGTCCGTGATCATCGAGCTCTCTCCACTCATGTCCCGCGCGCTTCCCTCTGGCGGAAAGGCCGTGATCAGCGGCATTCTCGTGACCGAGCGCGAGCACTTGCTGGCGTCACTGTCCGCCGATGGCTGGACTCTGGAATCCGAACTTCGTGAGGGAGAGTGGTGGAGCAGCGTGATCGCACGGCCGTAGCAACGTTCTTCGCGTCCGAGCCGATGGTGCCCGGGCGCGTGACGATGCTCAGCGAGGGTGAGGCACATCACGCGCGCGTGCGCCGCATCGCGATCGGGAATCGGCTTCGTCTGGTGGATGGCGACGGCAGCGTCGGCTACGGCAATGTCGTGAAGCTCGGCAAGGCGCAGGCGATGGTGGAGGTCGACCTTCTCGATCGCATCGACCCGCTTCCCGTCATCCACCTCATGGTGCCGATCGCCGATCGCGATCGCATGTTGCTCGTGGGCGAGAAGGCGACGGAGCTCTCGGCATTCAGCTGGCGTCCGGTGATGTGGCGCCGCTCACGCGACGTGTCGCCGCGCGGAGAGGGGATATCGTTCCAGACGAAGCTGCGGGCGCGCATGGTGGGCGCGCTGACGCAGTGCGGAGGGGCATGGCTTCCCGTCGTCTATCCCGATGCGCCGCCCGATCGCGCGGTGGCCGCTTGCCCGGCTGGGACGCGCTGGGTGCTCGACAAGAGCGGCGAGCCGCTGCCGGCGCAGCCGATCACCGCACCGATCACCCTCGCCATCGGACCCGAGGGCGGGCTCGAGACGGGCGAGCGCACCGAGCTGCTCGCAGCCGGCTTCATGCCCGTGAGCCTCGCCCCGCTGACCCTTCGCTTCGATACCGCGGCGATCGCGTCGCTGGGCATCGTGCGCGCGGCGCTGTCCGCCGCGGCCGAGCGCGCGCATGTCTGACGACTGCCTGTTCTGCCGCCTCATACGCGGCGAGATTCCCGCGAAAATCGTCGCGACGTCGCCGGAGTGCGTCGCCTTTCGAGACATCGATCCGCAGGCGCCCACGCACGTCGTGATCGCGCCGCGCGCGCACATCCCGACGCTCTCCGACGTGAAGGATTTTGCGATCGTCGGTCACATGGCTCGAATGGCTACGCAGGTTGCGGAGAGCGAGGGGATCACCGAATCGGGGTATCGCGTGGTTATCAACACCAACGCCGACGGCGGCCAGACGGTCGATCATCTCCACATGCACCTGCTCGGCGGCCGCCACATGAGATGGCCGCCAGGCTGACCATAGTCTGCGTGTGCGTGCGCGGCTCGCGCGTTTCGCGTTAGTTTTCAGCATGACAAGCACTCCCGCCGGAGCACCCTCCGTGTCCGAGCTACAGAGCAGGATTCAGAACGACCTGAACACGGCCCGCAAGGCGCAGGACAAGAACGCCGTTCTGCTGCTCGGGACCATCCTGGCAGACATCAAGAACCGTCGCATCGAGGCGAAGCGCGACCTCTCGGACGCCGAAGTGAGCGACGTGCTTCGCAAGGGGATCAAGAAGCGCCGCGAGTCGATCGAGATGTACGACAAGGCGGCGCGAGCCGATCTCGCGGGTCGTGAGCGAGCCGAGGTGACGGCGCTCGAAGCGTATCTCCCCGCGAACGTGAGCGACGATGAAATTCGCGCGGCGATCAAGAAGGTGATCGCGGAGGGCGCCAACAATATCGGCGGCGTGATGGGGAAGGTGAATCCGATGTTCAAGGGGCGGGCGGAAGGATCGACGATCAGTCGGATCGCGAAAGAGGAGTTGAGCAGTCCCCGTTGAGTCTCCCAGCAGTCCTGTGCCGGCATGAATAAACACGCGCTCGGTGTTCTGGAGTATTCGCGCGTGCTCGACGTTCTCGCGGATCGCGCGACGTCGGCGCTTGGCGCGGCGCGCATCCGCGCGCTGGAGCCGCGCCGGGACATCGAGTGGATGGAGACGGAACAGCGTCGCGTGGTGGCGATGCGAGCGGTGGTGACCTCCGACGAGGGCTGGCACCCGGAGCCCATTCCCGATCTCGCCGTCTCCCTCGCGCGACTTCGGGTGCTCGGCAGCTCGTGGAGCGGGGACGAGCTTGTACGCGGAGCAGTCCTGCTTCGTTCGTCTCGCATCACGAAGGGGGCGCTCGGCGGCACCGGAGCCAACGCTGTTGGGAACGACGTTCTCCATCCCTTCATGCAGCCGCTGATCGTCGCGAAGCGAATGGAGGACGACATCGAGCGCGCCATCGATCCGGATGGTTCGGTGCGCGACGAGGCGTCAGGCGCGCTCCGCCGGCTCCGGCGCGAGCTTCGGGGCGCGCAGGGCGAGCTCGTCCAGCTCCTCGAGCGCGCGATGGCCAAGCTCGAGCCGCACCAGCGTGTGCCCGACATGTCGGTGACGATGCGCAACGGGCGCTACGTGATTCCGGTTCGCCGCGAGGGACGCATCGCCGTGGGCGGCATCGTGCACGACGAGTCGGGCACGCGCGGCACCGTTTTCGTCGAGCCGCCGGCTGCCATTGAATTTGGAAATCGCATTCGTGCTCTCGAGTCCGAGGAGCGCGAGGAGGTCGAGCGGGTTCTGGCCGAGCTCACGGACTCGATCCGGCCGCTGCGCGAGGAGATGGTCGCGTCGCTCGAGGCGCTCGTCGCGCTCGACGTGCTCTACGCGCGGGCGCGCTTCGCCGAGGAGCTCGGATGTTCGCCCGCCGACTTCGTTCCCGCGCACGAGGGCTTCGTGCTGCGCGACGCGCGCCACCCGCTGCTCCTCGCGCGCGGAGGCGCCGTCGTTCCGTTCGATCTCGAGATGTCGGCGAGCGAGCGCACGCTGCTGCTCTCGGGACCGAACACCGGCGGAAAGACGGTGCTGCTCAAGGCCGTCGGCCTCATCTCCGCGCTCGCGCAGTCCGGTGTGCCCGCGCCGGTTGGCGCCGAGAGCCGAATTCCGATCTTCGATGACTGCTTCGCGGACATCGGCGACGAGCAGTCGATCCAAGCGAGCCTCTCCACCTTCAGCGCGCATCTGCGCAATCTCGGCGAGATTCTCGCGGGCGCGACAGCGGAGAGCCTCGTGCTGATCGACGAGCTGGGATCGGGAACGGATCCGGCCGAGGGCGCGGCGCTCGGCGGCGCGATCCTCGATGCGCTCACGGCGCGAGGCGTCTTCACGATCGCAACGACGCACCTCGGCGCGCTGAAGCTGCTCGCCACGGAAAACGCCGGCGTCGTGAACGGGTCGCTGCAGTTCGACTCCGTCGCGCTCGCGCCGACGTATCGGCTCATCAAGGGCATTCCCGGCCGCTCGTACGGCCTGAGCATTGCGCGCAGGCTGCATCTTCCCGAGGATGTGCTGCAGCGCGCAGAGTCGCGGCTTTCCAATGGCGAGAGAGACGTGAGTGCCTTGCTGGGCGATCTCCAGGAGCGGGAAGGGAAGCTGACGGCGCGCGAGGAGGCGGTGGAGTTCGACTCGTCGAGGGCCGCGGCGCGCCTCGAGCGCATCGAGGCGCGCGATCTCGCGCTGCGCGAGTCCGAGCGCGCGCTCGAGCGCCGTGCGCGCGAAGATGCGCGCAAGATGCTGCTCGAGGGGCGCGCCGAGATCGAGCGCACCGTGCGCGAACTGCGCGAGCAGGGCGCCGTCGCCACCGCGCGCGATGCGCGTAGGCGCGTGGAAGAGCTCGCGGCGACGCACGCGACCGAGATCGATCGACTCGATCGCGAGGACCGGCCCGTTCGTCGCACGCCGGCGGCCACCGGCGGCGTGATGGCGGTGGGCGACACCGTCGAGATGGAGACGCTCGATGGCCGCACCGGGCAGATCGTCGAGCTGCGCGACGATCAGGCGATCGTGGCCGTGGGGGCGCTCAAGATGACGGTGCCCGTAGCGAGCCTGTCGACGATCTCCCGCGCGGCCGAGCGCGCTGCGGCGCGCACGGAGTCGTATACGGCGCTGCCCGACGTCGATGTGTCCACGGAGATTGATTTGCGCGGAATGCGGGTGGACGAGATGGAGCTCGCGCTGCAGCGCGCGCTCGACGCGGCAATCGGAGCGGACCTGCGCATGATGCGGATCATCCACGGCAAGGGCACCGGCGCGCTCCGCGAGCGAGTGGACGAGCTGCTGCGCACCGATCGCCGTGTGCGCGAGCATCGCCCGGGTGCGTGGAACGAGGGCGGAACCGGCGTGACGATCGCGGAGCTGTCCTGATGATCACCGACGAGTCCGTCGAGCGCGTGCGCGAAGGCGCGGACATCGTGCAGATCATCGGCGAGCACGTGAAGCTCAAGCGCGTCGGCAACAGCTATCGCGGACCCTGTCCGTTTCATCAGGGCACCGGTCCGAACTTCTCCGTCGTTCCCGCGAAGGGGCTGTACCACTGCTTCGTGTGCAACGAGTCGGGCGACGTCTTCACGTATCTGCAGAAGCGCCTCGGAATGGATTTTCCCGATGCGATCAGGTACGTGGCGCATCGAGCGGGGATCGTGATCGAGGAGGTGCAGCGTCGCGCCGATGCGAAGGATCCGCGGCAACCGCTGTGGGACGTCAATGCGATGGTGGCCGACTGGTTCCGAACGCAGCTCTGGGACGAGCGTACGGGCGAGGAGGCGCGGAACTATCTCGCCTTCCGCCGCGTCTCGCGCGATGTCGCCGACCGGTTCGGGCTCGGCTTCGCGCCGCGCGATACCGATGCCATGCGCGCGCATCTCGTCGCGCTAGGTGTGAGCGACGAGACGCTCGCCGAGGTGGGGCTGCTGGTGTTGCGCGAGGATAGCGGCGAGCTCAGGCCGCGATTCCGGAACCGATTGATGTTTCCGATCCTCGATGCCTCCGGCAACTGCACGGGATTCGGCGGGCGCCTGCTCGGTCCCGGCGAGCCGAAGTACCTCAATTCGTCCGAGTCGCCCGTCTATTCCAAGGGTCGGATGCTGTACGGCCTGCACATGGCCAAGCACGCCATTCGGCGCGAAGGGCGAGTGATGATCGTCGAGGGCTACTTCGACGTGGTTCGACTCGTCAGCGCGGGGTTCGAGTGGGTGGTCGCGCCGCTCGGAACGGCGCTCACGGAGGACCAGGCCGCACTGCTCCCGCGCTACGCCAAGCAGGCCTTTCTGCTCTACGACAACGACCTCGCGGGGCTCAAGGCGACCTTCCGCTCCGGGGATCAGCTGCTGCGACAGCAGATGTCCGTGCAGGTGGTGACGCTCCCGGACGGCGAGGATCCCGACAGCTTCGTGGACAAGTTCGGCGGCGAGAAGCTGGTCGAGCAGCTGACGGGTGCGGTAGACATCTTCGAGCGAAAGCTGATCGAGCTCCAGCGCGGCGGATATTTCGGCGATCTGCACAAGAAGCGCGTCGCGATCGACAAGCTGCTGCCGACGCTGCGCGCGACGGTCGACGGCGTTACGCGAGAGATCTACATCGCGCGCGCCAGCGAAGTCTCTGGAGTCAGCCGCGACGTGCTGCAGCGCGAGGTATCGCAGGCGTCCTCGCGAGCCGCGACTTCGCATTCGGGGAGGCCCCCGACCCCTCCACCACCGCCGAATTCTACCGTCGTGGAGCGGCGTACCGCCGAGCGGCGGCCTTCGATGTCCGCGCCACCCCCCAAGGAGCGACTGCTCGTTCGTATACTTCTCCATGTGCGGTCGAACATCGAGGTAGCCGTGGAGACCGTCGGGCCGGAGCAATTGCGTGATCCCGCACTCGCGGACATCTATCGCGCATTGCTCGGCGGGTCGCCCGATGACTCTGCCAACATGCTGGAGACTCGACTCGCGCCCGAGAGTATCGATCGGTTCAACGAGCTGCTGAATGATCCCATCGGGGAGGGTGAAAAGTACGCGGAGGACTTTGCCGCGCTGCTCGCCTACTTTCGCGGAATCGCGGTAAAGAAGGAACTGCACCGGAAGCAGCGCGAAATGCCCATCGCGTCGGCCGATCAGCAGGACGACATTTTGTCGAACATGGAGCGTCTGCGGAATGAAAAAAATGCGATGGGCGATCGATCATTCAAGGGGTACGGTCCTGCTCGAAAAACGTAAGGAGGTTTAGTGAGTCCAGATCTGGAAGCGGTATTGGCCCTGCAGGCGGAAGACGCGATCGTCGCTCAGTTGAATCAGAAGCTGCGTGCGCTCGATGGACGGATGAAATCGCTCGACGCCGAGCGCAGACAGCTCGAAGATTCGCTGGCGCGGGCGCGTGCGACCTCGGAACAGGAGGAGAAGAAGCGACGCGAGCTCTCGATCAAGGTCGAGGATCACAAGGCGATGCAGGAGCGCAACCTCGCCACGCTCGACGTCGTGCGAAAGCCGAAGGAAGCCAACGCGGCGATGGCGCAGGTCGACATGCTCAAGAAGGTGCTGTCGGAGGAGGAGACCGATCTGCATTCGCTGTCGCTTCGCGTCCATGACGTGCACCACGCCATCGACGGTCAGCAGAAGCTCTTGAACGAGCTCGACGCGCGGCAGCAGGAGCAGCGCGCGGCGCACGCCAAGGAGCGCGCCGTCATCGAGGGGGAGCTCGCGGAGGCGCGTGCTGTGCGCGCCGAGAAGGCGGCCCACGTGTCGAAAGGCATTCTCCTCAAGTACGAGCGCATCCTCAGCCGCAACACGTCCAACGTGCTCTATCCGTTGCGCGGACAGGCCTGCGGGCGATGCGATACGGCGATCCCGATGCAGCGTCGCAACGCGATCGCGGCGGGACGCGCAATTGATGTGTGCGAAGCGTGCGGAGTGCTCCTGTACGCGGCGGGATGATGCTTGTCGCTCCCCACAGGGGAGGGTAATTTTCACGTTGTGAACGCTCTTGCCGCGCGCACCCGTCCGCCGTCTCGCTGGGTGCTTCCCAGCGCACCAGATGCGGCGGCCGTAGCAACCCTGGCGAACGAGCTGCACCTGCCTCCGGTGATCTGCGAGCTCCTGCTCCGGCGCGGATTCAGCACCGTGGATGGCGCGAAGCGCTACCTCCGCCCGCGACTCGATCAGCTCCACGACCCATCCCTCATGCTCGGCATGGACATCGCCGTCGAGCGACTCGTGCGCGCCATTCGTGCCGGCGAGCGCATCATGATACACGGCGACTACGACGTCGACGGAATGTGCTCGACCGCCGTGCTGCTGCGAACGATTCGGCGCCTCGGTGGCGACGCAATTCCGTTCATCCCGCGGCGCATCGAGGATGGATACGATCTCACGATGGCAGGCGTCAACGCCGCCATTGTCGCCGCGGCGAAGGTGCTCGTCACGTGCGATTGCGGCACGAATGCGCTCGCACCGGTCGAGGCCGCATGCACGGCCGGAATCGATGTCATCATCACCGATCATCACCTTCCGAGCGGGCCGTTGCCGTCGTGTCTCTCGATGCTCAACCCGAAGCGGGACGGCTGCGAATATCCGGACAAGGATCTCGCCGCGGTCGGCATCGCGTTCAAACTCTCGCTCGCGCTCACCCGCGCGATGGGCGCGAGCGAGGATGAGGTGTACCGGATGCTCGACCTCGTCGCGCTCGCGACCATCGCCGATGTGGCGCCGCTACGCGGAGAGAATCGCGTGCTCGCGCGCGCGGGGCTCAAGGTGCTGAAGGAGACCACGAATCTGGGGCTCCGAGCCCTCATTCGTGCCTCGGGGCTCGAAGGGAAGTCGCTCAACGCGGGAAGGGTTGGCTTCATCCTCGCGCCGCGTCTCAATGCGGTGGGCCGCCTGGGACACGCGCTCCGCGGCGTCGAGCTGCTCATGTCCGAGAACGAGCACGAGGCGAACGCGATTGCACGCGAGCTGGAGGAGCTCAACCGCCACCGCCAGGACGTCGATCGCAAGACGCTCGCGCGGGCTCGCGAGATGATCGACGCGCTCGACCTCGACGCCACGCACGGCATCGTGCTCGCGGAAGACGGCTGGCATCCCGGCGTGATCGGCATCGTCGCGTCGCGCCTGCTCGAGGAGCACGGCCGTCCGGTGCTCCTCATCGCGCTCGACGGCGAGGAGGGGAAGGGCTCGGGCCGCTCGATCTCCGCATTCGACCTTCATGGTGCCCTCACCGAGTGCCGCGACCTGCTCGTGCGCTTCGGCGGACATCGCGCCGCGGCCGGAGTCACCGTGGCGCGCGACAAGGTGCCCGAGCTCGCGCGGCGCTTCAACGAAATCGCGCTGGCGCAGCTCTCCGTCGACGATCTCGTGGCCGAGCTCCGCGTCGATCTCGAGGTGCCGATCTCCGCCGCGACGCTCGAGCTCGAGGCACTACTTCGCCATTTCGAACCGTTCGGGCCTTCGAATCCCACGCCGGTGCTCGTCTCGCGTGACGTCCGGCTCGCCGCCCCACCGCGCGTGATGGGGGACGGGCACCTCAAGCTTCGTCTGCTCACAGACAACGGCGAGCTCGAGGCAATCGGGTGGGGGATGGCATCGCTCGCGAGCGAGCTCGATGTCGCAACACCATTCGACATCGCGTACCGGCTCGAGCGGGATGACTGGAATGGCGCGCAGCGGCTGCAGGCGAAGCTGGCCGCCGTGCGCCACTAGGCGCCGTGCGCATCGTAGCCGGACGCTGGCGCGGACGCACGATCGACGCTCCGCGCGGTACGACCGTTCGCCCCACGGCGGACCGCGTACGCGAGGCCTGGATGAGCATCGTCCAGAACGACCTTCCCGACGCCACGGTGCTCGATCTGTTCTCGGGCTCCGGCGCGCTCGGCCTCGAGGCGCTCTCGCGCGGCGCAACCCACGCCACCTTCGTCGAGTCGGCGGCGCCGAGTCTGCTCTCGCTGCGGGCCAACATTGCCCGTCTCGGCGCCGGTGATGCCACCGCCGTGGAGCGCGAGGACGCGCTGCGCTTCCTCGCCGCCCTGGGCGAGCACGCGTACGATGTCACCTTCGCCGATCCGCCGTATCGAAAAGGGCTCGCGGCCCAGGTCGCCGACCGCTGGCGCGAGCGGCCCTTCTCGCGCATTCTGGGCCTCGAGCACGAGGCCGAGGAAGTGATGCCCGGCGACGCCGACACTCGCCGTTACGGTGACACGGCGCTCACTTTCTATCGCGTCTGACTGGTTCCAAAATCCCCGCACCCAAGAGCCCATGCCGATCGCGGTCTACGCAGGCAGCTTCGATCCCGTCACGCGCGGACACGAGGATCTCATGTGGCGCAGCCTCACCTTCGTCGACAAGCTCATCGTCGCGGTCGCGATCAATTCGGCGAAGCAGCCGCTGTTCTCGATCGCCGAGCGCGTCCAGATGATCCGCGACAGTCTCGGCAACGACCCCCGCATCGAAGTCCGCGAGTTCGACGGGCTCCTGGTCGACTTCGCGCGTGAGGTCGGGGCGACGCTCTCGATTCGCGGACTGAGGGCCGTGGCCGACTTCGAGTACGAGTATCAGATGGCGCTCATGAACCGTCATTTGAACAACGATCTCGAGACGGTGTTCATGGTGCCCAGCATCGACCGCACCTACGTGAGCTCCAGTGTGGTGCGGGAGGTCGCAAAGTACGGCGGCAACACCTCCGGGCTGGTCCATCCCGTGGTCGACGCCGCGCTTCGC
>DATCPC010000123.1:0-10355 GCA_036564355.1 Gemmatimonadaceae bacterium | reverse complement strand
TGAATCGCAGCAGGTCCACGCAGCGGGACGCGTATCCCCACTCGTTGTCGTACCACCCGCAGACCTTCACGAGCGTGCCGTCGATGACGTTGGTCGTTTTCGCATCGAGGGTGCACGAGTACGAATTGCCGATGTAATCGACCGAGACGAGCTCCTCCTCGGAGACCGCGAGAATACCGGTGAGCGGGCCTGCCGCGGCGGCGCGGAAAGCGGCGTTCACGGCGTCGATGGTGGTCGCGCGCTCCACCTCGACGACGAGATCGGTGAAGGACACATCGGGGGTCGGGACGCGGACCGCTATTCCGTCGATCTTGCCCTTCACTTCCGGGATCACGAGTTCCGTCGCCTTCGCGGCGCCGGTGGTGGTCGGGATTTGCGAGACCGCGGCCGCGCGCGCTCGCCGCAGATCCTTGTGCGGCAGGTCGAGAATGTTCTGGTCGTTCGTGTAGCTGTGGATTGTGGTCATCGAGGCGTGCTTGAAGCCGAAGCTGTCGCGCACGACCTTCACCATCGGCGCCAGGCAGTTCGTGGTGCACGACGCATTCGACACGATATCGTGCTTCGCTGCATCGTACCTGCTCTCGTTCACGCCGAGCACGATGGTGATGTCTTCGTCGGTGGCGGGCGCGGAGATCAACACCTTTCTCGCGCCGCCCGCGATGTGCTTCTTCGCGTCGGCGGCCTTCGTGAACCTGCCCGTGGACTCGAGCACGATATCGACGTTCAACTTCTTCCACGGAAGCGCCGCGGGATCCTTCTCCGTGAGCACGGCGATCTCGTCGCCGTCGATCTCGATCGAGCTCGCGCCCGCGGACACATCGCCGTCGTAGATGCCGTGCACCGAATCGTACTTGAAGAGATGCGCGAGCGTTTTCGTGTCGGTGAGGTCGTTGACGGCGACGATCGTCACGTCCGCCACATTCTGCTCGCGGAGCGCTCGTACCACCTGACGTCCGATTCGGCCGAAGCCGTTGATGCCTACGCGAATGGCCATTGCTGTTGGTGCTCCTGTCAGTGTGCACGGTCGCCAGCCGCCGGCGCCCGTCCAAAGGTCACGATACTGATGATTCGCGCGCCATTCTCGAAGAGCGTGGCCGCGCATTCGGAAAGCGTTGCGCCCGTGGTGATGACGTCATCTACGAGCACGACGTGAGCGCCCCTGAGCTTCTCCCGGGCGTTCGGAGTCGCACGAAACGCGCCCGAAACGTTGCCCCGTCTCTCCTCTGGTGTCAACCGTGTTTGCGTCGCCGTTGCGCGCGCGCGAACCACGCAATCAGAGACGAATGGAATTTTCCATCGTGACGCGAGGGCGCGCCCCAGCAGCGCGCTCTGATTGAAGCCGCGCTCGCGCTCGCGGGTGGCTGCGAGCGGCGTCGGTACGACCATCGATCGCTCCGCAGCGACATCCGCGGGCCACGACAATCGCGCCATGCGGTCTGCCATGCTCATTGCCACTCCCGACCAACCACTGTACTTGAGCGCGTGCACGATCGCGGCGGCGGTGCCTCCCGGAATCCAATAGGCCGAGCGTGCGGCGCGCACGTACGGCGGGAGCTGGTCGCACCAGCTGCAGGTGGGTCGCCACTGCGGATGTCCGCAGCGATCGCAGCGCGGATGCGGGAGCTCGTGCGCGCGAGCCCAGCAGCGGCCACACACGATGCCGCTGTCGCCGGCGTCGACGGATCGCTCGCACACCGCGCAGCTTCGCGGCAAGAGCAGATCCGCCACGCCCTCGAACATCGCGCGGGCGGTGGCGCGGGCAGCGGTGCGCGAGACGCGGAGCTCAGGCATCCGTGGGCATCGTGACGGCGTCCCACATCGTGGCGCGAGGTGCGGGTCGGCCGAACCACTTCTCGAACGCGAGCGCGCCCTGCTCGATCAGCATTGGGAGCCCGTCGCTCGCGCGGTGCCCGCACGCGAGCGCCGTGCGCACCCACGGCGTGTCGCCGCGGCGATACACGAGGTCCACCACCGCGGCATCGTACGGCAGCGTCTCGATCGGCACCGGAAAGAGATCGTCCTCGAGCCCCGACGCGCTCGCGTTCACCACGAGCGTCGCGCCCTGCACCGCCTCTTCCGCCGTCTCCGCCGTACGCGTGACGACGGGAAAGCGCGACGCCAGCCGCG
Source organism: Gemmatimonadaceae bacterium (assembly GCA_036564355.1). Taxonomy (GTDB): domain Bacteria; phylum Gemmatimonadota; class Gemmatimonadetes; order Gemmatimonadales; family Gemmatimonadaceae; genus FEN-1250. The sequence goes on along the minus strand of DATCPC010000123.1, from coordinate 8,228 downwards.
CGAGTCGCGTGTGACTCCGATTGTAGAGCGTGACCTCGCATCCCGGCCACCGCTCGATCGCCGCGAGCGCCGCCGCCGCTGCGCCGCCTGCGCCCAGCAGCGCGATGCGTCCGCGCGGGAGCCCATCCATCGTGCTGCGAACTAGCGACTCGAAACCACCCACATCAGTGTTGTCGCCCACGATCGCGCCGTCACGCTCGACCCAGAACGTATTCACCGCTCCCACGCGCTCGGCCAATGGCGACAGGCGCGCGCAGAGGGGCAACGCGGCCTCCTTGTGTGGAATCGTGATGTTCCCCGCGGCGTAGTCCTCGGCCAGGAGGGTGAGCACGTGGCCCAGGTCCGGTGCGGCGACTTCGATGGCGTCATACGAGAGCGGAATTCCCTCGCTGCGCAGCGCGGCGTTCTGGAACACGGGAGAGAGCGAATGACTGACGGGATTGCCGAGCAGGACGAGACGGCTCGGACCCGCGATCACGAGACGCCCGGTGCTCGCTCCGCGGCGAGGCGGTCGAAGGCGCGCCGGATCTCGCGATCGAGCTCGTCGAAAGTCTCGCGATACAGCCCGAGGTCGCCGCCGAACGGATCGCCGATCGGACGGTCCGTGGAGCCGCGCGAACCGTAGGATGTGAGCAGATGCGTGCGCCCCTTGCCCCCGATCGCCTCGACGCGCTCGAGGTGGTGCGGGCCCATCGCGAGCACGAGATCGTAGCTCTCGAGCAGCTCGCGCGTGAGCAGCCGCGCCCGATGCGGCGAAAGGTCGATGTCGTGCTCGAGGCACACGAGCAGCGCGCCGTCGGACGCGGGCGCGCCATCCCACGCGGCAGTGCCGGCGCTCCCAACGTCCACCGTGAGGTTCCGTTCGGATGCGACGCGCCGCGCCAGATATTCGGCCATGACGCTTCGACAGGTGTTTCCCGTGCAGACGAAAAGCACTCGCATGGGACTACAGATCTCCAATGAGGTCCGGCACGCTTTCCCGCAACGTCGCGGAGGAGATGGCGCCGGGCCGAATTACGCGAGCCCGCGCACCCATGCAATCTACTACGGTAGAGGGGGGCGACGGGATCAATCGCCCGCCATCCAGCACCCGAAGCATCCCGCGTCCGATCTCCGCGCTCCACTGCTCCTCGATCTCGGCCGCCGTCATCGCGGGAGGAATGCCGGGACGATTCGCGCTCGTCGACGTGAGTGGCTCGCCGTACGCGTTCAGCAGACGAGTGAGATTGGGATGCGAGGTCCAGCGGACGGCCACGCCGCCCTCGGGCCCGCGCAGCCGCTCGGGGAGCCGACGCTCGCCGCCGCCGAGAACGAGGGTGAGGGGGCCCGGCCAGTGCCTCGCCGCGAGACGCGACGCGTAGCCCGTGAGGCGCAGATCGAACCGCGTCACCATCTCGCTCGAGGCGACGAGGATGAGAAACGGTTTTCCCGCGGGGCGTCCCTTCATCCGAACCAGCGACTCGACGGAGTCATGGTCCGTCGCGCCCCCAAAGCCATAGACCGTCTCGGTGGGATACGCGAGCACTCTCCGTGCGGCGAGATGGGCCACGGTGCCATTGATCGACGCCGCCACCTCCGCCGGCGACCAGAACGGGACGACGAATGGTTCGCTGGTCATCGAACCAATTTCACGAGCGCATCGACGCGCGCGAAGTCCTCGTCGGTGGTCACCTTCATTCCGGTGGCGCTCCCCTCCACGATCACGACGCGCGCGCCGATGCGCTCACAAAGCGCCGCGTCGTCGGTCGCCTGAATGCGATCCGCCTTCGCGCGCAGGTAGGCCTCCTCGAGCATCGCGCGCGGGAATCCCTGCGGCGTCTGCGCGTGGAAGAGCTTCGTGCGATCGGGGGTTCGCACGATGGCGCCGCTCTCGTCGACCTCCTTGATCGTGTCCGTCGCGGGAAGCGCGGGCACAGCGCCGACGCCCTCGCGTGCCTTCGCGATGACGCGCTCGATGGTATCCGAATCCACGAGCGGGCGAGCCGCATCGTGTACGAGCACGATGCCGACTTCGGATGGCATGTCCTCGAGCCCGTTCAGCACGGACTCGCCGCGCTCTCGCCCGCCCACGGATACGAGCAGCCGGTCGACATCGCACTGGAAGAGCCACGGCGGCGGATCGCCCGCGTGAGACTTGGGGAGCACGCATACTACCAGCGCGACATCGTCGCGCTCCATGAAGCGCTGTACGCTGTGGAGGAGCATCGGCTTCCCCGCCACCCAGCGGAACTGCTTGAGCTCCGCGCCGGCGGTTCGCGTGCTCGAGCCGGCGGCGACGATCACCACGCCGACGTCGCGCGTCGCGCCGCTCACGTGAAGAGCTTTTCGAGGAGCTCGCGAACCGTCTGCACGCCGACGCATCGCAGTCCCTTCGGCGCGCGGCGCGGGATGCTTCGCTCGGCGAGATACGCCACGCCCATCCCCATCTTCTCCGCCTCGGCGAGCCGACGCTCGGCCTGCGACACCGGTCGCACTTCGCCCGCCAGTCCGACCTCACCGAGCAAGACGGCGTCGGCGGGAAGCGCGCGGTCGTACACGCTCGACGCGAGCGCCGCGGCAATCGCGAGATCGCCAGCGGGCTCCTGCACCTTCAATCCGCCGACGACGTTGACGAACACATCGAGCTGCGAGAACGACAGCCCCGCGCGCTTGTCGAGGACCGCGAGCAGGAGCGCGAGCCGGCGTCCATCGTAGCCCGTTGCCACGCGCTGCGGCGTGCCGAAGCCCGCTTTGGCCGCGAGCCCCTGCACCTCGACGAGCAACGGTCGCGTGCCTTCCATGAGCGCGGTGACCGCGGTGCCCGACGCGCTCGCGTGGCGATCGCCGAGAAAAAGCTCGGATGGATTGGCGACGGGAATCAGTCCGCCCGCCGTCATGCGAAAGACGCCGATCTCGTCGACGCCGCCGAAGCGATTCTTGGTGGCGCGCAGCACGCGCTGATCGAGAAATCCTTCGCCCTCGAAGTAGAGCACCGTATCGACGATGTGCTCGAGTGTCTTCGGACCCGCGATGCCGCCGCCTTTGGTGACGTGCCCGACGACGAATACCGCCGTTCCCGATTCCTTGGCGAATCGCATCAGCCGCGCCGCGCACTCGCGCACCTGCCCGACATTCCCCGGCGCGCCTTCGAGCTCGCTCGTGAAGATCGTCTGGATCGAGTCGACGAACATCGCCTGCGGGCGCATCGCCGATCCCGTCGCGAGAATCGTCTCGAGCTCCGTCTCGGCAATGAGCTCGACGTTTTCCGACGACTCCGAGAGCCTGTCCGCGCGCAGCTTCACCTGCAACGGCGACTCTTCGCCGGAGACGTAGAGCGCGCGATGTCCCTGCTGCGCCAGCCGCGCGGCGACCTGGAGCAGGAGCGTCGACTTGCCGATGCCGGGCTCACCGCCAACGAGCACCATCGAGCCCGGAACGATGCCGCCGCCGAGCACGAAGTCGAACTCGTTCATGCCGGTGGTCCAGCGCGGCGTGTCGGACGCGCGGAGGTCGCCGAGGCGCGTGGCGGCGGCCGCGCTGCCGGCGCTGGCGAGGGTCGGGCCGGCCGCGCGCGCACGACCGGCGACGGTGGCGGGACGCGCGGCGACGATCTCCTCGACGAGCGTGTTCCATTCGCCGCACGCATCGCACTTCCCCGACCACTTCGGATGCTCGGCGCCGCACTCGGTGCAGCGATAGGCGGTGCGCGCCTTGCTCTTCACTACTGCTGGCGCGGCGCCGTGTAGTTCTCGAACCGCGTGTACGCCTTGTGAAAGAAGAGATTCACGAGACCGATCGGTCCGTTGCGCTGCTTGCCGACGATGACCTCGGCGCGCCCCTCGAGCGAGTTGCCATCCTTGTCCGTCGCGCCGTCGTACACCTCCTGGCGGTAGATGAACATCACGAGGTCCGCGTCCTGCTCGATCGCGCCGGACTCGCGAAGATCGGAGAGCTGCGGGCGATGGTCGCCCGCGCGCTGCTCGGGCGCGCGCGAGAGCTGCGAGAGCGCGACGACGGGCACCGCGAGCTCCTTCGCGAGCGCCTTGAGCGAGCGCGAGATCTGACTGATCTCCTGCTGCCGGCTCTCGGAGCTCGAGGGACCCTGAATGAGCTGCAGGTAGTCGATGACGACCATCCCGATGTCCTGATCGGCCTTGAGGCGGCGCGCCTTGGAGCGGATCTCGAGCAGCGTGATGCCCGCGGAGTCATCGATCCAGATCGGCGCGCCGCTGAGAATGCCTGCGGCGCGCGCGAGGCGTGAATAGTCTTCGTCGCGCAGCAGTCCCTTGCGCATCTTCTGCGCATCGACGCGCCCCTCGGCGGTGAGCATGCGCTGGACGAGCGACTCCTTGCTCATTTCGAGCGAGAAGAGCGCGACCGGCACGTTCTTCTCGATGGCGGCGTACTGCGCGATGTTGAGGACGAGCGCGGTCTTGCCCATCGATGGGCGCGCGGCGACGATGACGAGATCGGCGGGCTGGAAACCGGAGGTGAGCTCATCGAGATCGGTGAAGCCGCTCGCCACGCCGGTGATCGTCTTGCCCCCGCGCTGCAGCGCCTCGATGCGCTCCATCGTCGGCCACATCAGCTCCTTCACGCGCGTGAAGCCCTGCAACCCGCGCTGCTGGCTCACCTGGAAGATTCGCTGCTCCGCGTCGTCGAGCAGCTCCTCGGCCGTCGCGCGTCCCTGGAAGGCCTCCGTGATGATCGTGGTGGAGGTCTCGATGAGGCGGCGCAGGAGCGCCTTCTCCTTCACGATCTTCGCGTGGTACTCGACGTTCGCCGCGGTGGGGACCGCGTCGATCAGCTCGCCGATGTATTCCTTGCCCCCGGACGCATCGAGCTCGCCGCGCCGCGCGAGCTCGTTGCCGAGCGTGACGGGATCGACGACTTCGGAGCGCTGCGAGATGGCGATCATCGCGCGGAAGATCCGCCGATGGCGCTCATCGTAGAACATCGTGTCGTCGACGTGCTCACCGGCGCGCAGAATCGCGTCCGTGTCCATGAGCATCGCCGCGATCACCGCCTGTTCTGCCTCGGGGGCGCGGGGAGCGGTGCGGTCGCGGAACGGGTCACGCGCTTGCGTCGTCGAGGATTCTTCGAGCGAGCTGGACATCTTCCCATGTTGGCCGCTTCCACGCTGGATTGCGAAGAAGCGCGGCCGGATGATAGGTGACGATCACGGGGATGCCGTGATAGCGGTGAACCGAGCCGCGCAACTTTCCGATCGACAGCTTGGTCTCGAGCAGCGACTGGGCGGCGAAGGTGCCGAGGGCGAGAATGACTTTCGGGGCGACGAGCTCCACTTGCCGGACGAGGTAAGGGCGACAGGCGCTCACCTCTTCCGGAAGGGGGTTGCGATTCCCCGGCGGCCGGTGCTTCAGGACGTTGAGGATGAACACCTCTTCCCGCGACAAGTTAACCGCCTGAAGAATCTTCGTCAGTAGCTGGCCCGCCTGCCCAAAAAAGGGGCGTCCGGTGGCGTCTTCCTGCGCGCCCGGGGCCTCTCCTATGCACATGAAGCCGGCGTGGGGGTTGCCCTCGCCGGGGACGGCGTTGGTGGCCGTTTTGTAGAGATCGCAGCGCGTGCAGCGCTTGATGAGCTCCGCGAGCTGCGCGAGGTCCGTCGCGGCGCCGATCTCGCCGGAGACTCGCTCGCCGTCCGCGGAACCGACCACGAGGCCTGGTGCGGCAGGTGGCGCGGCTTTGGTTGGTGCCGCAGGCGCGGCAGGCGCGACCGAATGCGCGGGCGCTGGCGCGGATTCCGAGGTGACCGGGCGTGGCTTCGGTGGCGCATCCTCACCATCGTCGGGTGGCGGCGGGGCATCGGCCGCGCGCACGGGCTCGGGCGCGCGCGTGCCCGCGCGCGGAGGTTCGGGGAGGGCGCCGGTCGCGCGCAGGGCATTTCGCCAACCCGCCGATGCCGACTCGCCTACGGCGTTTCTGCCGTCGGCCTCGGTCACCAGAGGCCTCGCGCGCTCGAGCGCCGCCCGCCCGCCGCGCTTGATGCCGACGAGCTTCATCACTTCGTCTACCGAGAGGCCGTCGAGCACCAGCTCGGTCTCGCCCATCTCGCGGCGCTGCTCGAGATATCGCCGGAGCAGATCCTCAGCCTTCACGGAGGCGCGCCGCCACGCGATCGAGCACGCGGTCCAAAATGATGTCGGCGATCTCTCTCTTGAGCATCAGCGGGATCTCTTCCGCGGCGCCATCGCGCGAGATGATCGTGACGCGATTCGTGTCGACGCCAACGCCGGCGTCCGGCTCGAGCGCGTCGTTCAGGACGATGAAGTCGAGCGACTTGGAGGCGAGCTTGTGGCGCGCGTTCATGACGCCATCGTTCGTCTCGAGCGCGAAGCCGACGCGCACGGCGCCCGCGCGCATGTGCGGCGCGCTCTCGCGCAGTATGTCCGGCGTTGGCGTGAGCTCGATCGTCGGCGCTGCGTTGCCCTTCTTGATCTTCGCGCCCGCCACCTCCGCCGCGCGAAAGTCCGCGGGCGCCGCGGCCATCACCAGCACGTCAGCGGTGGTGGCGGCCCGCTGCACGGCGTTCGACATCTCCTCCGTCGACTCGACGCGCACGAGCGTTGGCCCGACGGGCGGCGCAACCTCGAGCGGTCCTGCGATCAGCGTCACGGCGGCGCCGCGTCTCCATGCGGCAGCCGCCAGCGCGACGCCCATGCGGCCGCTGCTCCGATTCGAGAGCACGCGCACGGGATCCACGAGCTCGCGCGTGGGCCCGGCGGTGACGACGACGTGGCGCCCCGCGAACGAGGCGTCGTCGAGCATGCGCGCGACGTGCGCGACGATGGTCTCGGGCTCGGGCATGCGCCCCTCGCCGCTGCCCTCGCCCGCGGCGAGCGCGCCGAGCTCTGGATCGAGCAGGCCGTAGCCGATCTCGCGGAGATGCGCCGCATTGAGCCGCGTTTGCGGATGCGCCCACATGCGATCGTTCATCGCGGGGACGATGAGCACGCGCGCCTCGGTGGCGAGCAGAATCGCGGCGAGCAGATCGTCCGCGCGGCCGTGCGCCGCGCGCGCGCAGAAGTCCGCGGTTGCGGGCGCCACGACGACCGCGTCGACGGCCTTGGCCAGCTTGATGTGATCGAGCGCGTGCCCCTCGGCTATCAGCGCCGTGTGCACCGGGCGCCCCGTGAGCGCCTCGAACGTGAGCGGTGCGATGAATTCCGTTGCGGCCCGTGTCATGACGACATCCACAGCCGCGCCCTCCTGCGAGAGGAGGCGCGCGAGCCATGCCGATTTGTAGCTGGCGATCCCGCCCGTGACGCCCAGCAGGATGCGGCGGCCTTCGAACGGTCTCACGGGTGCGCCGCTGTTAGCGGCCGCGCCGGGGCACGACGTGGTACTTGATCGACTCCTCGCTCGTGAGCTCCTCGAGGGCGCGCGTCGTCAGCTTCTTCTCGTGAATGTCCGAGCTCATGCGCGGAAACTCATTCAGAATGCGCGCGTACTTCGCCGCCACGAGAACGCCGAGGTACTTGTTGGCCGCGTGCTTCGCGACCTCGATCGGGGTGAAAACCTGCATCTAATGCTCCTCGCTTTGAGTGTCCAGCTCCAGTTCCAGCCGCTCGATGATCGAGCGTACATCCCGTTCGACGTTCTGCAACCGCTCCCTGCTGAGCCCTTCCGCATCGATGATGCGCGACACGCTGGCCGCGGCGCGATCCTGGTTGTCGTTCACCACCACGTACTGATACCGTTGCACCGCCTGCAGCTCCACCAGTGCGCTCTGCAGCCGCCGCTTGAGCGTTTCCCGCGTTTCGGTTCCCCGCCCGCGCAGCCGGTCCAGCAAGACCTCGCCCGACGGCGGAAGCACGTAAACGAGCACAGACTCCGGGAACGCGCTCCGGAACTGCATCGCGCCCTGGACGTCGATGTCCATGATGACGTGCTGTCCCAGCTTCAACACCCGTTCGACCTCGGACCGCAGCGTACCGTACAGATTCCCGTGCACCTGCGCCGTTTCCGCGAACTCACCGCGCTGCTGCCGCGCGAGGAACTCGCCGGTGGACAAAAAATAATAATCCTGCCCTTCCGCCTCATCACCGCGCGGTGGCCGCGTCGTACACGACACCGAGTATCCCACATCGCCGCGCAGCTCGAGCAGCCGCCGCGCGATCGTCGTCTTCCCTCCACCCGACGGCGCCGAGAGGATGACCGGGAACATCTTCATTCGATGTTCTCCACCTGCTCCGCGATCCGCTCCAGCTCCTCCTTCACCGCGACGA
>DATCPC010000073.1:0-9429 GCA_036564355.1 Gemmatimonadaceae bacterium | reverse complement strand
GCCGCCATCAGCTGCGTGAGGGCGGCGTAGTACTCCGCCTTGGTGGAAAATTCACGAGTGACGGGTAGCCAGGCATTGATGTCACCGGAGGCCGCCTCGTCGAAAAAGACGCCATTGTCCACGCCTACGACGCGCTGAATCCGGCTCACGGTGTAGGCAATGGCACCGGGATCGGCTGGATTGATCGCCCAGCGGGTCGAGCCCCACCGAGTGAAGAAGACGCGGCTGGCGGAATCACCAGTGCTGCCATATCGATGCACGAACGCCTTCTCCCGCGAGTACTGCGTGTGAATGGCGTACCAGCTCTTCATGTCGGCGTAGTACCCGGAGGCGAGACTGGTCGACGATGTCATGGTCGTCCACGACAGCGCGTACGGGTAGTGGCCGACGGTTGGGTTCACGGCACGCCAGGCCGACCCACTTCCCGACATTGCGAAATCGTAGTGCGCGCCTGCCCACGCGCGCTCGGTGGTCGTCCACGAGTAGTAATAGTCCGTCATCATCGTCGAGATGTGCGCCCAGTGCGGCGACTGCGTCGAGTAGCCCGTGTAGAGCGACGCGGGAGCCGGCAGCGACACGACGGACGCCGAGATCGGATTCTTGACGCCAGTGATCGTCGCCGGCGAATCGGCGGCGCTGGAGGGTGCGGTGGAGTCCGTGCAGGCAGCGGCCGCGATGATGATCGCGGCGAATAGGATGCGTGAGGGGCACATTCTCGAGTCTCCGGTCCACGGCAACCCGACCGGCATGGCGCGCACACTGGGCGCCGTAGCCTCGTTGGCTTTGCGTCCCCGCCTTTAGACGGGTTTGCCTTTGTCGTGGGCTCGTGGCCCAACGATCGCGCCGCTCGGTGGTGGTGCGGTGGGATATCGCCAACAGAGGGCGATTCCGTCTTATCGCGTCAGAGCGAGTCTGGGAAACCCACTCCGTGATCGACGCTGGCGCGCCGACGTGCAGGACAACCTAAGGCGCGTACCCGCTCAGTCAACCCAGCCAATTGGTCAGGTTGCGCAGATCGTCGTCGGTCAACATTCCGTGAGTCGGTAGCGTCACCAGAGAGCGCCGCAGTTCTCTCGCGCCCGGAAGCTGCTCGTCGCGGAGCAGCGACACCTGCAGCTCCGCCAGCTCGGCGAGCGTATCGGGATATCCGCGCACGATCCCGAGCTCGAGGCGCTCGCGGCGCGCATCCATGACACGCACCGGCAGACGCAGATATCCAGGCTTGCTACCGGGGATCGCGCGAATCGCGCGAAGGCCCGCGGCACGATCCACCGTCCGCTCGAGCTCCTCTGCATTGCGGCGGCGCACCGCGAGATCCGCTTTGGCGCGAGCGAGTGCCGAGCGCACGAGTGAGGCGGATACCGAGGTAATCGCGCGCGGTTCGTGTGCGGCGTGATAGATCGTCTCGCCGAGGTGCAGCCCCGGCATCGCCGATGGAATTGCGTAGAGCCATGGGCGTCCGAGAATCCATTGCGCCTTCGCGACAGCGAGTGTGCGCATGCCATTCCTGGGCGACAGGAGGCGCGATCGCGCCGCCTCGATCAGCTCGGCCTCCCTCGCGCCGGTGCCGAGCAGCGCCCCGCCGCCAGCGCCCGTCATCCCCTTCCCCCGCCCGAAGCTCAACACGGACAACGGACCGAAGGCGCCGAGCCGAGTCTCGAGCAACGTTCCCCACGCACTCTGGGCCGCGTCCTCGATCACACGCACACCGTGCGAGGCCGCGAGCGCCGCCACGCCGGGCACGTTCGCCGGATACCCGTAGAGATGGGCAACAACGATCGTGTCGACACCATTCGAGAGCACGCGCGCCACCGAATCGAGGTCGGGAGAGAGCGTGAGTGGATCGATGTCGTAGAGTCGCACGCGGAGTTGCGCGAAGATCGCTGCGGCACCGATATCGACGCACGCATAGGCCGGCAGCGCGACCACGCCGCCGGCGCGGGTCGTCGCGCGCAACGCGATCGCGAGCGCGGAGGTACCGCTGTCGACGAGCGCGACGCTCGTGGCTCCGAATGCGCGCAGCAGCTCGACGCCGAGTGACTCGCGCTCGCCGGAGCCACCGCCCAGCACCGGCGCGATCGCGCGAGCGAGCGAGCTCGCGGTGATCGTGGAGCTAACCGGGAGCTGGCGCCGGCCGATCAAGGGATGTAGCGCACGATCCGCGGACCGAGCATCGTCGCCAGTGGAAGGGGAAGCCGCTTCCAGATTCGCGGACCCCACGAATAACCGGAATCGGTTGGCGATGGCGTCTTCACGCCGGCGCTCGCCGCCTTGTCGTACCACCAGAGCTGCTCATCGCGCGCACCCCATTGCGTCTTGAATCGATGCGTACCGCTGCCCGGCGTGGTGCGCCCGAAGTTGAACGTCGTGATCCCGTTCTCGATCGCGCGCTCCATGAAGCGATAATACAGCAGCATGTTCGGCGCGATGCGCTTGTGCGCGTTGAGCGATGACGCCCAGGTCATCTCCAGCTCGGTGCCCCAGCGGAATGCGCAGCCGCACGCGACCGGGCGCCCCTCGTACCACGCGCATGCAAACCACGCGTCGTCCGGGAACACGGCGGCGATCGTGTCGAAGAGCAGCCGCGACTGCGTGGGAGTGCCGAGATCGCGCATGTGCCGCGCGAAGACGTCGAAAAAGGGCGCGACCTGGTCGGCGCCGAATTTCACCGTCACGCCCTCTTTCTGCGGTCGGCGAACCTGGCTGCGCAGCTTCGCATCGAGCTGCTTCATGAGCACGGGCTCGCTGTTCGGCAGGTCGAGCAGCACGGTGATCTTTCGATGCGAGACAGGGAGGTCGATCGGAAGCGGGATGCGGCTGCGAAACTCGAGGAGCTTTACTCCGCTGTCGCGGGCCAGGCCAGACGCGTGCGCGGCGAGCGCGACGATGGCATCATCGGAGCCGAGCGGCCCTCCGTAGTTGAGGAAGGGCATCGACACGATGAAGTGCCCGAAGAGGATGCTCTTGACGCGCACGAGCGGGAGCACGCCAGCGAGCGCGCCCGCATCGTCGTACGCCGCGAGGTACACGCACTCGTGCCGAAAGACGCGCTCCATCACGGCGCGCCAACCATACGAGTGAAAGTGCGTGAATCCGGGCGAGAGTCGGGCGAATGCGTCCCACTCGTGTGCCGTTCCGGCGAATCGTTCGACGCGCGCGATCAATCGACGACGCTGGCCGTCCCGGATCTCGTCGGCACTGACTTCGGAAGCTTGAGGCACTGCGCTACGCTCCGGAATCGGAACTCACCGAGCAGCCGCTCGAGAAGCGGCTGCGTCTTTCGCAATCCGGAATAGTGCCGCAGGCGGGTGTGCCACGGCACGGCGATCCGGGGCTGATCGGGATCGAGCTCCCACGGATGAATGTAGAACATCGCGGGGACGCCGTTCTCATCGTGCTCGCGGAATGCGCGCCGGATGAGCCGGAACGGGAGATGGCGGAGATAGGCGCCGCCCGCGGCGGGAATGCGGATTCCACGCCACTGCGTGGTCGCGAGCGGGAGCTCTGTGAGCGTACCGGCAGCGCGATGGATGAGATGGGGGACCGGCGGCGCATTCGGATAGCCGTATCCGGGGCGACGGATAGGGAAGAGACTCGAATCATATCGAAAGCCCTCCTCGAGCAGAATATCGAACGCCCACTCGGTGCCCGGCGAGATCGAAAAGTTCGGCGCCCGAAAGCCCCACACCGGAGTGCCGGAAAGGTTTTCGAGGATCGACTTCGACACGCGGATGTCGTCGCGGAATTCGGCTGGCGTCAGGGTATCGACGCGGCGATGCCAGTGCCCATGCGACGCGATCTCGTGCCCAGCGTCGACGATTCGTCGCATCAGAAACGGGTGGCGCTCCGCCACCCAGCCGAGCGTGAAGAATGTCGCGCTCGCCTGATATCGCGCGAGCAGCTCGAGCAGAATGCCGAGTGACTGTTCGAGGCGGCTCGGATGCGAATCCCAATCGGATCGCTGCACGACGCGATCGAAGGCGCCGACCTGGAAATATTCTTCCACGTCGACCGTGAAGATGTGCTCAGTGGCGCAGTTGACCGGCAGGCTCATACGGAGCGCCGACCTGCGCGAAGGGTTAATGCCTGCATTCTCGAGATGCAGTCTTGCAGTTAGGGTGCCACCTGCGGCACCCGTCACGCAGCCGTTCGATGTTGTAACATCCTGAGACTGCGCGCACTTTCGCGTGACATTTCACACACGAATTCTCGAACCGTACGCCACGGTCTGTTGCATTGATACCACAAAGAACATTCGGACGAAGACTCTGGATTGCCGGGTTTCTGTTCATCGCCGTACTGACGCTCACTCCGCAGTACTCCGTCTCCAAGACGCCGCCGAGCCTCTGCCTGTTGTGTGGGGAGCAAGCGATACTCGATGCGGTTCTCAATGTGATCCTTTTCGTTCCATTGGGAATTGGACTGCGACTCGCGGGGATGTCGCGCCGGCGCGCATTCGCGATCGGGTTGGTGACCACGATCACCGTCGAATCGCTGCAGCTCGTGATTCCCGGACGCGATACCAGCCTCGGAGACATCTTCACGAACTCCTTTGGCGGATTGCTCGGCATCCTGTGTGCCGATGTGTGGCGCGTGGTGGTCCTGCCATCGCGTCGCGCAGCCACGAGGCTGGCGATCGGATGGACGGTGCTGTGGCTGCTCATGTTGACGACGAGCGGTGAGCTCACACACATCTCGCTCCCTGGAACAACCGCGTGGGGCGTGTGGGCACCCGAGCTGCTGCACCAGGACTATTTCCCTGGAAAGGTCCTGTCGGCGACCGCCGGTGGACTGCCCGCGCCGAACGCGATTTCCGGGCAGAGCGAGGATGTTCGGCGCCGGCTGAATTCGGACTCCGTCGTCGTGCAGGCGACCGTCGTCGGCGCAGCGATGACCATGCAACGCTCGTCGATCGCGAGTATCTACGACTATAGGCGCCAGCAGATTTTCATGCTCGGGCAGCGCAAGGGGAATCTGACTTTCTCGCTGCGCATGCGAACGGCCGATGCAAAAATTGCGACGCCCACGATACGGCTCGACAGCGTCTTTCCGCGACACCGCCCGGCGAAGCTCGATACGATGGTCGTGGCGGGCGGGTTGATCCACCATCGGCTTTGGATCAGTGCGGTCCATCATGGGGTGAGGCGAGAGCGAACGCTGCCGATCGACGTGGGGCTCGGGTGGAGCTACTTCCTTCCGTTTGATTACGAGTACGGCGCGGAAGCGCCGTGGCTCACAGCGCTCTGGCTCGCCGGACTATCGGCGCCCGCGATGTATTGGGCAGCGCGCGTGGGGCGAAGAGCATCCGTGGCGGTGGCAACTGCACTGGCTGCGGCGCTGCTGGCGGCGCCGCTCGCGACCGGAGCGCATCCCACGCCGTGGTGGGAGTGGCTCGCGCTCGCCGTCGGCATCATCGTGGGCGCGACACTCGGCATGGAGACGGTGCGCTCGAGTCAGGCGATGTGAACCTCGGCTGCCATACCGGGGTTACATTGTCGTGGTCGAGCGCACGCTGAGCGCCGGGCGTGCATGGTTGTGTATCCCTTTCCAAACTCCAATGCGCGTCCCTCCGCTCGTGCGCGCGGCGGCGCTTTGCGCCCTCGCGATGACCTCAGCCTCCAGCGTCTCGCAGCTCGCCGCCCAGTCGTCGCTGCACTATCCCATCGCGCGCAAGAGCGATCAGAGCGACAACTACTTCGGTACGGCCGTCGCCGATCCCTATCGGTGGCTGGAAGACACGGACTCGCCTGAGACCAAACAGTGGATCGAGGCGGAGAACGCGCTCACCTTCCAGTATCTCTCGGCGATTCCGGAGCGCCCGTCGATCAAGGAACAGCTCACGCGGGTGTGGAACTATCCGAAGTACGCGGTGCCGGTGAAGCGCGGAAAGGGCTACTTCATCACCGAAAACAGCGGGCTGCAGAATCAGGCCGTGCTCTACGTGCAGCGCGGGCTCAAGGGCGTGCGGAAGCTGGTGCTCGACCCCAATACGCTGTCGGTCGACGGCACGGTCGCTCTCGGTCCCTGGGATGCGACGGAGAATGGGAAGTATCTCGCGTACGCCGTCGCGGCCGCAGGATCGGACTGGGAAGAGATTCGTGTGCGCGATCTCGAGAAGGGCGTCGATCTCTCCGACACGCTCAAATGGGTGAAGTTCTCGAGCATCGCATGGACGAAGGATCACAAGGGGTTCTTCTATTCGCGCTACGAACAGCCGAAGAGCGAGAATGAGATGCTCGCGAAGAACACCGGCCAGAAGCTGTACTACCATCGCGTGGGCGAGCCCCAGGCGAAGGATCAGCTGATCCTCGAGCGCGCCGATCATCCGCGCTGGGTCATCAATGCGACCGTGAGCGACGATGGAGAGTATGTCGTCATCTACATCTCCGACGGGACAAATCCGAACAACCGGATATTCTTCATCGATCTCGGGAATCCCGGCAAGCCGAAAATCGACAACCCGCTCGTCAGGCTGATCGACGACGAGGAGTCCGAGAATCGCGTGATCGACAACGCCGGCGATGTGTTCTTTCTTCAAACGAACCAGGACGCACCGCTGGGCCGCGTCGTCGCCGTCGACATCAACAAGCCCGCGAAGAAGTATTGGCGCGCGCTGATCGCCGAGGGCGCGGACAAGATGCAGGATGTGGAGCTCATCGGCGGCCACTTCGTCGTGAGCACGCTGAAGGATGCGCACTCGGTGTTGCAGATATATGCGCTGCGTGGAAACCTCGTGGCGACGGTCAAGCTTCCCGGTATCGGTACGGTCGCGGCGATCTCGGGCAAGCCGAACGAGTGGGAGATGTTCTACTCGTACGTGTCCTATCTGCAGCCCGCGTCGATCTACCGTTATGACATTGAGAAGCGCGTCCAGACGCCGTTCCTCGTCGCGAAGGGTCCGGTGGACAGCACGGAATACGAGACCAAGCAGCTGTTCGCATCGGGGAAGGACGGCACGAAGATCCCGGTCTTCGTCACGGCGAAGAAGGGGCTCACGCTCGACGGGACTCACCCGACGATTCTGTACGCGTACGGCGGTTTCGACGTCAATATGACACCGGCGTTCTCGCCATCGATGCTGCAGTGGGTGGCGATGGGGGGAGTGTACGCGGTGGCGGTGATCCGCGGCGGCGGCGAGTACGGCCGCGCGTGGCACGAGGCGGGAATGCTCGCGAAGAAGCAGAACGTGTTCGATGACTTCATCACCGCGGCGGAGTATCTGATCTCGCAGAAGTACACCTCGTCGAAAAAGCTGGCGATTCGCGGGGGCTCGAATGGCGGATTGCTGATTGGCGCCGTCGAGACGCAGCGTCCGGATCTCGCCGCCGTGGCGCTTCCGGCCGTGGGCGTGATGGACATGCTGCGCTACCAGAAGTTCACGATTGGCGGGGCGTGGGCCCCGGAGTACGGAACGTCGGACGACTCGACGCAGTTCAAGACGCTCCTGGCGTACTCGCCGCTGCACAACATCAAGCCGGGCGTGTCGTATCCAGCCACGCTGATCGAGACGGCAGACCACGACGACCGCGTGGTGCCGGGCCACTCGTTCAAGTTTGCGGCGGCGCTGCAGGCGGCACAGGCGGGGCCGGCGCCGATTCTCATCCGCATCGATACGAAGGCGGGACACGGCGGGGGGAAGCCAACGACGAAGCTGATCGACGCAGCCACCGACGAGCTCGCGTTCGTCGTGAAGAATCTGGGGATGTCGCTGACGCCGTGACGTCTCGGAGTGGTCGCTTGCGAGGCTCTTGCTGGCGTGCGACCGTCGGCTCAGGTTAGAACGCGTGACGACGCTCCTGCCGATATTCGATTCTGCGATTTACGCGCTCCGCATCGTGCTGCTCGTGGCCGGTGCGGTGTTTCTGGTGATCGCGATCCTCGACTGGGCGGTTCGCACGCGGCGCATCAACCCGTTCTCGCCGGTCGCGCGATTCTGCCGCCGCGTGATCGATCCGATCCTCGCGCCAATCGAAGCGCGCGTGGTGCGATCCGGTGGAATTCCGAGTCAGGCGCCGTGGTGGGGGCTCGCCTCCGTCGTCGTCACCGGCGTGCTCCTGATCGTGCTGCTCCAGTGGATTCGCACGGCCGCCCTCTCGATCACGTTCGCGGCGAACGAAGGCGGCATGCGCGTTGCCGCCCTGGTGCTCGAATCGGCCTTCGAGGTGCTCAAGTTCGCGCTCATCGTGCGGGTCATCGTGTCGTGGATCGGCAGGCGGTACTCGTGGTGGGCGCGAACTGCATATTCGCTCACCGACTGGATCGTCAAACCGATCGCGCGCGTGCTTCCTCCGTTCGGCATGATGGATTTCTCGCCGCTGGCGGCCTATGTCGTGATCTACGTCGTGGAGATCGCGGTCATGAATTCCATTTTCCGCTGACGATCGTCCTTCCCACGCAGGCTGCCCGCTTGTAGCGCGCGCGGCGCGCCACTAGGTTGCAGTACAATTGATTCGTGGCGATTTACGGCAAATTGCGGCCACGTAAAACATTCCGCTAAAGCGCCGGCTCAGTGCCAGCGCGTGCACTGGGCATTTTTTTGCTTTTGCACGTCGCACTGCCCGCCGGCGGCGTCTTCAGCCTACGATATGCCACAGCCTCGCTTCGCCTCCGCTTATCTGGACGCCCTCGATCGCCGCGTACTCATCTACGATGGCGCGATGGGGACGAACATCCAGCGCGCGGGACTCACCGCAGAGGATTTCGGCGGACAGTCGCTCGAAGGGTGCAACGACAATCTCGTGCTCACGAGACCCGACGTCATCCAGTCCATCCACGAGTCCTTTCTCGCGGTCGGATGCGATGTGGTCGAGACGTGCACCTTTCAGAGCACGCCGCGCCGCCTCACCGAGTGGGGGCTCGGCGACAAGGTCGACGCGATCAACGCCGGTGCGGCGCGGCTCGCGCGCGCGGCGTGCGACAAGTTCGCGACGCCGGACTGGCCGCGCTTCGTCGCCGGCTCGATGGGTCCCACGGGGATGCTTCCCTCCAGCGCCGACGCGACGCTCTCCGCCATCTCGTTCGCCGAGCTCGCGGAGAACTACTACCAACAGGCGAAGGGGCTCGTCGCCGGAGGTGTAGATGTTCTACTCATCGAGACGTCGCAGGACATCCTCGAGGTAAAGGCGGCGATCGCCGGCATCGAGCGGCTGTTCGCGGAGCTCGGACGCCGCGTCGCGCTCCAGGCGCAGGTCACGCTCGACACCAGCGGCCGCATGCTTCTCGGCACAGACATCGCGAGCGCCATGACGACGCTCGAGTCGCTGGACGTCGACGTGATCGGACTCAATTGCTCCACCGGTCCCGAGCACATGCGCGAGCCGATCCGCTACCTTGGCGAGCACGCGCGGCTGCCGATCTCCGTGATCCCGAACGCGGGGCTCCCGCTCAATACCGGAATCGGCGAGGCGGTCTCCCCGCTCGAGCCGGCAC
>DATCPC010000065.1:0-23883 GCA_036564355.1 Gemmatimonadaceae bacterium | reverse complement strand
CGACGACATCGGCCACAGCAGCCTCGTCGATGGCTCCGCCGCCGGCATAGCTCACGAGCTTCTCCAGCTCCGCGGCGAGCTCCGCCAGCTCGTTGCCCACGGCCTGCTGCAGCAGCTCCGCCGCCTCCGGACTGATCGTCGCACCCAGCTCGCTCTCGACATGATGCGCGATCCACTTCGGCACGCGATCGCCGCTCAGCGGCTTGAACTCGAGGGTTGCGGCACGGCTTTCGAGTGCCTTGTCGACCTTCGCCTTCTCCCCGGCAGCCGCGACGAGCGCGAGCACGACGTCGGCGGCCGGAGTGACGAGATAGCGATCGAGCGCCGCGCGCGCGTCCTTGCGCAGCGCCGCGACATCGCGCACCACGATCGCCCGACGCTCGGCCATCATCGCCGGTGTGCCCAGAAGGCTGCCAAGCGCCTCGGCATCGAGCTCGGCGGCCGCGCGGATGTCGAGATTGAAGTCGCGCGTCGACGCATCGACAGCGGCAGCGACGAGTCTGCGCACCGCCCGCTCCTTCAGGAAATCGTCGTCCCCGTGAAAGTAGTAGACGCGCTCGAACTCGCCGCGCTTGAGCGACTTGTCGAAGGCGCGTTCGAGAAGCGCAGGCATCTCGTGAATATACCTTTAGTGGTGCGCAGCGGCGCGGCGGGGATCACTGCCGGCGCTCGGTTGCCAGCACACGTGGCACCTGCTATTTCTCGCCTCGCCCGGCTTGCTCATCCCGATCCCATTCGCCATGTCGCTGCAGTCGTTCGCTTCGCGCCGCCTCGCCACGTTCTGCCTCGCCTTGAGCATCGGATCGGCTCTAGCGTGCTATAGCGACAAGCCCGGCACGACCGCCAGGGGCCCGCAAACGTCGGAAGGAGCGTCCGGGCTGGGATTGCAGCCGCTTCCCGCAACGCACGATACGGCGCTTCGCGAGGTCGACAATTTCGCGTTGACGCCGGAGGTGGTCCAACGCTGGACCGTGGCGAAGCAAAGTCTGGATTCCATCACCGCAACAGATCCGGAGATCGTGAAGCGATTGAGGGCCGGGGGCGTGCCGAACGGTATCGGAGAGATGGGTGCGCGCCTCGAGGCGGAGCCAAAGCTCGGGAATGCGCTCAGGCAGGCGCACACGGACGGGCACACCTACATGCTGACGACGGTCGCGCTGCAGCAGGCGATCCACGGTTATCAGCTCAAGCAGACGGGGAAGCTGAACGCGTTGAAGGTGCCGCCGGTGATCATGGCGAACATCGAGTACATATCGGGACACCTGCCACAGCTCATGCAGGCGATGCGCGGGCCCAGCCGAGGGCTACCGGGCCAGCCCCACTGATCTAGCGACCGAGCAACTCTTCGCTGGCGAATCGCACCGGAGCCTGATCGACGAGCATCGCTGCGGGCCAGATTGGAAGCCCCGCGCTGGCGCTCGCGACGAAGCTGGAATTGGTCACCGGATAAGGAACGACGGCCGGAGCGCGGGCGACCACCGGAGCGAGCGCAAGATTGCGCGCCTGCGCGGTCCAGTTGAAGAGCACCGCCGCGAGAAAGCCGATGCCGACGACGCCGGCGGCCGCGGCGGCGAACGCTCGCAACCCGGGGCCCCGATAGCGCGACGCATGCGCTTCCGCGCGCTCCATCCGATGCAACGTCGTCGTCAGCCGGACGTAGAAGTCAGACGACGGCTCGACCGAAGGGAGGTTTCGCAGCATCAGTAGCCCGCGTCGCATTGCCAGATCGTGCCGCGCACACATGCTGCACAATGCCAGATGCATATCCGCAGCCGACTGCGCCTCGGGCGGAAGCGTCTGGTCTGCGAAGGCGAGATACTGATTTCGAAATTCGAGGCAATCCATTCTGGCTACATCACTTCGGTGAGTCCAAACAGTCTACCCGCCGGAGTCGGTCGGGTTCCGAATGATGTGCGCGGGATCACGCCTCCGCCAGCGAGTCGGAGCGCCTAACGCAGCCCCGGCTCGATGATCTGCGCGAACGCATTCCGGGCGCGGTTGAGCCGCGACTTCACCGTCCCCAGGTTGCAGTTCGTGATCTCGGCGATCTCCTCGTACGACTTCCCCTCGAGCTCGCGCAGGATGAACACCTGCCGATGATGCTCGGGAAGCCGCGCAACGGACGCCTCGACGAGTGAGCGCAGATGGCGGCGGCGATAGAGATCGTCGGGGCGCGAGTTCGTGTCTTCGAACTGCAGCGGACGATCGTCGTCCTGCCAATTCTTGCGGATCGTCTGAAAGAAGACCAGCGGATTGCGCGACCGGTTGCGAAGCTCGTTCTTGGCGAGATTCGACGCGATCGTGTAGATCCACGTCGAAAACTTCTTCGAGCGGTCGAAACGAGCCATGTGCCGGTACACTCGAATGAAGACCTCTTGCACGAGATCCTCGCCGCGCTCCCGGTCACCGATTGTGCGATAGATGAAGTTGAGCAGCCGCGTCTGATAGCGCTCCACGATTTCCTGGAACGCGCGCTCCTCGCCGGCCAGGAACGAAGCAACCAGCTCGGAATCTTCGAGCGTTTGCAGATGGGCGCGAACCGACCCCGGCACGACCGCCCTCGCTTCCACCGCCACATTGGCCATCTTGGGTTTCCCCCGAGTACAAATGAATACGCCAGACCGATCTGGAAGCAGTTTGCAGCGACAGCTGCCGCTTCCCACGGGCCCAGTGAAAGGCAGAGGTCGTGCCCCGTTGTCCACGTCAGCGACGATCTGGCTAAGTCACTTATAGCCAATAATTTGCGCCGAAAGTGATGTTACGAATCATACCATCGCCTGAAGGATCTGTCTACTTTGGGGGACGGCTCAAATGCGATTTCCGGGGACACTCTTATGCAGAGTAAACGAGCTCAGCGGCCCAGGAAGAAGCCCGCGACGTAGAGAATGCTCAGCGCCGTTTTCGCATCGTTTATCGCGCCGTCCTTGATCATTTTCAGCGCCGCCGACATCTGCGTCGGCACGACCTCCACGAACTCATCCGCCTCGAGCGCACTGTCGCCCCGCACGAGTCCGGTCGCCACGAAGAGGTGGATCTTCTCGTCCGTGAAGCCGGGCGTCGTGTAGAAAGTGTACAGGTGCTCGATCTTCTCGGCGGTGCACCCCGTTTCCTCGCGCAGCTCCCGAACCGCGCACTGCTCGGGCGGTTCGCCGGCCTCGAGGCGACCGGCGGGGATCTCGTAGATGAACCCGTCCGCCGCGTAGCGATACTGTCGAATGAGAAGGATCGCCGGATCGTCGCTCCCGGGATCGCCCAGGAATGGTATCACGGCGCTCGCGCCCGAATGCCGGATGATCTCGAGCTCTCCAACCTTCCCGTTCGGAAAGCGCACCTGGTCGATGTCCAGGTTGATCACGCGTCCCGTGTACTCGCGCCGGCTACTGATCTGTCCGGGACTCTCCGTCGGCGTCACCGCTCCGGCCGCCCATCAGCATCGTAGACGCTAACGGGCCCCGCATCGAGCGCGGCCAGCTGCGCGGCGATCACGGACGGGTCGCCTACCACGACGAGCTGCAGTTGATCCGGATGCAGATACTTGTCCGCGGCGTGCAGCACATCCATCGCGGACACGCGCCGGATGTTCGCACGATAGCTGTCGAAGTAGTCGTTCGGCAGACCGTAGATCGTGAGCGCCGCGAGGGCGCGCGCAATCGAATCGGTGGTCTCGTAGCGAATGGGAAAGACGCCATCGAGATAGCTCGTGGCGAGGGTCAGCTCGTCCTCGCTCACCGCATCCGCGCGAATGCGCGAGATCTCGAGCAGAATCTCTTTCGCCGCATCTGCCGTCACGTCGCTCTTCACCGCGGTCGACACGACGAACGGGCCCGCCGCCTTTCGCCAATCGAACGACGAATGCGCGCCGTAGGTGTACGCGTGCACCTCGCGCAGATTGAGATTGATGCGCGAGGAGAACAGCCCGCCGAGCAGCGCGTTCACGATCAGCGCCGGGAAGTAGTCGGGGTGGCTCCGCGGCAGCCCGACGTGCCCGACTCGAATCTCCGATTGGGGCGCCTCTTCCTTGCGCACGATGTGCACGGCGCGCGTCGTTCGCGCGGGCGCATCGCTCACAGCGGTCGCCGGGGCCGCCGCGCCCGTCCACTCGCCGAGCAGTCGCTGCGCCAGTGTCACGCCATCGGCGACGTTGATGTCGCCGACGATGATGAGCGTCGATCCGTTCGGACGATACCGCGCCTGATAAAACCGCTCGACAGCCGCGCGGTCGAGCGCCTTCACCGACGTCACATCGCCCGACTCGGGATGCGCGTAGCGGGACGACGGGTCGTACACGAAGCGCGTGAACATTTCATCCGCGAGCCCGCGCGGCTCGGTGCGAAGCTGCAGCAGATCCGAGAGCCGCTCCGCCTTGAGCCGCGACAGCTCCCGCTCGGGAAACGCCGGCTCGAGCAGCACCTCGGCGAACAGCGCCATCGCGTCGTCCAGATGCGGCGCGAGCACCGTCATCGATAGCACCGCGGCGTCCCAGTCGGCGGCCGCGCCGACGGCCGCGCCCCATCGCTCGAACTGCTCGCTCACCGCATCGCCGTTGCGCTTGCGCGTCCCCTCGAGCAGCAGGCGCGCAGCCAGCTGCGCCACGCCGTACGCATCCACCGGATCGGCCGCCGCACCCGCATCAACGACGAGCGCGGTCGAGACGATCGGCAGCTTGTGCACGGGCGCGACGATGACGCCCAGCCCGTTGTCGAGCGTCACCCGCTCGAAATAGGGGAAGCGGTAGTCGCGCGGCGGCCCGGCCAGGGGACGCGTCGAGACGGTCGTGGCGGCGGTCAACGCGAGGCCCCTACCGGCTCACCGATTTCCACGTGGGCGGGAGTACCCGCGAGCGAATCCGCGGGCACGTACACGAGGCTCACGCGATTGTCCTCGCCGAGCATCTCGCGCGCAAGAGCGCTCACCTGCGCGGCCGTGACGCGCTGATAGCGCTCCGTCTGCTCGTTCACGAGCCCCGGATCGCTGAAGTATGTCGCGAACATCGACAGCTTCTCCGCGCGATCGCCGGCAGACTGCAGGGAGCTCACGAGCGCCGTCTCGAGGAGTGCCACCGCGCGCTGCACCTCGTCGTCAGTCACGCCCTCTGCACGCACCCGGTCTATCTCGCGAACGACTTCGGCCTCCAGCACCTCGGCGGTGATCCCCGGCCGCGCGGTGACGTCCGCGATGAGCAGGTCGGACGCCTTTGCGAGGTCGAAGGTGAAGGCCGAGGCCTCGGAAGCGATTTCCCGGTCGCGCACGAGCGCGCGCTGGAATCGGCTTCCTTTTCCGGTGCCGAGGATGGCGGCGAGCACCGTCGCGGCGAAGTGCGCATCGTCGCCGAACACGGGGGCGCGGAAGCCGAGAAAGAGGCGCGGGAGCATTACCGCATCGGGCACGACGAGACGCTTCCACGATCCGAAGTGCGCGGGCAAGTCCATCGGCGGGAGGGGAGGCTTCCCGGCGCCGCGCGGAATGGGCCCGAAGAACTGCTCCACCAGCGCGCGCGCCTCCGCCGGATCGAAGTCTCCGGCAATCGACAGTACCGCGTTGTCGGGCGTGTAGTACGTCGCGAAGAACTGCGCGATGTCCGCGAGGCTGGCGTCGGTGAGATCCTCCATCGAGCCGATGAGCGAGTGATGGAAGGGGTGATCGGGCGGGAATGCGAGCGCCGGAAGCCGCTCCCACCACGTGCCGTAGGGCTGATTGTCCACGCTCCAGCGGCGTTCGTTTTTCACGACATCGCGCTGCGTGTCCAGCTTCTGCTGCGTCATCGCCGGCAGGAGCTGCCCCATGCGGTCCGCCTCGAGCCAGAGCGCAATCGCCAGTTGGTTCGAGGGCACCGTCTCGAAGTAGTTCGTACGGTCGAGCCAGGTAGAGCCGTTCAACATGCCGCCGGCGCGCTGAACGATCTCGAAATGCTCGTTGGCGCCCACGTGCGCGGAGCCCTGAAAGAGCATGTGCTCGAACAGATGGGCAAAGCCGGTACGCCCCGGACGTTCGTTGGCCGAGCCGACATGGTACCACAGATTGACCGCGACGATTGGCGCCGTGTGGTCCTCGGAGAGGGTTACCGAGAGGCCGTTCGCCAGCCGAAACGACACGATGGGTACTCGCATTGCGGAAACTTGCACTGGTTGAGCATCGCTTGGAACCCGTTGTCGCGCGATCCTGATGCGTCTTGCCTTGACACATTGCCCCCGATCTGCCCATGTTCACGGCCCGCCCGGACGCACGCGTACGAAGCTGGCGCACGCGGCCGTACGGTCTTTCGACTCTAAATGCAACTAACGAGTCTTCACGCGATCGCGTGCGTAGCAACCCTTTCTCACCGGTACGGAGGTAGTGATCATGGCAGCTGATTTTTCTTTGGGCGAATCGCTTGTCGGCGACGGCAATGAAGTCGCTCACATCGATCTGATCATCGGCTCGAAGTCGGGACACGCGGGGCAAGCGTTCATGAATGCGCTGACGAACAACAAGGAAGGCTTCACGACGTTGCTCGCCCTCGTTGCTCCGAACCTTCCGGCCAAGCCCGACACGATCCTGTTCAACAAGGTCACGATCAAGGGCGCGAAGCAGGCGGTCCAGATGTTCGGCCCCGCGCAGACAGCGGTGGCGCGTGCCGTCGTCGACTCCGTCGAGGCTGGCGTCATTCCGAAGGACAAGGTCGATGACCTCGTCGTCATCGTCGGCGTGTTCATTCACTGGGATGCCGCGGACGACAAGAAGATTTTCGCGTACAACTATCAGGCGACCAAGGAGTCGATCGCTCGTGCCTTGAAGAACGAGCCGAAGATCGACACCGTCATCGCGTCCGCGAAGACCGCGACGCATCCGTTCGCTGGCGGCGCGGACAAGAAGTAATGCCCGAGGCGCTCTGCGCCACGCAGTGCACATCGAGGGGCGAGGATATCTCGCCCCTCGATGCGTTTTTGTCTCGTTAGCTTTCGCGTCCGCCTCTCGTCCAACCTCATTCCGACGTCATCATGCTGAAACTCCTCCTGCAGCTCGACAGCTCCCGTCTTCCGAGCGTCTTCGATCAGGTCGTCGCGTACGACGCCGGCGCGGACCGCATCATGAGCCAGGGCGGCGTCACCGAGGGTGAAGTCCGGGATCTCGTGCTTGGCTGCATTTTCACACGCAGCCCGAAGGACATGAAGAACACCGCGATCTTCATCGGCGGCGCCGACATGGCTGCGGGAGAGAAGCTGCTCGTCGCCGTGACCAAGGCGTTCTTCGCGAATTTTCGCGTGTCCACGATGCTCGACTCGAATGGCTCCAACACCACGGCCGTGGCGGCGGTCGTGAAGATCACGCAGGCACTGGGCGGCAGCGTGAAGGGCCGGAAGATCGTCGTCACGGCCGGTACGGGCCCCGTCGGCACGCGTGCCGCGGGACTCTTCGCCAAGGCGGGTGCCGACGTCGTCATCACGTCGCGCAAGCCTGAGGACGGCGAGCGCGTGTCCGCGGAGATTTGCAAGCGCTTCGGCGGCACGGTGAAGTCGGTGCCCTTGCGCGAGCCCTCGCAAGCAGCGGCGGCGGTGGCCGGTGCGGAAGTCCTGCTCAATGCGGGACCGGCTGGTGTGATGCTCATTCCGCGCGATGCGTGGGCCGGGAAGTTCAAGGTCGTCGTCGACCTCAACGCGCTGCCGCCGCTTGGCATCGAGGGCGTCGAGGTGAACGACGACGGCGAGACGCGCGAAGGCGCGATCGCCTTCGGCGCGCTCGGCATCGGCAACTTCAAGATGAAGCTTCATAAGGAATGTATCATGCGCCTCTTCATGCGCAGCGACTTGGTGCTCGATGCGGAAACGATCGAGGACGTCGCGAAAGACCTGATGAAGTAGCGATCGCACCGGAGCCCGAGCGTGCTCGCAGTCGGCATCGATCCAGGCACCATCAGCATTGATGTGTGCGCGTTGGACGACGGCGCGCTCGTGCTCGACCGTTCGATACCCACGGCGGAGGCGCTCGCGGATCCGGCGGCGTTCGCGGCAATGCTGCGCGCCCTTAACGCGGATCTCATCGCCGGCCCGTCGGGCTACGGGCTCCCCCTCATCACCGTCGCCGCGGCGGACGATCGCGCACTGCGACTCGCGTATCTCGCGGCCCCGGGAGAGCAGGGGGGAATCGGGGGGCTGCGCGCGCTCGCCGCGGCGATGGTCGCGGCCGATCTTCCGGTGGTCTTCACGCCGGGGGTGATTCATCTCGCGTCCGTTCCCGCGCACCGGAAGATCAACCGCGTCGATCTCGGCACCGCGGACAAGCTCTGCGCCGCGGCCCTCGGCATCCGCGAGCAGGCGACGCGCCGCGGATGCGCGCTCAACAACGTCTCGTTCATCCTGCTCGAGCTTGGCGGCGCCTTCAGCGCGGCGGTCGCGGTGCAGGACGGCCGCATCGTCGATGGGGCGGGCGGCAGCGCAGGTCCGCTCGGCATGCGGGCCGCGGGCGCGCTCGACGGCGAGGTTGCGTACCTCGCCGGCTCGATCACGAAGGAGCTTCTCTTCAGCGGCGGCGTCGAGAGCATCGTTGGGCGCTCTGATGTCTCGCTCGAGGCGATCTCGGCCGGCGAGACACGAGACGACAGTCTCGCCTGGCACGCATTCATCGAAAGCGCGGTGAAGGCGGTCGCGGCGCTGTCCGTGTCGGTGCCGGCGCCTCACGAGATTCTGCTCTCCGGCCGCGTCGCGCGCGCGCCGAGTGTCGTGCGAGAGCTGCATTTGCGTCTGAGCAGCATCGCGCCGGTGCGGCGCCTGCATGGCTACGCGTCGGTGGCGAAGGAAGCCGCACAGGGCGCCGCGCTCATCGCCGACGGGCTCGCGGGCGGCCGGCATGCGGTACTCACGGATGTCATGGGCATTCGCGAAGCCAACGGCACGGTGCTCGACCATCTGAAGATCATCACCGCGGAGTCCGCGCTGCGCCGGCTCGGGCTGTGAAAACGGCTTCGCGCGACCACGTGCTGCTCGCCGGCGTTTCGGTGCGCGCACTCGCGGAGTCGGCCGCGCGCGCCGGCGTGCGCGTGACGGCCCTCGATGCGTACGGCGATCTCGATCTGCGTCGCGTTGCCTGTGTCGTCGCGATACCACGCGATGGCAGCGGAAAGTTCGAACAGCTCGCCGTGGCGCGCTCCAGCCGTAGCATCGATGCGGAAGCGGTGTCCTACGTCTCGAGCTTCGAGAACGCGCCCGAGGCAGTGGAGATTCTCTCCAGAGGGCGCACGCTTCTCGGGAATTCGCCAGCGGTGTTGCGTCGCGTTCGCGATCCGTTCGCGCTCATGCGTGCGCTTCCGAAGCTCGGCCTGCACACGCCCGCGGTGCGCGCGTCGGCGCCGCTCGCGGGGAGCGACAGACGCTGGCTGCTCAAGCCGCGTCGCTCCGGCGGCGGTCACGGAATCGTGCGCTGGACAAGCGGCATGGCGGTGCCACGCGCGTCGATCGTGCAGGAGCGCATCCGCGGCGCCGCGGGCTCGATCATCTTCGTCGCCGACGGCGCAGCGCTCGTGCCGCTCGCGCTCACGCGCCAGCTCTCGGGCGACGCCGCGTTCGGTGCGAGCGGCTTCGCCTACTGCGGCAGCATCCTCGAGCCGAATTTCCCCGCGCTGTTCGCGAACGCCATCGAGCTCGCGACATCGATCACTCGCGAGTTCGGGCTGCGCGGCGCGTGCGGCATCGACTTCATCGCGCGCGGCGAGGTTCCATATGCGATCGAAGTGAATCCGCGCCCCACCGCATCGATGGAGCTCGTCGAGCGCGCCACCGGCTTCTCGATCTGGCTCGCGCACGCCGCCGGCTGCATGGGCTCCCTCACCGCTTCGCCGCTCCTCGCGGGCGACGCGCCCATGCTCGCCCGCGGGAAAGCCGTACTGTATGCGCGCCAACCGCTCGTGCTCGGCGACACGACCCGCTGGCTCGCGGATGACGATGTGCGCGACATTCCCGCGCCCGGTGAGCGCATTGCGCGCGGAAGCCCGATATGCACTATCTTCGCGAGTGGGCGCACAAGCGCCCTCTGTTATGCCGCTCTCGTGCGGCGCGCGCGGATACGGTTTGCGGAGGTCGAGGGACGAATGCGTCGCAGGAGCGCATGAGCAGAGCCGCGCGGATCGAGGAGAACGCCACCTGTCTCGGCTGCGGGTGCGTGTGCGATGACATCACGGTCGTGATCGACGGTGCTCGCATCACCGAGGCACGTAACGCGTGCGCGCTTGGGCTCCGCTGGTTCGGTGATGGCTCGGTTCCGGGCGCCGTTCTCGGCGGCCGCACGTCGGCCATCGAGGACGTGGTGGGTGAGATCGCGGCCGTGCTGCGCTCCGCGCGCGCGCCGCTCGTCTATCTCGCCCCCGATCTCACCACCGAGGCGCAGCGCGCCGCGATCGCAGTCGCTGACCAGCTCCGCGCCTTCGTGGATGGAGTGACTTCATCTACGGCGGCCGAGGGCGTTCTCGCGGCGCAGCGGCGCGGACGCGCGAGCGCGACGCTCGGCGAGATCCGCAATCGCGCCGACGTCGTCGTCTTCTGGGCCGTCGATCCGACGCTGAGCTACCCGCGTTTCCAGAGCCGCTACGCTCCGAACCCCGTCGGCGTGCACCTGCCGAACGGGCGCACGGATCGCACGGTGATCGCGGTCGATGTCGGCGGCCAGCGCGGTCCGGACGATGCCGACGTGCGCATCCAAATGTCCGCCGAGGAGGAATCGCTCTTCCTGGGGTCGCTGCGCGCATCGCTCGCGGGCCGCACGGTGGGCGATCCGCCCATCGTCGCGCGCGTGACCGAGCTCGCCACGCGGCTCACGCGCGCGCGGTATGCGGTGATCGTGACCGACGCGGAGCTGCCACCGGAAAAAATGGCTGCCCCAACGATGCGAGCGGACTCGCTCGTTGCGCTCGCGCAGGCGCTGAACGCGACCACGCGCGGGTCGCTCTGCACGCTCCGAGGTGGCGGCAATCGCAACGGCGCCGACATGGCGCTCACCTGGCAGACCGGATTCCCAATGGCCGTCGACTTCTCACGCGGCGCTCCGCGATATCAGCCCGAGGACGCTACGCTGCCACGACTCGCGCGCGGTGCCATCGACGCGGCGCTCATCGTCGGTGCGACCACCGCGCTCCCCACCGCGGTGACCGATACACTTCGGGATGTACGGACCATGGTGATCGGTCCGCGCGCGAGCGAGAGCGCGATCGCGGCGAGCATTCGCATCGACACCGGCGTCGCGAGCATCCACGAATCGGGCATCGCGTTCCGCACCGATGACCTCCCGCTCCCGCTCCGCGCGCTCCTTCCGACGCCGCGCGATACCGCATCGCTCCTCAAGGCCCTCGGCGCCGCGATCGCCGCGCAGGAAGGCGGCGCGTGACGCGGCTTCGCATCACCGGCGGCGCGATCCACGATCCCGCCAACGGCATCGATGGCGACGTGCGCGACATCTGCATCGACGGTGGGCGCATCGTCGCCTCGCTTCCCGCTGACGCGCCCGTGCTCGAGGCGAACGGCATGGTGATCATGGCGGGTGGCATCGATATCCACGCGCACGTGGCAGCCTCGAGCGTTTCGCTGGGTCGCCGCCTGCTTCCCGAGGAGCACGCGCTCGATCCCGTCGTCGCGCCCACCCTCGAGGATGGCACGATCCCGCGCTCGGGTACTGGCGGCACCGTGCCCAGCACGTTCACCACCGGGTATCGCTACGCGGGGCTCGGCTACACCACCGTGTTCGACGCGGCCGTCGCTCCCGTGGCCGCACGGCAGACCCACGCCGAGTTCGACGACACGCCGATCATCGACGGTGGCTTCTTCGCGCTGCTGGGCAACGATGAGTATCTTCACCGCCAGATTGCCGCGAACGAGATCGGTCGCGCGCAGGATTACGCCGCGTGGATCCTGAGATCCACGGGCGCGTACGCGATCAAGCTCGTGAATCCCGGCGGCGTCGAGCTGTGGAAGCGCAACGTGCGCGAGGTGAAGACGCTCGACGACCCGGTCGGCGCGTCGAGCGTCACCCCGCGCAGGATCCTCGAGGTGCTCGCCGATGCCGCGATTGCGCTCGGGCTGCCGCACCCGGTGCACATCCACTGCAACAACCTCGGCGTCGCCGGCAACGTGTCGACGACGCTCGACAGCATGCGTGCCCTCGAAGGGCGCCGTGCGCACTTCACGCATCTGCAGTTCCACAGCTACGGTGGCGAGCGCGGAAAATCGTGGAGCTCCGCCGCGCGTCAGGTGGCCGAGTACGTGAACTCGCATCCGGAGGTCACGGGTGATGTCGGGCAGGTGATGTTCGGCGACGCGACGACGCTCACCGCCGATGGCGCGGTCGAGTACCTGCTGCACACGAGCACGGGGCGAAAGTGGATCAACGCCGACATCGAGCTCGAGACCGGATGCGGCATCGTCCCCTACACCTACAAGGAAAAGGCCGCGGTCGCATCGCTGCAGTGGGTCGTCGGACTCGAGCTGTTTCTGCTCTCCACCGATCCGTGGCGCATGGTGCTGTCCACCGATCATCCCAACGGCGGCTCGTTCATGAGCTATCCCGATCTCATTCGGCTGCTGATGGACCGCGCGTATCGCGACGAAAAACTGAAGAGTGTGAACCAGAAGATGCTCGCCGGCAGCGCTCTCGCCGATGGCATCGCGCGCGAGTACACGCTCAACGAGATCGCGATCATCACGCGCGCGGGACCCGCGCGCCAGCTCGGCCTGAAGCAGAAGGGACATCTCGGCGTCGACGCGGATGCGGACATCACGATCTACGGCCGCGATGCCGACTTCGCCAAGATGTTCTCGACACCGCGCTACGTATTCAAGGCCGGGACGCTCGTCGTCGAGGAAGGGCAGCTGCGCCGCGCGCCCGCGGGCAAGCGCATTTACGTGCAGCCCGGCTTCGACGACTCGCTGTTGCGCGATCTCGGAAAGTATTTCGAAGCGTATTCCGCGATCCAGCTCGCAAACTATCCGGTCACCGGGCTGCGCGATGCGCCCGCGGCGACGGGAGCCGGCTGATGGACATCCGCGGCGTGCAGATCGACGATACCTTCGCCGAGGCGTTCGGGATGCGTGGCGCACGCATCATCATCACGGCGAAGAATCAGAAATGGGCGCGCGAGTCCGCGAACAAACTCACCGGCTTCGCGACCTCCGTGATCGCCTGCAAATGCGAAGCGGCAATCGAGCGTGAGCTTGCGCCCAGTGAGACCCCGGACGGGCGGCCCGGGATCAGCGTGTTGCTGTTCACCATGGATTCGGATTCCCTTCCGAAGCGGGTCATCGAGCGCATCGGCCAGACGGTGCTCACTTGTCCCACCACCGCGTGCTTTGACGGACTTCCGAACCATCCCGACCGCATCGCGATAGGCAAGCCGCTGCGCACCTTCGGCGACGGTTTTCAGGGCAGCAAGATGATCGACGGCCAGCGCTACTGGCGGCTGCCGGTCATGGAGGGCGAGTTCCTCATCCAGGAAACCTTTGGCAAGGCGAAAGGCGTCGGCGGTGGCAACTTCCTCATTCTCGCCGAGAGTGCGGACGCGGCGCTCGATGCGGCGGAGGCCGCGGTCGACGCGATGGCGGGGATGCCCGGCGTCATCCTGCCGTTCCCCGGCGGGATCGTGCGCAGCGGCAGCAAGGTTGGCGCCAAGCGCTACAAGACGATGATCGCGTCGACGAACGATGCCTTTGCGCCGACGCTGCGCGCGATCACGAAAACCGAGTTGCCCGACGGCGTGAACTCCGTGCTCGAGATCGTCCTTGACGGTCTCGATTTCCGCTCGATCGCCAAGGCAATGCAGATCGGCATCGATGCCGCGTGCCGCGCCGGCGTGCATTCGATCACCGCCGGCAATTACGGCGGCAAGCTCGGCCCGTTCCACTTCCATCTGCGCAGGATCATGGGCGGCGACGTCGAGGATGCGCCAAAGGTGGACGCGCCCCAATGAGCGACCGCATCACGCTCACGCTTCGCGCGGCAATCGCGCATCCACTCGACGCGGACGCGATCGCTCCAGATCGCCTTGCGGCCCTCGATGCGCACGAGATCTCCGCGCTTCAGCTCTGGGATGGGCGCAATGCCGTCGCGCTCGGCGACGTCTTCACCGTCGCCGGCGACCGCTCGTCGAACGTGCTGCTCGAAGGCGATCTCGCGCAACTGCATGGCGTCGGCACGCTGATGGGTGCCGGTACGCTCGAGATCTCCGGCTCGATCGGCCACTCGCTCGGCGTGCGCATGCGCGGCGGCGCGATTCGGGTCGGCGGACACGCAGGCGATGACACGGGCGCCGCGATGGCTGGCGGATCGATCGTCATCGCGGGGAATGCCGGCGACCGCGCTGGCGGCGCGCTCCAGGGCGCATCGAAGGGAATGACCGGTGGCGAGATCATCGTGCGCGGCGGCGTTGGCTGCGAGGCCGGCGCGCGGATGCGTCGCGGCATTCTCTACTGCGCGTCGAGCGACCTCGGCACGGGCACCGGAATGATCGCCGGCAACATCATCGTCTCCGGGGCGATTGGCGATGGCGTGGGCGCCGGCAACAAGCGCGGTACCATCGTCGCGCTCGGCGCCGTGCGCGTGCCGCCGGCGTACGCGTACGCGTGCACGTATCGCCCGCCGCATCTCTCATTGATGCTCCTCTCCCTCCGCACGCGCTTCGGCCTCCCTGTGGACGATGCGCACGTGCACGGCCTCTTCAAGCGATACAGCGGCGATCTCGCCGAGATCGGCAAAGGAGAAATTCTGGAATGGCAAGCGACACGCTGAAGGAGATGGGACTCAACGAGCGCGCGTGGAAGATCGCCGACGGTCTCGCCGCGCGCGCGGACGAGCTGCGGCTCGCGGTGCAAACGCTTCCGTCGGGTGCGCGCGTCATCGATGCGGGGATCGATGTGCGCGGCGGATACGGCGCCGGCATCGGGCTCGCGGAGCTCTGCATGGGCGGGCTCGGGCACATCCGCTACGCGCAGCTGGAGATCGGCGGCTTGCCGATCCCGGGAGTCGAGGTGTGGACGGACCACCCCGCGGTCTCCTGCATGGCGTCGCAGTACGCGGGGTGGGCACTCACCGTCGGTAAGTATTTCGCGATGGCCTCGGGTCCCCTGCGCGCGCACGCACGCGTCGAGAAGGAGCTATTCGAAAAGCTGGGCTACGCCGAAACCGCCGCGCGCGGTCTGCTCGTGCTCGAGGGACGCACGATTCCCACCGACGAAGCGGTCGCGCTCGTCGCGCAGAAGTCGTCGCTCTCACCATCGCAGATCACGTTCGCGATCGCGCCCACTGCGAGTCTTGCGGGCGGGGTGCAGGTCGTCGCCCGCATCCTCGAGACCGCACTGCACAAGATGGAAGTGCTCGGCTTCGACGTGAGGCGCGTCGTCAGCGGCATCGGCACGGCTCCGCTCCCCACGCTCGCCAAGAACGACCTCCGCGCAATCGGCCGCACGAACGACTGCATTCTCTACGGCGGCCAAGCATCGTTCGTAATCGACGCGACGGACGAGGAGCTCACCGATCTCGCCGCCAAGCTGCCCGCGTCTTCATCGAACGACTACGGCACGCCATTCTACGAGACGTTCAAGCGTTACGACGGGGACTTCTACAAGATCGACAAGCTCCTCTTCAGCCCCGCCGAAGTGTGGCTCACGAGCGCGACGACGGGACAAACCTTCCACGGCGGGTTGCTCAATGCCGAGGTGCTGAGGCGCTCGCTTCTGGACGAATGAGCGCGGCTGGTCCCCATGGACTCCGCAGTGTGCTATGTTCTCACGCCCTGGTAGCTCAGGGTATTCGACCCTCAATGGAGAAAAGATATGCGTTCCTTCGCCCCGCTAGCCGCGGCTCTGCTCGCGCTCGCGTGTTCCAAGCCCGCCGCAACCCCCGCCACCGATTCCTCGATAGGCGCGATGCATGATAGTACCGCCGCCATGGCGCCCGCCGCTGCAGCGCCCGCGCCCGACGCGCCGGTGTGGGCCGTTGTCGTTCTCTACAATTGGCCGAAAGACACGGCAGCATTCGAGAAGTACTACGCTGCCACGCACGTTCCGCTCGTCGGCGCGAAGGCGAAGGAGATCGGATTCTCGAAGGCGGTGCTGATCAAGTTCTCGAAGAATGCCGACGGGTCGAAGCCAGCGCACTATCGGATGGCGCAGCTCTGGTTCCCCAGCGAAGCCGCGCTCAAGGCGGGAATGTCGACACCCGGCTTCAAGGAAGTCGCCGGCGACATTCCGAAGTTCTCGACGAGTGGGCAGATCGTGCTGACCGGGCAGGAGACTCGCTAGAGCGATCGACGACCATACGTTCCTCGGACGTATGGTCGCACCCCGCTTTTCTCGCACCATGAAGATCGCCGTACTGAGCACGCGAAGTGGCTGGCACACAGACGAGCTGCAGCGCGCGATCCACGAGCGCGGCCACCAGCCATTTCTGCTCCCCTACGAATCGCTGGTCGCGCGTCTCGGCGCGCACCCGGATGGCGCGCCAAAGCTCGGCGCGGATGCCGCCGATCTCTTCGCGTGCGACGCCGTGCTCCCGCGCATCATCCCCAACGGCTCGCTCGAGCAGATCATCTACCGCATCGACGCGCTCCACTGGCTCGAGGACGCCGGCGTCGCGGTCGTGAATCCTCCGCGCGCGATCGAGCGTACGGTGGACAAGTTCTACACGTCCGCCTTGCTCGAGCGCGCCGGACTCGCAACGCCGCAGACCATCGTGTGCGAGCGCGCGGAGGATGCAGCCGCAGCCTTCCGCGTCATGGGCGACGTCATCGTCAAGCCGCTGTTCGGCTCGATGGGACTCGGCATGGTCCGCGTGAGCGATGACGAAACCGCCTGGCGCGTGTTCCGCGCGCTGGAAGCGATTCGAGGAGTTTACTATCTTCAGCGCGCCATTCCGCACGAGGGGCGAGACATCCGCGCGTTCGTCGTGGGCGACCGAGTCGTCGCCGCGATCGAGCGGCGCTCGCCCGGCTGGCGCACAAACATCTCTCGCGGCGGAGAGGCGAGCCCTCTCGCGCTCTCCGCGGAGTTGAGCGAGATGGCCCTTCGTGCCGCGCGAGCGGTCGGCGCGGTCTACGCCGGCGTGGATCTGCTCCCGGCGCAGAACGGAACTGTGTACGTACTCGAGGTAAACGGAATTCCGGGATGGCGCGGACTTCAGGAGGCGACGTCCTTCGACGTCGCCGGTGCACTGATCGACCATGTTACCCACACGCACCGTGGGCGCGACGCGGCGCGCGGATCGGGATGATTACGAGCCAGGAAATCGCGGCGGCCGCGCAGCTCGCCTGTCTGCTCGAAGCCAGCGCCCCCAAACCGGGAAACGTCTCGCCCGGCATCGGCTTCCACGACATGCGATACGAGGACTTCCTCGCCAGCGCCGCCGCAATCGCTCCCGCCTTTCTCGACGCGGGCGCGCAGCCCATCGGCGAAACAATCCGCCGTGCGGTGGCGGACACTCGGAAGTGGACCAGCGCCAACACCAATCTCGGCATCGTGCTCCTGCTCGCGCCACTCGCTCGCGCGGCACACGCGTCATCGCCCAAGGCCCTGCGCGATCGAGTGCAAGAGGTCATCGAAGCAACGACTGTTTCCGATGCTGCAGCCGTCTACAGCGCCATTCGCCTGGCGCGTCCCGGCGGACTCGGCAAGGCCGCCACGGAAGATGTCGCCGCGTCGCCCACTGTCACGCTCGCCGACGCGATGTCCCTCGCCTCCGATCGCGATGACATTGCGCGGGAGTACGTCACCGGCTTCTCGCGCACGTTCACCGTGGGCGCACCAGCCCTCGCGAAGGCACGTGCAGCAGGACTCGACTGGACGGATGCGATCGTGGAGTGCTATTTAGCTCTCCTCGCGGACTCGCCGGATACACTCATCATGCGCAAGCTGGGCCCGCATGCTGCCAATCTGGTGAGGGACCGCGCGATCGAAGTGCGCGCGGCGGGTGGCATGCGTACAAATTCGGGCCGACGCGCCGTCGCGCAGTTCGACCAGGAGCTCAGGGATGCTCGTAATTCGAGAAACCCAGGTACAACAGCGGACATAACAGCCGCAGCAGTTTTCGTCGTGCTCCTAAACGATGGATGGAACGGAGGGTGGGAACGATGAGCGAGGATAATGCGTTTCGAGTATCAGTCACGAAGGATTATCTGGTGTTCGCGGCCGCCCATTTCATTACCTTCGCCGGACACAGATGCGAATCGCTGCATGGCCACAACTACAGGGTCGGCGTGACGCTCGAGGGCGACATCGATGAGGAAAGCTGGTACGTCGTCAATTTTTCGTTCGTGAAGCAGATGATGAAGCGCCTCTGCGATGAGATCGATCACAAGGTGCTGCTGCCGCTCCAGAATCCGAAATTGCAGGTGACGACCGAAGAAGATCGCGTGCTGGTCGCGTACGATGGCAAGCCGCGATACGTGTTTCCGCATTCCGACTGTGCGCTGCTCCCGATTCCGAACACGACCGTCGAAATGCTCGCGCGGTACCTCGCCGGGCAAGCACGGGCTGCACTGAGTGCGAGGCAGTTTGCCAAGCTCGCGGTCATCGAGATCGAGGTCGAGGAAAACTTCGGCCAGTCCGCGTTCTATCGCGAACGACTTACCTAGAACATTCAACACGACCTCTCGAGGGATCACATGTTCGTTTCTCTTCTGCTCGCAACGACCCTCCTGACTCCGGCGATCTCGTCACGGAAGCCAGCCGTCGAGCCGCAGATTTCGATAGCCGTGGACTCGGCGCGCGGCGAGGTGGTCATCACCGCTGGCCCGTACGATCTGCCCAATATGCCGCCCGACATGGCGGAGATGCACATGGGAACGCCGCAGGTACTCCGCTTCGACTGGCCCGTCGATGGCGGATTGCGTGGCTTCAACCTTTCGATGCAGACCGAGAACGGGAAGCCGCTGCCCAAGTCCATCATCCACCATCTCATCGCGGTCAACTTCGATCGCCGCCAGATCGTATACCAAATGGTCGAGCGCCTGTTCGGCTGGGGAAAGGAAACCGATCCCGTTCTGCTTCCCGCCGGCGTCGGCGTTCCCCTCGCGCACGGACAGCACCTCGGCGTGTACGCGATGTGGCACAACGATTCGGGACACGACATCCACAACGCCTATCTCAAGATGACGCTCGCGTGGATTCCGAAGTCCCGCCTTCAGAACCCCGTGCTCCCGATGTACGTCGACGTCAACAACCACATCGGCGGCGTGACAACCTTCGATGTACCGCCGGGCAAGTCGACGCAGGCCTATGAGTTCGAATTCCCGCTCAGCGGCCGTCTCATTGGCATCGGCGGGCACCTGCACGACTTCGGCACCGCCGTGCGCTTCGAGGATGCGACAACCGGCAAGGTGCTCGTGCGTCTCAAGTCCGACCGCGGTCAGAACGGCGAGATCTCGAAGGTCGGACGCTTCATCTGGGGCTTCCACGAAGAGGCGCTTCCGATCGAGGCGCATCATCTCTATCGCGTCGTCGCCGAATA
Source organism: Gemmatimonadaceae bacterium (assembly GCA_036564355.1). GTDB lineage: Bacteria > Gemmatimonadota > Gemmatimonadetes > Gemmatimonadales > Gemmatimonadaceae > FEN-1250. The sequence continues at coordinate 4,431 of DATCPC010000065.1, read as the reverse complement.
CGACAATCCAACGGGTAAGAACATTCCCGCGGGCGGAATGGGACACATCAACGGCGTATTCAGCCCAAACGACATGTCGGAGTGGCCCGTGCTCGATCTGGCGAACGCTGACATCAAGCGCGATATCGAAACGCTCCCGTCGTACAGCGAGATGCGTGCATCGCGCGCATCGAAGCCTCACGACGCGCGCTCGTCTCGCGAACAGATGGACATGAAATCGATGCCGATGAACAACGAGCAGAGCGACAGCGCGTCGATGTCCTCGATGCCGGGCATGTCCCGCATGCAGCAGCGCGCGGATACTACGCACCACTAGGCAGTCACGCCCAGTCGCGCCCGATTGCTCCGCGATGCACGGCCGTCGCCACCAGGGCACCATTCGCCCCGGCGGCGGCGAGCCGCTCGAGGTCTTCGCCGTGGCGCACGCCGCCGCCCGCGATGAGATCCACTCCCGGTAGCGCCGCACGCATCTCCCGCATCATCGCGTCGTCCACGCCGCTTGAATTACCCACACGCGACAGGTCGAGTACGATCACGGTTGCGACGCCGGCGTCCACTGCCCGGCGCGCCAGCTCGCGCGGCGTCATCTCGCGAAGCGCATCCGCGGGCGCAATCGGCACACCGTCTTTCAGATCGAGACTGAACACCACTCGGTCAGCCCCGAGTCGCCGCACGATCCCTTGAAGAACCTCGAAGCTGGACATCGTCTCCAGCCCCACGATCACGCGATCCGCCCCGGCGTCGATCAACGAGCACGCATCGCCCTCCGTCCGCACCCCCGCATCGATCCAGCTCCGCGAGATGCGAGAGAGCCGCTGGTGCATCGGGTACTGCACGGGCCCGCCACCTATCGCATCGAGATCCGCGACATACATCTCGCTCGTCCGCAGCACCGCGGCATACGCCAGCGCCAGCGCCAGCGCGTCGCCGAGCGCCGGCGTGATCGCCGATGCCACCGGCTCGTAGCGCGCGCGATTGCCCCCCACTCCGTGCACCGCCTCTCCCGCACGGAGATCGATGACGGGTATTATGCGCATCGTCCGAACCGCGGAAGATATTCTCGCACATGACCGTAATCGGCTGGGACATCGGCGGCGTGAACACCAAGGCCGCGCGCGTCACGGACGAGGCGGCGATCGCCGCGCGCAGCGAGCCGTTCGAGCTTCAGCGCGCGCCAGCGACCCTCACCGCGCGCCTCGAGGCCATCGCCGCCGCGCTCGGCGCCGATGGTTCCGAGTCGCACGCCATCACCATGACCGCCGAGCTGTCGCAGCTCTTTCGCACCAAGCGCGACGGCGTTTCGTACGTCCTCGACGCCGTGGAGCGAGCCTTTCCCGGTTCCGCCATCTTCGCGTACACGGTCGACGACCGCTTCCTCGATCTCCGCGAAGCCCGAAAGACGCCCCTCCTCGTCGCAGCATCGAACTGGGCCGCTACCGCCGCGCTCGTCGCCTCGCTCGTCAGCGATGCCATTCTCATCGACGTCGGCTCCACGACCACGGACATCATTCCGATCGTATCGAAGCGCGTCGCCTCCATCGGACGCACGGATCCCGATCGCCTCCTCTCTGGCGAGCTCCTCTACCTCGGCGCCGTTCGCACACCGGTCGAGGCCATCGTGCATCACGTGCCCCTGCGCGATGGGCTCGCCGGAGTGTCCGCCGAGTCCTTCGCGCTCGCGGGTGACATCCATCTGTGGCGCGGGGATCTCACGCCCGAGGGCTACACCGCGCCGACGCCGGACTCCCGTCCCGCGACGCGCGATTTCGCGGGCGAGCGCATCGCGCGCATCGTCTGCGCCGACCGCGAGCTCCTCGACGACTCCGACATCGATCGCATCGCAGCCTTCGTCGCGGACGCGATGATCGCGCGCATCGCCGCCTCCATCACGCGCGTGCGCGACCGTCATCCGCACCTCACGACCGCCGTCATCGCGGGACACGGCGCCTTCCTCGCGCGCGCCGCCGCACGACGTGCCGGTCTCCACATCGCGAGCCATGACCTGATATCCGCCGATACGCCGCGCGCCATCGGCGCGGAGACCGCATTCGCCGCCGCGCGCCTGCTCGAGCGCTGGCTCCGCGCCCAACCGTGATCGACGCCGTCGTGAAGGTGGGCGGCGCGCTGCTCGACGATCACGATACCCTGTCGCGCACACTCTCCGCACTCGAGATCGTCGCGCCTGCGCGCGCGCTGGTCATAGTCCCAGGCGGCGGTCCCTTCGCCGATGTCGTCCGCGCCGTCGACCAGCGGCATGCCCTCTCCAGCGACGATGCGCACTGGATGGCCATCCTCGGCATGGAGCAGTTCGCCATCGCCCTCGCCTCGAGAATCCGCAATGCGGAGCTCGTTCACGGGAGCGATGACATCGCGCGCGCACAAACGCGGGGCAGGATTCCCGTGCTCGCACCCTATCGCTGGCTTCGCGAATCCGACCCGCTGCCACATTCGTGGGACGTCACCAGCGACAGCATAGCGGCGTGGATCGCGTCCGAGATCGGCGCGCGGCAGATCATTCTCATCAAGCCCGATGCGCACGATGCCCTCACTGTCGTCGACCGCTACTTCGATCGTGCGCGTGCGCCCTCGTTGAAGTACTCGATCGTGACCCCGGCAATGCTCACCGGAAACTGGTATCCCGGGTGACCTCTCGCGCCACCGCATACGAGTTACCGCGATGCGCGCGCAGAAGATCCCGCGCGGCCATGAGCTTACGCACCCGGCTCTCACGGACACGCCCCTCTCGACCGTGATCGCACGCCGCGCCACGCACACCAGCGATCTCCGCGCCGGCCTCGTACGCGAACGCCAGATCCTCCACCGTAATTCGCCCCGCCAGGGCCACCAGCAGCGAGCGCGCACGCGCCTCGCGCACGAGCGAGCCCAGCGCCGCACGCCCGAGGCACCGAAACAGGCCGGCGCCATCCTTCCGCACCGTGTCGACCAGCACGCCCATCGCCCCCTCGGCCGCCGCCGCCGCAAGCACCGTCGATGGAGCCGCGCCGCCTACTTCATCCCAATCGGCATACGCCACCGCGATCACGGCACAGGGCGACGAGGGAAGCAGCGCCCCCTCCGTCACGCGGGCCAGCCGCTCGCGCACCGCGCCCATCTCGCGAACGTCAGCGAATCCCACCTTCACGAACATCACACCGGCTTCGGCCGCCGCACGAGCCCTGTCCGCCAGTAGCGCCGCATCGCCCACGTCGCCGAGCGCCGCGCTTACCGGACGCGTTCCATCCACCGCCTCAATGATCTCGCGCAGCACGCCAATCTCTACCGCGCCAAGCGCGCCGAGCGACGGCTCCTTCGCGTCGATGATCTCCGCTCCACCCGCCAACGCAGCCCGCGCCTCTTCCGCACTTCGAACGCTCACCAACAGACGCATGTACTCCCCCTTGTTCCGCCCATGCATCCCGCGCTTATTAGTGCACGGCCGCCGGTAAGCTAGCATCATTTTCGGGAGCGCCACCAGTTGTCCGACGCAGTGTCTCCTCTCGCCGGCAAAGTCGCGCTCGTGACCGGTGCATCCACCGGAATCGGCCGCGCAATTGCCCTCACCCTCGCACACGCTGGCGCCGACGTCGCCATTACCTATCGCACCGGCCTGCGCGATGCCAGCGACGTCGCCAGGGAAATCGAGCGCGCAGGTCGCCAAGCCGCGGTTTTTCAGCTCGAGCTTGCTCAGCCCGCATCGATATCTACACTCGCGCGCGATCTGACGGATCAGTTCGACCACGTGGATGTCTGGGTCAATAACGCCGGCGCAGATATCCTCACCGGCGACGACGCGAAGAAGTCGCGCCTCGAGAAGCTCGATCAGCTGCTTAGCGTGGATTTGCGCGGCACCATCCTCGCATCGTGGGAAGCCGCGCGAATCATGCAGGAACAGCCCAACGGCGGCGTGCTCATCAACATGAGCTGGGACCACGTGTTATTCGGCATGGAGGGAACCAACCCGCAAATGTTTTCCGCGGTGAAGGGCGGAATTCTCAGCTTTAGCAGGTCGCTCGCGCGCTCGGTGGCACCGAGGGTGCGCGTCAACATTCTCGCGCCCGGATGGATCGAAACAGAGTTCGCCGCGATCACGATGGATCCCGAATTCCACCGTCGCGTGGTCGAGTCCACGCCCCTTGGCCGCTGGGGCACGCCGGAGGACGTTGCGCGAGCCGCACTCTTTCTCGCCTCACCGGACTCCGCCTTTCTCACCGGGCAGATGCTGATGATCGGCGGCGGCGTAGTAATGTGAAGCACTACTCGTGAGGAACCGAACATGATGGTCAGAAAGGATCCGACCTACACGGAAGAGCAGATCGCCGAGCAGCTGCGCGCGCTCCCGGGGTGGTACTACGAGGACAAGTGGATCCGTCGGCAGTACAAGACGGACGGCTGGCCGACGACGCTCATGCTCGTCAACGCCATCGCCTTCGT
>DATCPC010000063.1:0-25257 GCA_036564355.1 Gemmatimonadaceae bacterium | reverse complement strand
CTGCATGATGCCCCCGCGGCAGTCGACGCCCACCGCCTCACCCTTCGCGCGCGCGTACGACACCATCATCGAGCCGCCGCTCGCGAGCACGGTCGCGGTCATCGCCCACCACGTGGGCTCGAAGTAGAGCGCAATGCCGATGAATACGAACATCTCCGCGAAGCGATCGAGCATCGAGTCGAGAAACTCGCCGTAGTTGGAGCCAATGCCGCGAGCACGCGCGATCCGCCCATCGAAGATGTCCGACAGTCCGCCCAAAAGAATCAGCCATCCGCCGAGCGCGAGCTCGTTGTTCGCGAACGCGATACCCGCGAAGAGTCCGAACGCGCCGCCGATGTAGTTGAAAATGTCCGGCGACAGCTTCCACTGCACGAACTTTCGCTCGACTGGCCCGATGACCCACATGAGCCAGTTGCGGACCCACGTGCCGAGGATGATCGTCGTGGGCCGGCGAGCGACGTCCGGGTCCGCCGTATTTTGGCTTGCCTTGAGCGCATACACCGGCATGGTCAGAATCGCGAGCGCCATGAGGCTGAGGGCGACCCATGTTGTCGTGGACATTATTGATCGGGACGGCGTTGAGGACGGGAGCGAAGATATTGAATGGCTTTTGGCCAGAGAAAGATGAGCGGCCAGCGGCGTTCGCGCGCGGTCAGCTCCAGCGTGACGCCGCTGCGCCGAGCGATCTTGCGCACGACGTAATCGAGCCAGTCATCGTAGAGCACGACGTACTTCGCCCAGCGTGCAGTCGCGCGCACCTTGCTTCGCCGGAAATACCATTCGCTGCGCAACGCACGCAGCGCGCGAGCGGGGTTGGTCAACTGGTAGACATTTCCGTCCGAGCGGAGTATCCTTTGTCCTGCAAGTTGTTGAAGCAAAGCATCATAGATGCGAAGCACGACATCACGTTGAGCGCCGAGCAGGGCGTCGATTCGGCCGCCGCGCTCGGGGCGAATCTCTCCCGAGAACGACCGTTCGAGAAGCACCCGGAAGTACTGTTCCGCGTCGAAAGCCGGCGGAAGCGATGCCATTCCCCAAGCGAACGTGCTGACGCGCGCATCGATGATGGCGTCGGTCACGGCGATTCGGGCTTCGGAGTCGCGCGTCCAGGCCAGCTGCACGTACTGGAACAGTCGTCCGCGCACGAAATGATCGCGCGCGTTCGGCGAGCATTCACGACGGAGATCCGCGAGGGACAGCACGGCACATTTCGCGGCGAGCGGCGGCACGTGAGCACTGTCGTTCACCGCGATGACATTTGGCGGCAAGATGTGGTTGAGCGTGGCCGCGGTGCGTGGCGAGAAGCTTGTGCCGACGGTGCGGGCGAGCGATTCGTACGCGTCGCGGTATCGATCGACGATGACGAAGAAGTCGAAGGCGCTCTCGCGCCGGGCGTCGGAGTGCTGGGCGTGCGAGCCGTAGTGGATGATGGCGACTGTGCCATCACCGAACGAACGGGCCAGCATCGCGGCGAGATCGATGGCGTCGGGGCTCGGAGCGTTGTCGAGTCCCGCAGCGAGGTCGGCGCGCAACTTCGGGTCAGTGAGCGGGGGACGTCTCGAGCTCACCGGCGGCGGGCTGGGGTGACTGATGGCGAAGTTCGGCGAGAGTCGCGGTCATGCGCGCGTGCAGCTCATCGATGAATGCGTCGATGTCCTCCCTGGCCGGAGGAGGAAAGGGTCCTCGAATCGCGACATCGACGCTGCTGTTGGCGAAGGAGTGAATCGTTTGTTTGAGGGTGCGCGCGTGCCAGAGGCCGTCGGAGACTATGTAATAGATGGGGCGCTGCGAACGCGATAAGATCAGCTTGAGTCCGCTGCGCATGAAGGGTTGGATGGTGCCATCGGTCGTTCTGTGACCTTCGGGGTAGATGATGAGGGTCGTTTCACCGCTCGCGAGGTCCTTCGCGGCTCCGAGCAGTGCAGCGACCTCAGCTTTTGAGGCACGCGACTGTTGCCTCACGAGCGGAAAGCGACCGAGCTTGGTCAGCGAGGATATGCCCGGGATTCCACGGCCGTATCTTTCGCGCGTCGGAATTACGGCTTGCGGTCCCTCCGCGGCGTTGATCGAGATTGTGATGTCGAGCAGCGACTGGTGGTTCATCACCAGCAGGCAGCTCTCCGTAGGTGCTGTACCGTGCACGGTTACACGAACGCCGCCGAACACGCGAGAGATCCACAGCGATATTTTCGCGAGGAAGCGAAGCCAACGGCGAACTATGGCTCGGCGTTTGAGGGGAAAAAGCAGAACGGCAGGCCAGATGACCAGGCGCTGTCCGAGATCGAATAGAGTCAGCGTAAAGACAGCGTACACGATGAAAAACATGCCGCTACGCAGCGTACGCGCGAGTCCAGCGCCGCGAGCTCGACTGTGAGCGCGAGAGGTGGACGGCGATGGGCTGTCGGCATTCATGTGGAGGTCACCAATGGCAACACGAGTCGAAGCGCGGACGAGCATGAATCCACTGGACTACGATTACAGCAGTTTTTTCTACTCGTCGAGCGACGACCCGTTTTCGATTCTCGAGCCCTACAACGAGTGGTTCAACCAGGCTGTGCCCGAGGGCTACTACCTCTTCGCACAGGCAATGTCGACGCCACCGAGTGGAACCGTCGACCTGACCGAAGGGTTGCACCGGAATCACGTCAAGCTCGTCAATCTATCCTCATACAACTATCTCGGCCTATCCTACCGCCCTGAAGTGATCGAGGCGGGGAAGGCGGCAATCGAGCAGTACGGGCTCGGCGCGGCCGGCTCTCCGATCTTGAGCGGCACGATGGATGTGCACTGCGAGCTCGAAGCGGCGCTCGCGAAGTTCAAGAAGAAGGAAGCGGTGATGGTGTTCCCCACCGGCTACAGCACGAACGTCGGAATGATCTCGGCGCTCATGCGTCCGGGCGATTGGGTCATCGCCGACCAGAACGCGCACGCCAGCATCGTGGACGGCGCGATCCTCTCGAAGGCGAACGTGCGCTTCTTCCGCCACAACAATCCGGCGGATCTCGAGAAGAAGCTCAAGCAGACGACCGGGAAGAAGCTGGTCGCCATCGAAGGGGTGTACTCGATGGACGGCGACGTCTGCCCGCTCCCCGAGCTCGTTGCCGTGGCGAAAAAGTATGGCGCGCGCATTCTGCTCGACGAGGCGCATTCCGCGTTCGTGTACGGTGCGAACGGCCGCGGCGTTGCCGAGCAGTTTGGGCTCGAGGACGAGGTCGACGTGCACATCGGGACCTTCTCCAAGGCGCTCGGCGGACAGGGAGGCTATGTCGCTGGCTCGATGAATCTGTACAACTATCTCAAGGGGTTCGCGCGATCGCGCGTGTTCTCCTGCGCGCTCTCGCCGGTGGTCACGGCGGGCGTGCTGAAGGCGCTCGAGCTCGCGGTGGCGGAGCCACAGCTACGTACCAAGCTGTGGTCGAACGTCGCGCATATGCGCCGGCGCCTCGAAGAGGAGGGCGTCGATGTCGGAGACTCGACGTCGCAGATCATTCCAATCATGGTCCGCAACGACCGCCGCATCTTCGAGCTTGGTCACAAGCTGCTCAAGGCGGGAATCTACCTGCAGCCGATCATCTATCCCGCGGTTGCCAAACACCGGTCGCGCTTCCGCGTCTCGGTGTCGTCAGCGCACACAATCGAACAGCTCGACGAGGGCGTGAGCATTCTCGCCCGCGTACTTCGTGATGAGGGAATACTAGTATGAGCAAATCTGACGGGATGGTGCAGTACCACTTTCGTGACGCGATCGGCGGCTTCTTCGAGTTTCCCACGGAGAATGCGCGCGCGATCCTGCCTCCGGAGCTGCAGCCGATCGAGCCGCATCATGGCTCGAGCGTGCTCTCCGTGATGGCGTTCGACTTTCACGACAGTCCGGTGGGCGACTACGGCGAGCTGATTCTCTCGATCCTCGTGTCGCCGCGCGTGGAGTCCGGCGTGCCGATGCCGCGCTCAGCCTTCTATCCGTTCCGTCTCGCGACGACCACGCGCGAGTCGCGCGAGCACGCGATCGAGCGGTGGCACCTGCCGCACTACATGCAGGACATTTCGCTCACGTGGGAGCGCGGCGATGGACACATCACGATCCATGCGACGGACCGCGGCGAGCCGATCGTCGACATGCGCGTGACGGAGCACGAGTGGTCGAACGTAGATCATCGCTACCAGGCGTTCATGAACGACGAGGACGGCGCCTACACCTCCACGATCATGATGGCGGGTCAGTTCTCCGAGAACGAAGAGGAGCGCGGCGGCATCACGATCCACTCGCAGGCGATGACGGGGCTGCTCGAGGACTGGGACGTGGACTTCACGCCGTTTCGCGAGCTGTGGATGAAGAACGGGCTGCAGACTTTCCATCCGCTACAGACGCTGGCCTCCTACGCGCGTCGATGACCGAACGCGTTACGGTGATCGTGAACCCCGCCTCCGGAAGGGGGCGGTGTTCTCGTTTACTCCCCGACATACGTAAGACTTTCGCGGCCGTCGGCGTGACCGACGTGCGGCTCACCGAGCGCCCGGGCGACGAGAAGCGCCTCGCGGCGCTCGCGGTGCACGATGGGGCGACGACGATCGTCGCGTGCGGCGGCGACGGGACGTGGAGCAACGCGGCGAACGCGATTCTGTCCTCGGGCTCCAACTGTCGACTCGCGCTCCTGGCGGCGGGCACCGGCAACGATTTCGCGAAGACCGTTGGCGCGCCCGCGCGCGATCTCACCGCGACCGCGAAGCTCGCGGTCGAGGGCCCCGAGATGCTCGTCGACGTTGGCCGCATCGAGGACCGGTACTTTCTCAACGTCACCGGATTCGGCTTCGACATCGCCGTGCTCGACGACCTCGAGAACATTCCGTTCCTGACCGGCGACCTGCTATACCTCAGTGCGGCGCTGCGGCAGCTGTTCAAGTTCGACGGGTTGAAGGTCGATATCACGACCGCCGCGGTGGCACGCGGCGCGCGCGCGCATCTCATGCTCATCATTGCGAACGGGCGCAACTTCGGCGGGATGTTCCAGATCGCGCCCGACGCGCGCATCAACGACGGGCTGCTCGACGCGATCTCGATTCTCGACGCGTCGCCGCTCACGCGCATCTCGATGCTCGCGGCGGCGCCGAGTGGGAAGCACGTGCGCAATCCACTCGTGCTGTCGGAGCAGGCGAGCGCGTTCACGCTCAGGTTCGCCAGGCCGCCCGCGTACGAGACCGATGGCGAATACAATCAGTCGCAGTCGGAGACCATCCAGGTCTCGTGCATTCCCGGCGCACTGCGCGTGGCGACTCCGATGAGCGCGAAGGCGTGAAGGCGATCCGTTTCGCGGCGCCGATTTCGACGTACCTGGCCACGCTCGCGGCGGGCAAGCTGTCGCGCCGCTTTCAGACGGGTGCGCTCGCGTGCACTCGCTACGGCGACATCGAGCAGCCATCGCTGCCGAACGAGCGCTGGGTGCGCATACGCACCCGCCTCGGCGGCATCTGCGGCAGCGATCTCAGCATCGTCTCGCTGCACGCGAGCCCGTCGGCATCGCCTTTTTCTTCGTTCCCGTTCGTGCTCGGCCACGAGAACGTGGGCGAGGTGGTGGCGGTGGGGAGTGGAGTCTCGAAGGTGAGCGTGGGCGCGCGCGTCACGGCGAATCCTCTGCTCTGCTGCGAGCCGCGCGGGATCGCCGCGCGGTGCGCGGCGTGCGAATCCGGACACCACTCACGCTGCGAGCATTTCACCGACGGCGACATCGCGCCGGGCATGTTCATCGGCTGCACGCGCGGGCTCGGCGGCAGCTGGGGAGAGGAGTTCGTCGCGCACGAGGATCAGCTCGTGCGCATTCCCGATGGCGTGAGCGATGAGAGCGCGGTGCTCATCGAGCCGTTTGCATGCTCGGTGCACGCGGTGCGGGGGAACCTCCCTCGCGCGGGAGAGCGGGTGCTCGTGATCGGCGCGGGATCGATCGGCCTGTTGACGATTGCCGCGCTGCACGCGCTCGCGCCGGACGCGCGCATCACATCGCTCGCGCGCTACAACATGCAGCGTGCGCAGGCGAGCCGGCTTGGCGCGGCCGAGGTGGTGCCTGCGCGCGGCGACTACACCAGGGCGCTCGCCGACGCGGGTGGGGCGCGCCTGTTGAAGCCGATCATCGGGAAGCCTCCGGGTGTGGGTGGATTCGATCGGACGTTCGTGTGCATCGATGGCAAGCGCGGGATGGACGACGCGATGCGCGTGACGCGGGCGGGCGGAACGATCGTGCTGCTCGGAAACTCGAGCACGATGAATGGGCTCGACTGGACGCCGCTATGGCTCAAGGAGCTGACCGTGCGCGGTTCACTGTGCTACGGATCGCCGGGCCACGAGAGCGCGAGCCGGGGTGCGTTCGACGCGGCGGCCATGCTCATCTCGAGCGGCGCGGCGCCGATTGCCGGGCTGCTGACGCATACCTATCCGCTCGGAGAGTATCGCGCGGCGCTCGAGACCGCGTCGAACAAGGGCCGAGGAGAGAGCATCAAGGTCGCATTCAAGTATTGACGGTTCGTCCCCTGAAGCCGAACCACCGCTCTCACCTGATTGCGACAGCGCCGCTCAACGGCGACACAACGCTCTCATCGAAGCTCTCGATCGCGAAGAAATAGGGCTGCCCGATCGTGAGGGCCCGTAGGTCGAGAGAAGCGCCCTCGTCGGCGAAGAGCTGATACGTCTGATAGAGCTTGCCCGGTGCGACGCCCCATCGAATGTTGTAGCCCACGACGTCCGGAACGCGCGCCCAGCTGATGTGCGCGTTGCGCTGGTCGGTGTCTCGAACGACCGCGAGGCCGGCAGGTGTCGCCGGACGCGCGCCTCCGGCATTGCCGAAGATTCGAACATCGCTGATCGCGAGCGTCGCTGCCCCGACGTGGCCGTGCAAGTACCTGACGAACCGTGCTCGCACCGGCACGGGCAACTCGATGTACGCGTTCGGTCTATCCCGTACCTCGCGGGAGAGGTCGGCGATGATGCGCCACGACCGCCCGTCCAGCGACGCTGCAATTCGAAAGCGTGTGAATACCGAGGAGTCGCTCGCGAAGCGATTCGAGTGATAGTCCGCATAGTTCACCTGGATTGCGCGCACCTCGGCGCTCCGGCCCAGGTCGATCGTCAGCGACTCACGGGACGATGTCGAACGCGCCACCCAGAAGGTGCGCGGATTTTCATCCGTCACGTTGGATGCGGGGAAGCTGTCCAGAGCGGACGTCGCGCTAGCCGGCTTTCGATAGGAGAGAAGCATCCATTCGGTGAACAGCTCTTCCGGACGCTGCCACGATTTCGTCGGAAGGCGGTGGGGAAAATCGCCGAAGCGCGTGTCGGCGAACATCGATCCGTCGCGATCGAAGCCGGCCGGGAACATCACGATGCGCCGCTCGAAGTTCCAGTTCGAGCCTATCCACATTGTACCGGTGTTCCAGAAATTTCCGTACGCGTCCTCGAACGTGTTGCCGTGTCCCGCGCCGAAACGCTCCCAGCCGTGAAGCTCGGGATGCAGCGAGAGCAGCGGCCGCGGCTCCCCTTCGTACGCGAGACGCCGCTTCTTGTCCAACTCGATGCCGTAGATGGGATACTCGTTCGACGATCCCCAGTAGAGGTACCAGCGATCGCTGTCGGGATCGTGGAATATCGCCGGGTCCCATGGCCCCGGCGGTATCGCGCCAGAGGGAAAGGGCGGCTGCGCGCCATTCGCGATCGCGTGCGGAAGTGGCGGGAGCAAGCGATTGTAGAACTCGAGCCGCCCTGTCGCGGGAGCCGTCGAGAAGAGGATCGGGCGCGGCTCGAACGTCGACTGCAGGAGATACATCGTGTCGCGAACCGAGAGCGCCGCGGGCGCCACCACATCCTCGAAGGGCCAGCGCGACGGCACGACGAATTTCCAGTGAATCAGGTCGCGCGAGCGCCAGTAGCCACCGGCTACGGTCTCGAAGAGAAAGTATTCATCGACTTGCCGCACGATCACGGGATCCGCGCCCGAGCGATACGAGATGCCCGCGTTGAGCTGCTCGAAGTTGTACTTGTAGTCGATATCGATCGGATTGCAGTACGTGCGAATCCCCGAGCTCTGCGCCCGCACGGAGGAGAGCGCGGCGAACACCGCAACGCCGATCGCGGCGTGCACTGCCACTCTCATTGCATGCGAGGCGGCGGCGCTTCGAGGACCAGCGTGTCGCCGCTCACCGTGAAATGCGCCTCTCGCGTGTTTGCGGAGCTGGTGCCGGCGTAGAGCGTGAATCCGCCGGGCTCGACGACGCGACGCATGCGCAGATCGTAAAACGCGAGATCATCGGCGCCGAGCGAAAAGCTGACCGTATCGCTCGCCCCCGCGCGAATGTGAACGCGCCGGAATCGAACCAGCTGCTTGACCGGCCTCGCGACGCTGGCGACGTCGTCGCGCAGATACAGCTGCACGACCTCATCGGCCTCGCGCGCGCCGACGTTGGACACCGTGACGGAGACGCCGAGTGAATCTCCGGCGTGAATCTCGTTTCGCGTGAGTCGAACATCGCCGTAGCGAAACGTGGTGTAGCTCAAACCGTATCCGAACGGAAAGAGCGGGGCGGTCGTGAGATCGTTGTAGCCGGTCGTGTACTTGTCGCTGACGCTGTGTGGCCGGCCCGTGTTCGTGTGCGCGAGGTAGATCGGCACCTGTCCCGTGGCACGCGGGAACGTCACCGGAAGTTTTCCCGCCGGCGAGTAGGCGCCGAAGAGCACGTCGGCCACCGCATCGCCGTGTGCGCTGCCGAGATACCAGCTCTCGACGATCGCGGGCATGCTGTCGGCGACCCATGGAATCGCGAGCGGCCGTCCATTCATGAGCACCACCACCAGTGGTTTGCCACGCGACGCCTCGCGAACCCGCTGCGCGAGCCGCAGCTGCGCGAGAGGAAGCTCGAGCGACGATCGGCTCTCGGCTTCCCCGGTTCGCTCACCGTCTTCGCCGAGCACGAGCACGATGGCGTCGGCATCGCGCGCCAGCGCCTCGGCCGCAGCGATCTGGCTCGTGTCCGCACCCTGCGGCGCCGCGCCGGGCGCGTAGCCGATGCGCATCGCGGGATTCGCGCGCCGGAGGCCATCGAGCACGGTGATGGCCTTGGCGGGGTCACCGGTGGCCGACCACGGGCCGATCGAGCTCCTTCCATCGGACGCGAGAGCGCCGATCACCGCAAGCGACTTGAGGTCGCGAGACAACGGGAGCGTGGCGTGATCGTTCTTGAGCAGCACGATGGACTCGCGCGCCGCCGCTCGGGCGGCCGCGACGTTCTCGCGCGTGAAGGTGACGCGCGCAGCCTTCTCCTCGTTCGCGCCGTGATAGGGGTCCGAGAAGAGGCCGAGTGAATACTTCGCGCGAAGCACACGACGCACGGCCTCCTCGACCTCCGCCAGCGGAATCAGCCCCGCACGCACGAGGGGAGCCAGACTGTCCTGATATACGCCATCTGACATGTCGACATCCACGCCGGCGCGTAGCGCGAGGCGCGCTGCCTCACCGGTGCTTCCCGCGACGCCGTGCGCCACGAGCTCCTTGATGCCCGTCCAGTCGCTCACGACGACGCCATTGAAGCCGAGCCGGCCGCGAAGAACGTCGCGAAGCAGCCACGCGCTGGCGTGCGGCGGCGATCCGTTCACCGCAGTGAAGGCCGGCATGACCGCGCCTGCACCGGCGCGGATGGCGCCGTGAAATGGCGGTAGATAGGTGCTCCAGAGGGTGCGCTCGCTTATCTCCGCGGTGGCGTAGTCACGGCCGCCCTCCGATGCGCCGTAGCCTGCGAAGTGCTTCGCGGTCGCGAGCAACGACGCCGGATCATCGAGGCGTGCACCCTGAAAGCCGCGCACGCGCGCGGCGGCGAACACCGACCCCAGATAGGGATCTTCTCCGGCGCCCTCCACGATTCTTCCCCATCGCGGATCGCGCGCGATATCCACCATCGGCGCATACGTCCACGTGATGCCGTTGGCAGCGGCCTCCGACGCCGCGATTCGCGCATCCGACTCCGCAAGCGAGGGATCGAAGCTCGCCGCCTCGGCGAGCGGCACGGGGAAGACGGTGCGAAAACCGTGGATCACGTCGAGCGTGAAGAGGAGCGGAATCCGATGCGGCGATTCCTCTACCGCGACCCGCTGGAGCTCGCGCGTGCGGTCGGCACCCACCACGCCGATGAGCGATCCGATGAGTCCCGCACGAACCTGCGCGACGCCCCCCTGGGGCACGTGCGGCCCCGTCTGCAGCCCTTCGGCCGGTGACAACGTCAGCTGGCCGACCTTCTCCTCGAGCGTGAGGAGTGGCAGCAGCGAGTCCACGAATTGGGTTGCGCGCGCCGCACCAGCGTCGATTCCGGGCGCGCGAGTATTGGCTCGCGCCGTGCCGCACGAGGTGGCGACAACGACCACGGTCAGCAGAGTAGCAGTGCGCACGCCCATAGCCTCACTGATTGTCGGCCCCGAAACAAGCCGTACCCGCCCGAAAGGCCTGTTGCGTACCCCTCACATCGCTTTCATCTTGCGAGGTACCCGCCCCCGGAGCTCAACAATGTTCACGTTTGTCAGTCTGCGGCGAGCCTTCGCTGCCGCCGCCGCCTTGGCACTAGTCCCCGCAGCGTCGCGGGCACAGGAGCCCTCCCCGGCCAATATCCCCAACGTCGGACAGCAGGCGCCCGATTTCAGCGGGCCCGCGTCGACGCGCTACGGCCTGCTCAAGAAGCCGCTGCACCTCTCCGACCTCCGCGGCAAGACGGTGGTGCTCGCCTTCTTCCCGAGATCCCGCACCAAGGGATGCACCGTGCAGATGGAATCGTACCGCGACCGCTACGCCACGCTGTTCTCCGGCGGAAAGGGTATCGTCGTCGTGTCGATCAGCACGGACGCGGACACCACGCAGCAGTCCTGGGCTCGCGACGCGAACTTCCCGATGGTCTTCGTGAGCGACTCGGCCGGCGCGATTGGCAAGGCGTATGGCGTCATCGACGAGAAGGAGCACTACGACACGCGCGTCGCGTTCGTGCTCGCTCCCGACGGCAAGATCGCGTATCGCGCACTGCCGTTCAAAGAGCTGACGGAAGGCGCGTACGCCGAGCTCGGCACCGCGGTGGCGAGCACGTCACACACGGGCACCGGAAGCCATTGAGGGGTCGAGCCGCCCGACTGCATGCGCGCACGACATCGAGGCGCGGGTCGTCCGGCTACGACAAGTCGGACCGGACGGCCGCGCACGGGCTGCTGCAGGCGGCAGAGCGCGACTTACAGCAGGTGGTGCTCGACATTCACGACGGACCGGTGCAGGACATCTTCAGCGCGCTGTCGCAGGTGCACCTGCTCCGCATCCGTCCGGAGCTGCAGGCGGGCGAAGCATCGATCGGCCTGCGTCGCGTCGCCGCGGCGCTGGAGCGCGCGCTGGGCGAGATCCGCAGCTTCATCGGCGCCTTCCGGCCGCCGGAGTTCGAGCGGCGGCCCGTAGGCGCGATCATCGAAGGGCTGATCGTGCAGCACGAATCGATCACGGGCAACAGCGTCGATCTCGAGCTCGGCGAGAATCTCCCCGAGGTCTCGGTGTCGCTCAAGATCGCGATCTATCGGATTCTGCAGGAGGCGCTCGCGAACGCGACGCGGCACGCGGAGGCGTCCCAACACTCGGTTCGTCTCACCGTCGAAGAGAACGAGCTCGTGCTCGAAGTGCGCGATGACGGCCACGGCTTCGATGTGGCCGGGATTCTCGAGAGCGAGGGCGATGTCGGCGTGAGAGGCGGCCACTTCGGATTGCGCGGAATGCGCGACCGCGTGGAGATCATGAACGGAACGCTGGAGATCGATTCGGGTGAAGACGGCACGAGCGTCGAAGTCCGCTTTCCCATCCAATGACCGAGGTGCCCGCGGTGATGACGCCATGATTCGTGTGATGCTGGTCGACGACCACCCTCTGGTGCTCGAGGGCCTTCGCGCGATGATGGACGCCGAGCGCGACATCCAGGTGGTCGCGACGACCACCGAGGGCGAGCGCGTGCCCGAGCTCGTGCGGCTGCACCGGCCCGACGTGGTCGTGCTCGATCTCGAGCTCGGCACCACCAATGGCTACGAGGTGCTCAAGAAGCTGCGCAGCGAGCAGGTCCAGATTCGCGTGCTGGTGCTCACCGCGTATGGCGACGGCGAGTCGATGCGCGCGGCACTCGAGCATCAGGCAGACGGCATCGCGCTGAAAACCGATGCGCCCGCGCGCACGGTGGATGCGCTGCGCGCCGTGCATTCGGGAGTGCTCGTCTTTCCGCAGGCGGCGCGCCGCTGGATGCGCAAGTCGAACGAGCGCCCAATCGTGGGTCCGGGCTCGTTGAGCGACCGCGAGCGCGAGGTGTGGGCACTCCTCGCGGCCGGCCTTTCCAACGGCGTGATCGCGGCGCAGCTCGGTGTCAGCGCGAGCACTGTGAAGTTCCACACGCAGAATCTCTTCCAGAAGCTCGGCGTGAACAACCGCACGGCTGCGGCTGTCGAGTACGAGAAGCAGATCCCCGCGGCGGCGCGCGTGCGAGAGAAGCTGGTCTAGCGCGAGGCGGGCGCGATGTCCACGTGGATGCCGCGCCACCTGCCCTGATTGAATCGCCACACGCTCAGCAGGCATCGCGTCGCGTGTCCGATGAGGATCGCAACCCAGATGTGAATCGGCTGCAGCGTGCCCGTGTGCCGAATCGTGAAGCAGATGCCGAGCGGGATGATCACCTGCGACACGATCGAGATGTAGAGCGGGCTCTTCGTGTCGCCGGTTCCCTGCAGCGCTCCCGTGTAGGTGAGCGCCACAGAAATGAACAAGCCCGACAGGCTGAGCACCCGCAGGAGCTGCGTTCCGAGCTCGATGACAGCGGGGTCGTGCATGCCGAAGATCGCGAGCAGCTGGCGCGGAAAGAAGAAGAAGACCAGGCCGATGGACGCCGCGGACATCGCGGCCACGCGCGCCGCGATGTGCACGGCCTTGATCGCGCGATCGGGATGCCCGGCTCCGAGGTTTTGTCCGGACATCGCGGAGGCGGCGCCCATGAGCCCCATCGAGGTCCAGGTGATGAGCGAGAACAGCTCGGAGTACGAGACCGTGAATACCGCCTGCGCCACTGCGCTCTGCGCAAGCGACCCGATGAACGACAGCATGAGCACGCCGCCGATGTTCATCGCGATCCCCTGGATGCCGGTGGGGAGCCCGAACTTGAACAGCGACTTGATGATCATCCAGTCGGGTCCCCACCCGAGCCCGCGCGGGAATTGCACGACCCAGCCGCCCTTCCACAGCTTGTAAAGCGAGTATGTCGCAACGAGGCTGGTTGCGGTCACCGTGCCCATCGCGGCGCCGGCCGTGCCGAACGCGGGGATCGGACCGAGGCCGCGGATGAGCACGACGTTGAACGCGATGTTGAGCACCGTCATCGTGACGCCGAGGATCATCGGCGTGCGCGCGTCGCCGGCGGAACGAAGCGCGCCGCTCAACATGAAGAAGATCAGCAGCCCGGTGCTGAACATGAACATGATGCGGAGGAAGGGCAGCGCCTGCGCTTTGACTTCCGGCGCGGCATTGACCATGTCGAGCAGTGACGGCGCGAGGAAGAGGCCAACCGGGGCCATCACGAACAGCGACATGCCGATCGCAGTCAGAAATGCCTGGTAGACGGTGCGATTGACCTTGGCTTCCTCCCCCGCGCCGGCGAAGCGCGACACGAGCACGCTCATTCCCGTGAAGAGTGATGTGATGAAGACGATGACGACGATGAAGATCTGATAGGACACGCCGATGGCGGCATTACCGGTGAAGCCGACGAGATGGCCGACCATGATGTGGTCGATGATTCCCTGCAGCCCGCCGATGATGTTCGTGACCATCGTTGGCCACGCGAGCTTCCAGACCGCGGGGCCGAGCGGCCCCTCGACGATGGAGCGGTCATACTTTCGCGCAGCAGGCGCGCTCGGCAACGGTATATCGTCGGATGCCGAATGCGCGACCGGCACCACGATGTCCGTCACGGTGCGAACAACGACATGTTCTCGTGCTCTCTCGAAGTCGTGCGTGTCAAGCGTCGATGGCCTGGTAGGCCGTCGTCCGAAAGTCGAGGCAGACTCCTGGTGGTGCCGGTGAGGTCCACATCGCCTGCGTCATCAGAATGCTCACCATATGCTCGCGTGGATCGCAATACCAGGTAGTACCCATTCCGCCGTCCCAACCGAATGTACCGACGGACCCTGAATAGTCGCTGAAGTGCGTCACGACCGACATGCCGAAGCCGAATCCGTGGCTATCGAAGTAGCTGCCGTTCATTCCCCACGGGGCCGTCTGCTCCGGCGAGAGGTGGTCGCTGGTCATCAGTACGATTGAAGGACGTGAGAGGATTCGCGTGCCGCCCCGCTCTCCGTGGCCGAGCATCATCTCGCCGAAGGCAAGCAGATCGCTTGCGGTGGAGACGAGCCCGCCGGCACCCGATGCAAATGCGGGAGGCGTACTCCACTGGCCATCGGCGGGACCGTCGAAAAGCGAGAGCGCGTGGGTGCGGAAATCCGTGCTGTAGCTCGTCGCAAATCGATACTGTTTCTCCTTCGGAACAAAGAAGGCGGTGTCGTGCATGCCGAGCGGCTCGAACAGTCGTTCGCGAAGATAGTCGGGAAATGGCATACCGGACGCGCGCGCGATGAGGACGCCGAGGACATCGCAGCCGGTGCTGTACGCCCATCGCTCGCCGGGTTGATACATGAGCGGCAGCGTGCCGAGCCGCCGAATCCACTCATCGGGCGCGGGAAAGGACTGCGGATTCGGCGGTCCCTGGTTCAGCTCGAGCGCGTTCGCGGCGCGCTGGATCATCGCGGCGACGGCGGTGATCGGCTTCGTGACCGAGGAAAGGCGAAAGATCGTGTCCGGGCGCATCGCCACGGCGCCGCCGAGCGTGAGAGAGCCGAACGCCTCGGCGTGCGTGTCGCCGTGGCGGCTGACGAGCGTGACGATGCCGAGAATTTCGCCACGCTCGACGTAGCCTCGCATGAGGCTGCGCATGCGGTCGAGCCGTGCTTTCGAGAAGCCGGCAGTGCTCATTTTTTCGCAGCCTCGGTGACGGTCGCGAGATACTCCTCGAAGCGATCGAAGCTGCTGCTCCAGCCACCGCGATGTCCGTCGCGCTGCCCGTCGGAAGTGAAGTCGGTCTGATGGAAGGTCAGCCTGGTCTTGTCGCCGAGGTCCGCGAACTCGAGGGTGACGAGCATCTCGTTACCGCGGTTGCCGTTGTCGTCCTCATCCCAGGCGAAGGTGTACGACACGCGTTGGGGCGGCGAGATCTCCCGAAAGACGCCGCCCTGCCAGAGCTCCTTGCTCCCGTCGTCGGGGCGCAGCATGCCGCGCCACCTGCCTCCGACGCGCGCGTCCTGCGTGAAGTGCATCGGCGTGAAGCCGCGCGGGCCCATCCAGTGCGTGAGGTGCTCGGGCTCCGTGAAGAGTTTGTAGACGAGATCGCGTGGCGCGTCGAAGGTGCGCGTGATGGTGAGCTCGGGACGGTTCGCGGCGGCGGCCGTGGCGCTAGCGGCGCTTTTTCCTGTTGCGGGCATGTCGCTTCTCCTGGCGCTTGAGTTCCGTGATGTAGACGTCGAGTCTGTCGAAGCTTTCGTCCCAGAACCGCCGATACTTCTCGATCCACCCAGACGCCTGCTCGAGCGCCGCGGCCTCGAGCCTGGCGGGGCGCCATTGCGCGTCGCGGCCGCGCGAGATGAGTCCCGCGTGCTCCAGCACCTTGAGGTGGCGCGAGACGGCAGGCAAGCTCATCGCGAACGGCTTGGCGAGCTCGTTCACGGTGGTCTCGCCGGAGGCGAGCCGGGCGAGGATGGCGCGCCGCGTGGGGTCGGCGAGGGCAGCGAAGGTGGTGCTGAGGTGGTCGTGGGGCATCGTATATTTAATTGAATGATTAAATAACGTTGTTGTTAAATAAGCGAAGTGAACTCGCGCTGTCAAGTGTATGGCTTTACCGCTCCAGCGCGACGCGCCTGCGACTCACGTTCGCCATTGTCGCGCGGAACACATGCGCTAACAAATGGGTACGGACACAAACGGATTGAGATGGACACAAACGGAAAGCAACCGAGTCGCAGTTTCCGTTAGTGTCCGTTTCCTGTCCGTCTGTGTCGTCTCATCAAGTTGTTAGCGCTTTCGTTCTTCAGCTCCAAGGCCAGCGCCTGAGACACTTGTCCATCCAGCGTCATACATGAGCGCTACAAATACCTCTCGCCAGGGCCGCAACCCATTGTCAAGGTCATGAGCGGAATTGCGAAGGGCAGGAAGACCGAGAAAGTCAGCCCAGCGGTGAATGCCCACTTCCTGTACCTCGCGCGCCCCTCAGGCCCCACGAAGCGCTCGAGCGCGGGGCCGAGCTGGTAGCAGACGTTTGCGACGCCCATCGCCACCAGATAAACGATGCCCTGAACTGCGGTGGTGAAAACGGTCACGTCCGCGCCAGGAACGTTTGCGCAGCGGTATTCCAGCGCCCCGACATAGCAATAGAAGGCGACAATTCCCGCGACGATTAGTGCGACGTTGTAGCGGTGACGACGAGCGTTCCACCACTGCGTGCCGGATAGTGACGAGGCGCCCGCGTGGGATCGTTCCACCGGTGAGTCACTGTACGAGGACATGCGCGGTCGCGATCCGTCTCAGCCACACGCAGGGCGACGACCATCGATAATACACATTTGCATGAAGGCGATAATGCTGCGCGCATTCGCGAGCCACAACCCCTCGGCGCAGGGATTCGCATTCATCCCCGTTACCCCGTCGTCCCAAACCCCGCCGCGATACAGTTGATCGACAGCAGCAGCGCCGCCAGATCATCCTCGCGCTCCGCCTTCCCCTCCCCCTTACTCCGCACTCGACGCAGCAGCTCGATCTGCTGATAGTGCGCGCGCTCGAGCATCCCCAGCCGGCGCGTCATGCGCCGCCGGAATTGAGGGAACCGATCCGCAAGCGCCGTCTCGCCCGTCAGATGTAGCACCGCGTTCACAGTACGGTCGTATTCCGCCTCGATCAGTGCCAGCACCCCCACGCGCGCGAGCTCGTTCGGCACCAGCCCCGCATACGCACGCACCAGCGACAGATCCACCTGCGCGAGCGTCTTCTCCACCTCGTCGATGATCAGGCGAAAGATCGGCGTCTCCGCGAACATTCGGCGCAGCATCGCCTCGCCACGCTCGCCGCGTACGGACAGAAATGAGGTCAGCGCGCTCCCCACACCATACCACCCGGGCACGAGGTGCCGGTTCTGCGTCCACGCGAACACCCACGGGATCGCGCGCAGGTCGCTCAGCGAGTGCGTCCCGCCCCGGCGCGCCGGACGCGAACCGAAGTTCAGCAGCTGCAGCTCCTCGAGCGGCGTCGCCGCGGTGTAGTACTCGATCAGCCCCGGATGCTGGATCAGTCCGCGATACGCCGCGAACGCCGCACCGCTCAACGCCTCCATCGCTTCCTCGAGCCCCGGCACCGGCACGGCCTCATCGCTCGGCAACGAGTACTCGAGCACGCTCGACGCCAGCAGCTCGAGCTGGTACAACGCCGCGTCCTGATATCCAAACTTGAACGACACGACCTCGCCCTGCTCCGTGGTCCTCATCCGTCCGCGAATCGTGCCCGGCGGCTGCGCGGCGATCGCCCGGTGCGTCGGCGCGCCGCCCCGGCTCACGGACCCGCCGCGGCCATGGAAGAACGACAGCTCCACCCCGCTCTCCTGCGCCGTGCGCGCCAGCTTCTTCTGCGCCTGGTACAGCTCCCAGTTCGACGTGAGGAATCCGCCGTCCTTGTTCGAATCCGAATAGCCGATCATCACCTCCTGCACGCCGCCCTGCGCACGCACGCTCCGCTTCACCACCGGCACCGAGAAGAGCTCGCGCATGATCGCGGGCGCACGTCGCAGATCCTCGATCGTCTCGAACAGCGGCACGATCGGCAGCGTGCAGCTCTCGACGCCGGCCGCGTCGTGAAAGAGCCCGCCCTCCTTCGCCAGCAGATAGACGTTCAGCACGTCCGCGGCCGACTGCGTGTTGCTGATGATCAGGCTCCCGAAAGCCCGGCGGTCGACGCTCGCGCGCAGCTCGCGCACGAGCGTGAACATCCCGAACGTCTCCTGGGCCTCCGCCGATGTCACCCCCGGCTCACCCTCGCGGCGCGGGCGCGTGAGCGCATCGCGCACCCAGCTCGCACCAGCCTCGATCCCTCGCGACGCGCGCAGCTCCTCTACCGCCGCATTGAACGCCCCTGATCCCTGGCGCAGATCGAGGCGCACGGTGGAGAATCGAAACGCCTCGACCTCGCGCCGCACCGGCACCACCGTCGCCCGCGCGATCGCTCCACAATCCGCATCTATCAGCGCGCGCTCGAGCGTCTTGAGATCCGCGACGAGATCATCGGCCGTCGCGTACGCCGGCGACGTGAGTCCCTCGCCTCCGCGCTTGCGGTGGCTCTCATCCACCGTGGCCGCGAGCCGGCGCTGCACGACGCTCAGCCACTGCCGGCAGAGCTCACCGGGATTTCTCGCCGCGAGCCGCTCGCCGTCGTTGCTCGCGAGGAGCGCCTGCGCCAACGCCTTCAGGAAATCGGGCGAAAAGTTCGCGGCTCGCTCCGAAATGCTCAGCGCTCTCGACAGCTCGGCTACGCGTCGCTGGTAGCGGTGCAGGCACTTCTCGCGATATTCGCGCACGGCATGCCGCGTCACCTCGTTCGTGACGTTCGGATTCCCATCGCGATCGCCGCCCACCCACGAGCCGAACTGCACGAAGTTCGGCAGCTCGAAGTGCTCGCCCGGATACGACTCGGCCAGCGCCAGCGTGAGCGAGTCGTGCAACAGCCATACGAGGCCGAACAGCGTCGTGTCGAAGAAGTGGAGCGCCCACGCCACCTCCTGCGCGACGGTCGGCTTCTCGAGCTTGAGCTCCCCGGTCATCCAGAGCAGGTCGAGCTCCGTGCGCAGCTCCTCGCCAAACAGCGCACGCTCGCGCGGCGTCACGAGCGGGCCATCGAGCTTCACGAGGAGCGAGTAAATCCCGCGCAGCTTCTCGAGCACGGTCACCCGCTTCGCCTCGGTCGGATGCGCGGTGATCGTCGGCACCACGCGGAAGGTGCGCAGCAGCTCGCGCACCGTGTCCGCCGGTACGCCGAGCTGATTCCAATCCGCGATCACCTTCGCGAACGTACCCGTCAGCGAGTCGAAGCCGCGCTCGCGCTCGGCGCGCTGCCGCGCCTCCATCGCATCGTGCAGCTCAGCAATCGGTAGTATCTGCGAGAGCAGGCCCACCGTCTGCAGCGAGCGCGCGATCGATTCGCCCGAGCTGTTGCCGCCGAGCTTCCCGCCCTCGAGCGCGGCAACCGAGTCCGGCGAGCGCAGCATCACCACCTGTCGCAGCATCTCGACGAGCAGCCGTTCGGCGCCTGACTCCGGCGTCGGCAGCTCCATCGCCGTCGCCCCAATCGGGACCGGCGGCGGTGCGCGGAAGTGCGCGCGGGTTGCCAAGTCGGTCAGGCGACGCGGTCGCGCGGCGCCGTGCCTCCGAAGAAGGCTACGAGATTGTCTAGCGCGCGCATGCCCATCGCGACGCGAGTCTCCGTCGTGGCACTGCCGAGGTGCGGCAGGAGCACGACGTTCTCCATGCTCGAGAGCGCCGCCGGTACCGATGGCTCCTTCTCGAACACATCGAGCCCCGCCCCGCCAATGGTACCCGCCTGAAGCGCCGCGATCAGGTCGTTCTCGTTCACGACATCGCCGCGCGCGGTGTTGATGAGGATCGATCCTTTCCGCATCTGCGCGAAGCGGGGGGCATTCATCAGATGCCTCGTTTCCGGTGTCGCCGGGCAGTGCAGCGACACGAAGTCGCTCTCGCGCAGCACCGCCTCGATGCTGTCCTTCCGCTCGGCGCCCAGCAGCTGTGTGTCCGCATCGCTCAGCGGATACGGATCGTGATAGATGATCTTCATCCCGAAGCCGAGATGCGCGCGACGCGCAACCGCGCGTCCGATGCGCCCGATGCCGATGAGTCCGAGCGTCTTTCCGTTCACCTGCGTCGCGAGCATGTGCGTCGGCCGCCAGCCGGTCCACCTGCCGCTCCGCAGCTCGCGCTCCCCTTCCCCCGCGCGTCGCGCGGTCGCCAGCATCAGCGTCATCGCGAGATCCGCGGTGTCCTCCGTCAACACATCCGGCGTGTTCGTGACAACCACTCCATTCGCCTTGGCCGCCACGACATCGATGTTGTTGAAGCCGACGCCGTAGTTCGCGACGATCTTCGCCTTTCGCCCCGGCGTCGCCAGGAGCTCGGCGGTGATCTTGTCGACGACGCAGGGGAGCAGTCCGTCGGCCTCGCGCATTGCGCGCGCGAGCCCCGCCGCGTCGAGCGGCACGTCGCTCGCGTTGAGCTCGACGTCGAACAGCGTCTTCGCCCGCTCCTCCGCAGCCGCCGGGAGCTTGCGCGTGATGACGACTTTCGGCTTTGCCATCTCAGGCGAGCACGGGCCGGCGCGCCGGCTTCGTGAGCGCGTGCTGCATCGCGGCCCCGAGCTCGGCCGGGCTGACTGCCACGGTAAGCCCCGAGTTGCGCATGATCTCCGCCTTCTCCAGCGCGCTGTCGCCGAACGCCGAGATGATCGCGCCCGCGTGCCCCATGCGCCGGCCACGCGGCGCCGAGAGACCGGCGACATAGCCGACGATCGGCTTCGACATGTTGTCGCGCGCCCACAGCGACGCCTCGGCCTCCTGCGGGCCGCCGATCTCGCCGATCATCATCACGGCGTCGGTCTCATCGTCGGCCTCGAACCGCTTCAGCATGTCGACGAACGAGCTTCCGTTGATCGGATCACCGCCGATGCCGACGCTCGTGCTCACGCCGATGCCGAGCGCCTGCATCTGCGACGCAGCCTCGTAGCCGAGCGTGCCGGAGCGTGACACGATGCCCACGCGTCCCTTCGTGTAGATGCTGCCGGGCATGATGCCGATCATCGCCTTCCCCGGCGAGATCACGCCGGCGCAGTTGGGGCCGATCAGCGTCGGCCTCGTGTCGAGCGGGTAGCGGAGCATGTAGCGCTTCACGCGCATCATGTCCTGCGCCGGGATGCCATCGGTGATGCAGACGATC
This sequence comes from Gemmatimonadaceae bacterium, assembly GCA_036564355.1. Classification (GTDB taxonomy): domain Bacteria; phylum Gemmatimonadota; class Gemmatimonadetes; order Gemmatimonadales; family Gemmatimonadaceae; genus FEN-1250. The sequence goes on along the minus strand of DATCPC010000063.1, from coordinate 4,148 downwards.
AGCTCCATCCCCGCATCCGCCGCTTCCATGATCGCGTCGGCGCAGAACGGCGCCGGAACGAAGATTCCGCTCGCGGTCGCACCGGTCGCCTTCACCGCTTCCTTCACCGTGTCGAATACCGGCAATCCGAGATGGCGGACGCCGCCTTTTCCCGGAGTTACGCCCGCGACGATGTTCGTGCCGTACTCGATCGCCTCCTTCGCGTGGAAGCTCGCCTTGTCGCCGGTGAATCCCTGAAAAAGGATTCGGGTCTTTTCGTTGACGAGTATGCTCACGAAACCTTCTCCCTGGCGGGGCGCCCTGCCGGCGTGCTGGTGAGTGAGGCGACGGCCTTCTCCGCGGCGTCGGCGAGCGTGTCCGCCGTGATGATCTGGAGTCCGCTATCGCGCAAGATCGCGCGGCCCTGGTCCACGTTCGTCCCCGCGAGCCGCGCGACGATCGGCACGGGAACGTTGACGTCCCTCGCCGCCTGAATGATTCCCTGGGCCACCCAGTCGCAGCGATTGATGCCCGCGAAGATGTTCACCAGCACGCAGCGCACGCGCGGATCGGAGAGCACGAGACGAAAGGCGGCGGCAACGCGCTCCGGAGAGGCTCCACCGCCGATGTCAAGAAAGTTCGCCGGCTCGCCGCCAGCGTGGGTGATCATGTCCATCGTTGCCATGGCCAGCCCCGCGCCATTCACGATACAACCGATCGACCCTTCGAGCGCGATGTAATTGAGCCCGTGCTTCGCGGCCTCCGCGTCGCGCGGATCTTCCTCCGCGTAATCGCGCAGCTCCGCGACCCCCGCTCGACGGAAGAGCGCGTTGTCGTCGAACTGCATCTTCGCGTCGAGCGCGAGCACCTGGCCGTTCTCGGTGATCGCGAGCGGATTGATCTCGACCATCGTCGCGTCGAGATCGCGGAACGCGCGATAGGCGCCGAGAATGGCCTTCACCGCCTGATTCATCTCCGACGAGCTGAGCCCGAGTCCGAACGACAGCTCGCGCGCCTGGAATGGCTGCATGCCGACGGCGGGCTCGATCACCTCGCGCAGGATCGTCTCAGGAGAGCGCGCGGCGATCTCCTCGATCTCCATGCCGCCCTCGGGAGCTGCGACGACGCACACGCGCTCCGAGCGGCGATCGAGCACGAGCCCGATGTACAACTCGCGCCTGATCGGCACCGCGGCCTCGATGTAAAGCCGATGAACGATCTTCCCCGCGGGCCCGGTTTGATGCGTCACGAGCTTCTTGCCGAGCAGCTCCGTGGCGGCCGCTCGCACCTCTTCAGGCGTCGTGCAGAGCTTGATGCCGCCCGCCTTCCCGCGCGCGCCCGAATGGATCTGCGCCTTCACGACCCAGCGTCCTCCACCGATCTCTTCGGCTCTGTATACCGCCTGATCGGGAGTGTACACGACGCCACCCTTCGGCACCGCAACGCCGAAGCCGGCCAGCAACTCTTTCGCCTGATATTCGTGAATGTCCATTGACTGCTCGGTGTAGGTATCAGCCCGGCAACGTGGAAAGATGGAGCCTGCCGGCGCCGGTCGCGCAACGGGCAGTTGGTGTGCTCATGCCACTTTCTTCTTCGTGATCTCGCCCGCCATCACGACGATGTTCTGCGCCATCCGTGCCGACGCCGCGTCGATGAGCCGACCATCGAGCGACGCCGCGCCGCGTCCCTGTGCCTCCGCCTCGGCGAGCGCTTCCAAAATCCGCTTCGCCTTCGTCACTTCCTCCGCCGACGGAGTGAAGATCTCGTTCGCGAGCTCGATCTGCGTCGGGTGGATCGCCCACTTTCCCTCGCAGCCGAGTGCGGCGGCGCGGCGCGCGGCGAGCTTGAATCCATCGGGATCCTTGAAGTCGCCGAACGGCCCGTCGATCGCGCGGAGTCCGTAGGCGCGGCATGCCACGACCATGCGCGAGATGCCGAAGTGCCACTGGTCGCCGGGGTAATCGGGATTGAGGCCGCCGATGTTCGTCGTGCGTGCGCGAACGCTCGCGGCGTAGTCCGCCACGCCGAAGTGCATCGCCTCGAGGCGCCTGCTCGACTGCGCGATCGCCTCGACGTTGGCCATGCCGAGCGCGGTCTCGATGAGCACCTCAATGCCGATCTTGTGCGGAAGCTTCTTCGCATCCTCGATCTGCGTCAGCATCGCGTCGACCATGTAGACGTCGGAGGGGACGCCGACCTTCGGAATGAGTACGGTGTCGACGAACTGTCCCGCCTGCTCGATGACGTCCACCACATCGCGATACATGTAGTGCGTGTCGATGCCGTTGATGCGCACGGAGATCGTCTTGCCGCGCGCGCGCCAATCGATGGTCTTGAGCGCCTCGATGGTGTTGAGGCGCGCCTGCTCCTTGTCGTTCGGTGCGACGGCGTCCTCGAGATCGAGGAAGACGTAGTCCGCCGGGCCTTCGGCCGCCTTCGAAAACATCTCGGCGCGCGAGCCGGGAACCGCCAGCTCGCTCCGCTGAAGTCGGACGCGAGCCGGCTCGTACCGGGTAAAGCTCATCGAGCAGCTACGGCCGGCTCGCCACGCTTCTCGGCGCTCTTCGCCGCCGATGCAGAGGAGGTCGCGCCGCCCGTGCGCCAGTACTCGGACGCCGCGCCGACGCCGCTTCCGGGTACGATCTGCGTCATGCCGACATCGCGCATCGACATCTCCGCGCCTGCAATCGCGCCGAGCAGCATCAGCTCGTTGAGATCGCCGAGGTGGCCGATGCGAAAGAGCTTGCCGGCCATCTGCCCGAGCCCCGCGCCGAGCGCGAGGTTGTACTTCTTGAACGCGGTCGCGATGACCTGCGCGCCGTCGACGCCCGCGGGGGTCATGATCGCGGAGACCGTGTCGGAGTTCCACTTCGGATCCTTCGCGCACAACGCGAGTCCCCACGCCTTGATCGCCGTGCGAACGCCCTCGGCCAGGCGATGGTGGCGCGCGTAGACGTTGTCGAGCCCCTCTTCGAGCAGCATGTCGAGCGATTCACGCAGGCCGTAAAGGAGCGTCAGCGCGGGCGTGTACGGAAAGTAGCCCGTGGCGTTCGCCTTGATCTGATCGCCGAAGTCGAAAAAGACGCGCGGAAGCTTCGCGCTCTCACGACGCGCGAGCGCCTTCTGGCTGGCGGCGATCAGGCCGAGTCCGGCCGGGAGCATGAAGCCCTTCTGCGATCCGGTGATCGCGAGGTCCACGCCCCACTCGTCCATTCGGAACTCGAGGCTGCCCACGGAGCTCACTCCGTCGACGTAGAGCAGCGCGGGGTGCTTCGCGTTGTCGATCGCCTTGCGCACCGCGGCGATGTTGCTCGTGACACCGGTTGCGGTTTCGTTGTGCACGACGAGTACGCCCTTGTATTCGTGCTTCGTGTCGGCGCGGAGCCTCTCCTCGATCTTCTCGGGCGACGCACCCTCGCCCCACGGAATTTCGATGATGTCGACTTGCAGGCCGAGTCGCTGCGCGCAATCGATGAAGAGATGGCTAAACTGGCCGTAGCGCGTGGCGAGCACCTTGTCGCCGGGGCTGCACGTGTTGACGAGCGCCGCCTCCCACATGCCAGTGCCCGTGGCGGCGAAGACGAACGGCTGGCCTTCGGTTGTGCGGAAGACCTTTTTCAGGTCGGGGAAAATGCTGAGGGGAAGTTTCGGGAAGACTGGAGAGCGGTGGTCCTCCATTGCCCGATGCATCGCACTGAGAACACGGTCGGGAACATTGGAGGGACCTGGAACAAACAGAAAGTTTCGACCGGGCATGTGCGACACTCCAGGAAAAAGTTCGATCAGTTCAAATTCGAGAATCGATTGTCGCACTCGCGCGGCGCGCGAGAATACGCAATCTTACGATCGATGAAAACACCGAGCCAACCCCAGTGGGCCGTGATGCCGGCGGGACGTCCGATCGATGCGCGCATGGCGCTCGTCCAGCTGTACTGGGCCGCGGTGCGAGCCGTTGCGCCTGGGGCCGCGCTCGCTGACGCGCTCGAGCGAATCTCGAAGGAGATCGGCCAGCGGCGGGTCTGGATCATCGCAATCGGCAAGGCGGCAAACCCAATGGCGATTGCGGCGGTGGACTTTCTCGCCAGGAACAGGCTCGAGCTCGCGGGCGGCGTGATCGTCGCGCCGCGCGTGCTGCCGACGCCCCATGCCCGCCTCGACTTCATGGCGGG
>DATCPC010000032.1:0-23594 GCA_036564355.1 Gemmatimonadaceae bacterium | reverse complement strand
GTCTGGTTGCCGGAGAAGTACGCCTCTTCCGACGTCGCCAGGTTACGCAGATCCGACTTCTCGGACGCCAGATACGCCTTTTCCTTGGTGCTCGCGAACTTCGGAATCGCGATCGCGGCCAAAATGCCGATGATCACGACGACGATCAGAAGTTCGATCAGGGTAAAGCCACTACGGACGTTGCGACGCATGGTCGAGCTCCTTTCCTGGCGAAATGAAGGCGCTCCGAGCAGCGCGCGAGTGTTGCTGAGAAGAGTCCTCGGTTGCTCATAGGACGCGTCTCTTGGGAAGAAATAACAACTCAATGCCGAACGGAGTGAACTCTTTGTGCGGCGAGCAGCCGGAGCGTGATTTCATGGTTAAAAGGTCCGAATGCCTTACCCGCGCTGGTACTTTTCGTCACACTTCCGGCCATGACAATTCGTACTCCCTCCGAACGGCCCGCCGCCGACGTGCTTGGCCGCATCGGACTGCCAGAGCCGATCGCCTCACTCGCGCGCCGCTCGTGGGACGTCATCATAGTAGGCGCTGGTCACAACGGCCTCGCGTGCGCGGCCTACCTGGCGCGAGCCGGTAAGCGCGTACTCGTGCTCGAGTCGCGCGATCGCGTGGGCGGCGCGTGCACGATGGACGAGCCATTTCCCGGCGTGCGCTTCTCGCCGTGTGCCTACGTGTGCGGACTGCTCCACCCGAAGGTGATCGAGGAGCTCGACCTCGAGGGGCACGGCTTCCATTGGATGCCGGCCGCGGGTGGGCTCTTCGTTCCGTTCGAAGACGGATCGAGCGTCCATCTCTGGAACGACGACGAGCGCTGCGAGGCGGACATCCGCAAGCTCGCGCCGGCCGACGCGAAAGGATGGAAGGAGATGCTCGCCGTGAAGTCACGGCTCCGCGATGCGCTGCGCCCTCCCGACGATCGCGACCTCTGGCTCGATCCCGCGCCGACGCGCGAGGAGATCGATCGGCGCATCGGCAGTGACGACGATGCGCGCGCGCTCCTCAACGAGTGGTCGATGCTGGAGTGCGTGCAGCGCTTCATTCGCGACGAGCGGCTGCAGATGGCGTATCTCGGCCAAGGCGTCATCGGCACGAACGCGTCGCCGTCGGACGCCGGCACGGCTTCGGTATGGTTTCATCACGGCTCCGGGCGCATGTACGGGCAGCCGGGCGTATGGGGCTACGTGCGCGGGGGAATGGGGATGATCTCGTTCATCCTCTGCGACGTCGCGCGCGAGGCTGGCGCCGTCGTGGCGACAGGGGTGAGTGTCGCGCGTATTCTGCCTGGCGAGGGCGTCGAGCTCGAATCGGGCGAGCGCCTCACGGCCCGCCACGTCGTCTCGAACGCGGACCCGCGCGTCACCCTCCGGCTGCTCGGCGACTCCGCCGATGCGCAGTGGCGCACTGCCGTCGAGGCGGTGCCGGTGGACGGCGTCACGGTGAAAGTGAACATGACGCTGCGCGAGCTGCCGAACTTTCGCGCGCGCGCCGGCACGAACGAGCCGCATCACACCGGGCAGGTCAACACGCCGCTCACCATCGACGAGTGGAACGAGGGACATCGCAAGGCCAACGCGGGTGAGCTCCCGGATCGCATCTGGACGGAGCTGTACATGCACACGGTGTACGATCAAACCGTGGCGCCTCCGGGCGTACACACGCTCAGCGTGTTCGCGCAGTACGTGCCGCGCCACTTTGCGCGCGGCGACTGGAGCTCGCGCCGCACCGAGGTCGGTGAGCGCGTGATCGCGTCGATCGCGCGGTTCACCTCGAATCTTCCGGACGCGATCATCGATCTCGAGGTGCTCGGCCCACCCGACATCGAGGCCCGCGTCGGTCTCACCGGCGGGCACATTTTTCAGGGCGACATTCTCCCGGCGCACATGTGGGAGAAGCGCCTCACGGCGCGCACGCCCATGGACGGTGTGTGGCTGTGCGGCGCGGCGACGCATCCCGGCGGAAGCGTGATGGCCGTGAACGGACGCAACGCCGCGATGGAGCTGCTCCGCGCCACTCCGACGTAGTCAGTAGATGTAGACGCCCGTTCCGAGAGGGACATTCGTGTAGAGCCACGTGATGTCCTCTTCCTTGAGACGCACGCATCCGTGCGTCACCGCATCCCCCACGGTCGACTCTTCGGGCGTACCGTGAATCAGATACCCGTCGCCCATGTCGAGCCGGTAGCTGCCAAGCTCACCGTAAATTCGGCGGTTCTTGGAGCCGAGGGGTGGCATGTAGAGCGTGTCATCGAACACGACCTCTTCGTCGAGCGGGAGTGGCGTCCATCCCGAGTCGGGAACGATGATTCCTATCTCGCCGTTCCGCACCTGCAGCTTGCGCCCGTTGGCGATCTTCACCGTTCCCTTGAGCGGCAGCCGAGCCAGCGCGAGGTGATTTTCCTTGGCCACCTCGGCGTAGTGCCAGTCGGGCGGAATCCAGAGCGGGTTTTCCGATTTCCCTTGAACGGTGCGCCTGCCGCGCGGCGTGCCGAATTTCCAGGAGTGACCCGCATAGTCGAGCGTCGAATCCATCGCGACGGCGGCGGGCGCCGAGCGGAGCGTGTCGGTTCCGTTGACGACCCAGAGGTGGCGGTCGAACAGCGACACGATGACCCGGTAACCTGTGGCCTGCGCGGCCAGCGCGCGGTTCTTCTCGAAGTCGAGGCTGTCGACGTTTGAGTCGAAGTGCTTCACACGCTCGGGCGTCGAAGACGACACCTCGCCGAGCGCGGTGATGCTGTCGACGACGTGCGCGCTGTCGGCGCGTCGCGCCGAGTCGGCCGCCCACTGAGCGGCGCGCGCGCTGTCCGCGGCCGCGAGCGTCGGCTCCGGGGACACGGAGGGATGCGAACAGGCGCCGACGGCACTCGTAAGGAGCAGGCCGGCGACGGTCGCCAGCCACGTTGCGCGGGAAGTCGAATGAGTCGGAATCATCGCCTCTGATCTATGCAATCGACGCGCCGAACACGGCGCGCGGCCGTGGTTTGGCGCGCTCTGCTCGCGGTTCCATTCGAGTCTGGTTTCCGTCGCCCCCAATGCATCCAACGGCCGTTAGTGCGTCGCAGCGGCGTCGGAGCCCATTTCGGCGCCAAGATGGGCGCTGTACCACGCAAGGTAGCGCGTCAGGCGGTCGGCAAGAAAGCTCGGGCGCGTGAGGCCGTGAAACTGCCCCGGATAGATCACGAGCTGAGTCTCGACGCCGAGTGAGCGAAGTGCCTGGTACATCTGCTCCGAGTTCTGAAGTGGCACGTTGTAATCCTGGTCGCCGGCCATGAACAGTGTAGGCGTCACGATGCGATCTGCGTGCAGAAAGGGATATGACACGCGAAGCCACGCATCAAGGTGCTTCCACGGCACGCCCAACTCGTCTGTGTACTCGCGCACGTATTGGTCGGTTCCGAATCCGGCGGGCACGTTGCCGATCCCCGCGCCGGCGATCGCGGCCTTCGAGATATCCCTCGATGTCCTGCTTGAACTGATAGCGATCGAGGACGATCGGATGCGGCGCGCTGTCCGCGTCCGCCGTCGAGTCGCGAAGCGCGAGCACCACTCGCTTGCCTTCGGGCGACCATGAATAGTCGTCGACCCCATCCTTCACGGCGGTGAGCTTGTGCGCCTCGCCTCCATCAGTGGAGAGGAGCCAGAGTTGGTCTGAGTCGTGTGAATCGCCGCGCGCGGAGAGAAATGAGATCGCATGCTCGCTTCCCGCGAACTGCGGCGAATGCTCGTCTTCCGTTCCGTAGGTTATGCGGATGGCGCGCGTGCCGTCCCACCGCGCAAGCCAGATATCGCCGTTTGCGCGATCGTGCGCGGAGTCTGTGCCGGAGATCGTGTAGGTGATCCAGTCGCCGCTGGGCGAGAGGCGTGGATCGCTCACCTCGTGCAGCCGCTGCATGTCGCCAATCGTGAGCAAGCGCGTGCCCTGCTGCGCTCCGGCGTTCGAGCTGGCGATGATGCAGGCAGATGCGACGACAAGGCCCCGCATGAGGGGTCGGAGACCATGGTGGGCCAGAGAGGGGGATCCGAGCGGTGAACGGGATTGTATTTGCACGAGCGAGAGCCGGCAAGCCGCAACGCTCGTGGCGACCAGCCGCCGATGGCCGTCCGAACCCAGCGGTACGCCTGTTGCTTATGGATGAAACGTACTACTCACCCTTGAGCGGGGGATCGGACAATGCTTTGGACACTGGCGCTAGTTCTCTTCATTCTGTGGATTCTCGGCTTCGGCGTGTTTCACGTCGCGGGCGGGTTGATCCATCTTCTGCTCGTCATCGCGATCGTGGTCGTGATCCTTCGCCTCGTGACTGGGCGACGCGTCGTCTAGCTCATGAACGAAGCGGCGATGTAACGGACGGACGTGAAGACCCGCGGGGCGAGAGCCGCGCGGGACTTTCGTCGTTCCGTTCGTGACTTATCTCCGCGCAGGCGGATTCGGCGGCGTTGTCGTAGGCGGCTGATTCGTCGGCGCGGTCGACGGCGGCTGGCCGGTGTTTGGCGTGCCGGCCGGGCACTCGCCGCGCGACGGATCACAGTTGGCCGGCGATGGGCTCCCCGTGTCGACGGTTCGCTGGCATCCCGCAAGCATCAGTGCGGCAATAATGGTAGTAATGGCGACTCGCATTTCGTACCTCGTGAAAAAAGGACTCGCCGGTTCACTTGCGTAAGGCGTGCCGCGAGCGCCCGAAGCAGCGCAAGAGCATGCGGATGACCCTGTTTCCGCGCGTGGCGGCGGGATAAGTTAGCCATCTTCCCCCCCAGGAAACGTCCGATCGCTGCCACGCATCGCTACCCCGAGAGCAACGTCTTCTATCGGAAGCTCACCCGCGATTTCCCCACGATCGTGCGCGGCGAAGGGTGCTACCTGTGGGACGATCGCGGCCGCCGGTATCTCGACGGGTGCGGCGGCGCCTTCGTCGCGAACATCGGGCACGGCGTGCGCGAGATCGCGGAGGCGATGGCCGCGCAGGCGTCGCGCATTGCGTATGTGAACGGCACGGCGTTCACGTCGGAGCCCGTCGAAGAGCTCGCGCGCGAGCTGGCGGCGCTTCTGCCAGGCGGCCTCGATCACATCTATTTTCTCTCGAGTGGCTCGGAAGCGGTCGAGGCGGCGCTCAAGCTCGCGCGCCAGTACTGGGTGGAGAGCGGCCGTCCCGAAAAGCAGGAGATCATCTCGCTCTCTCCCGGCTACCACGGCAACACGCTGCTCGCGCTGTCCGCGTCCGCACGACCGCACTACGCCACCTTCTTCCGCGACTGGATCGTCCCCGTGCACCGCGTGCCGGCGCCGCTCGCGTATCGCTGCGCGTGTCGCGGCTCGGATGCCGCGTGCCCGGTGTGCTCGGGAACGGCGCTCGAGGCGAAGATCCTCGAGATCGGCGCGCATCGCGTCGCCGCATTCATCGCGGAGCCGGTTGGCGGATCCTCCACCGGTGCATCGGTGCCGCGCGAGGACTACTGGCGCACAGTGCGCGAGATCTGCGACCGGCACGAGGTGCTCTTCGTCGCCGACGAAGTGGCGTGCGGCGCCGGACGCACCGGCACCTGGTCGGCGCTCGAACCATATGCCGTGACGCCGGACATCATGACGATGGGAAAGGGGATCGCCGGCGGATACGCCCCGCTCTCCGCGGTCGCCGCGCCGCGTCGCATCATCGATGTACTCGCGCGCGGCTCCGGATCACTGATGCACGCGCAGACGTTCTCGCACCACCCCGTGCTCTGCGCCGCCGGGCTCGCGACCGTGCGCTACCTGCGCGCGCACAAGCTCGTGGCGCGCGCGGGCGAGATGGGGCACGCGTTCCACGACAAGCTGCGTGCGCTGCTCGAGCTGCCCCACGTGGGCGACGTGCGCGGCCGCGGAATGCTCGCGGGCGTGGAATTCGTGCGCGACCGCGAGACGCGCGCGACCTTCCCGCGCAGCGCGAAGGTCGCCGAGCGATTTACGGAGGCCGCTCAACGCGCGGGGCTCGTCGTGTGGCCGAACACCGGGCACGCCGACGGCACCGACGGCGACCTGATCATGCTGGCCCCGCCCTTCATCATCGAGCCCGCGCAAATCGACGAGCTCGTGACGCTCTTCCGGGTCGCATACGACGATTCCGTCGCCGGCGCGCTGGCGACGACCTGATTCCCACTCCGAGCGATATGGCCGTAGCGACACTGAAGAAGATCACCTACACGTCGACCAACGTCGATCTCGAACAGTTTCACGAGCTGTTCGACGAGGCGCTCGTGCGCGTGCGCGGGGCGAGCGGCAAGGAATACCCGATGTACATCGACGGCAAGGCGGTCGCGACGACGGCCGAGCCGATCGTGGACACGTCGCCGATCGATACGTCGCGCGTGCTCGGAACCTTCAATACCGCGCGTCCGGAACAGATCGATCTGGCGGTGCGAGCCGCGCGCGCGGCCGCGAAGGGGTGGGCGGCCCTCAGCGCCGGCGAGCGCATCAAGCCGCTGCGCCGCGCGGCCGCGCTCATCCGCGAGCGCAAGTTCGAGCTCGCCGCCATCATGAGCATCGAGGTGGGGAAGAGCCGCCTCGAAGCGATGGGCGACGCCGAGGAGTCGGCGGATCTCATCGACTACTACTGCCAGCAGATGAAGGACGCGCGCGGCTTCATCCGCGAGATGGCGCGCATGACGCCGATCGAGCGGAACGTCGACGTGCTGCGCCCCTTCGGAGTGTTCGCGTGCATCGCGCCCTTCAACTTCCCGCTCGCGCTGTCGGCCGGCATGTCGTCCGCCGCGCTCGTCGCCGGCAACACGATCGTGTACAAGCCCGCGGAGGAAACGCCCTGGACGGGGCTCAAGCTCTACGAGATCTACCGCGACGCGGGAATTCCGACCGGCGTCTTCAATCTCATTCAGGGGCGCGGGCATCTCATGGGGGATGCGATCTGGCACCACCCGGGTGTCGATGGCGTCGTGTTCACGGGCTCGAAGGAGGTCGGGATGCGTATCTTCGCCGAGTTCAGCTCGAAGTGGACGCGCCCGTGTCTCCTCGAGCTCGGCGGAAAGAACGCGGCGATCGTCATGGATACCGCCGACATCGATGCGGCGGCCGAGGGCGTCATGCGCTCGGCGTTCGGCCTCCAGAACCAGAAGTGCTCGGCGACGTCCCGCGTCTACGTGCACAAGTCCGTGGCGAAAAAGTTCACCAAGGCGCTCCTCGCGAAGACGAAGGCGATCGCGATCGGCGATCCGTCGGAGAGGGACGTCTTCTACGGTCCGTTGATCAACGAGGAGTCGGTAGAGCGGTACGAGCGTGCGTCCGCGCAGGCGAAGGCCGAAGGGAAGCTTCTCACGGGCGGCGGTCGGCTCAAGTCGGGCGCATTGGCCAACGGGCACTATGTTTCGCCAGCGATCGCAACGCTTCCGCTCGAGAGCTCGCTCTTTCGCACGGAGCTCTTCGCGCCGCTGCTTGCGATTGGCGTAGTCTCTTCGTTCGACGAGGCGATCGCGGAGAGCAATCGAACGGAGTACGGCCTCACGGCGGGGATCTACAGCGGCGACGATGAGGAAATCGCGCGCTTCTTCGACGAGATCGAGGCTGGCGTGTGCTACGCCAACAAGCGCACCGGCGCCACGACGGGCGCATGGCCGGGCGCGCAGGCGTTCACCGGCTGGAAGGGATCCGGCTCCAGCGGCAAGGGCGGATGCGGGCCGTACTACGTAATGCAGTTCATGCGCGAGCAGAGTCGCACGACCATCCACACAAGGGTGCAACGCAAATGACCGCCACCATCCGTCCCGCCGCCGCTCCTTCGGCCGCGCGCAACTATCCGCACATCGTCACGCCGGTGCCAGGTCCCAACGCGCGCCGCATCGTCGCGCAGGACGAAGCGTTCGCCTCCCCATGCTACATCAAGGAGTATCCGCTGGTAATCGCGCGTGGCGAGAAAGCGATGGTGGAAGATGTCGACGGAAATCGCTTCCTCGATTTCATGGCGGGGATCGCGGTGGTCTCCACCGGTTACGGACATCCGAAGGTCATCGCGGCCATCAAGGCGCAGGCGGACAAGTTCCTGCACATCTGCGGATCCGATTTCTATTTCGAAGGTCTCGCGACAATGTTCGAGCGGCTCGCCAAGCTTGCGCCCGGCCCCAGCAAGAAGCGTGTGTTCCTGTCGAACTCGGGCGCCGAGGCGGTCGATGGCGCGATCAAGCTGGCGCGCAACTCCACACGCCGCGCGGGGCTGATCGCGTTCAAGGGCGCCTTCCACGGGCGGACGTACGGCGCCATGAGCCTGACCTCGAGCAAGGTGAAGCAACACGCCGGCTTCGGCCCGCTGCTCTCCGAGGTCTATCACGTGCAGTACGCGAATCCGTACCGCTGCGAGTGCGGACAGGCGCACGCGGATTGCCACCTCCACAGCATCGGTGCGATCGAGGAGCTGTTCGCGCGCCAGGTCGATCCGCGCGATGTCGCCGCAATCTTCGTCGAGCCGATTCAGGGGGAGGGCGGATACATCGTGCCGCCGCCGCAGTTCCTCCCGGCGCTCCGCGCGCTCTGCGACAAGCACGGCATTCTGCTGGTGTGCGATGAGATCCAATGCGGCGTCGGTCGCACGGGAAAGATGTGGGCGACGGAGTTCGCGGGGATCGAGCCCGACATCCTGCTCACGGCGAAGGGACTCGCCTCCGGCATGCCGCTCGGCGCGATCATCGCGAAGGAGTCGATCACGAAGTGGGAGAACGGCGCGCACGGCTCGACGTTCGGCGGCAACCCGGTGGCGGTCGCCGCGGCGATGGCGACGCTCGACATCGTGGAGAAGGAGCTCATGCCGCGCGTCCCGGCGCTCGGCGACAAGCTCATTGGCGCGATGCGCGATCTGCAGAAGAAGCATCCGTCGATCGGCGATGTGCGCGGCAAGGGACTCATGATCGGCGTCGAGTTCGTGAAGGATCGCGCGACGCGAGAGGCGGCGCCGGAGCTCGCCCGCGCGCTGGTGGAGAAGGCGTTCGAGGAGGGGCTGCTGCTCCTGACGTGCGGCAAGAGCGTGCTGCGCCTCGCGCCGCCGCTCGTGATCGATGAGCAGGACATCGACATCGCGGTGGCGATCATCGATCGCGCGCTGACATCGCTGACGTGAGCGGATCGACGCCATCGGCGTCCAAGGTCGTCTCGATGCGCGACGCGATCGCGCGCTTCGTGCACGATGGAGACACGGTCGTCATCGAGGGGTTCACGCACCTGATCTGTTTCGCGGCGGGGCACGAGATCATCCGGCAGCGGCGCCGCGACCTCGTGCTCTGCCGGCTCACCCCCGACCTGATCGTCGATCAGCTCATCGCCGCCGGGTGCGCGCGCAAGCTGGTGTTCTCGTGGGCCGGGAATCCCGGCGTCGGCTCGCTGCACGCCTTTCGGCGCGCGGTGGAGGCGGGCACGCCGCCGCTCGAGATCGAGGAGTACTCGCACTTCGGCATGGTCGCACGCCTCAGCGCGGGCGCGGCGCATCTCCCCTTCTGGCCGCTGCGCGATTATCAGGGTACTGATATACCCGTCTCGAACCCGCGCATCAACCAGGTGACTTGCCCCTACACCGGCGAGCTGCTGGCGACGGTGCCGGCGCTCAACCCCGACGTGACCATCGTGCACGCGCAGCGCGCGGACGCCGAGGGAAACGCGCAGATCTGGGGACTGCTCGGGGTGCAAAAGGAGGCGGCGTTCGCGTCGAAGCACGTCATCGTGGTCGTCGAGGAGCTGGTGGACACGAACGTCGTGCGCGCGGATCCGAATCGCACCCTCATCCCCGGAATGATCGTGGATGCAGTGGTGGTCGAGCCGTGGGGCGCGCATCCCTCGTACGCCCAGGGCCACTACGATCGCGACAACGACTTCTACCTCGCGTGGGAAGCCATCTCGCGCGACCCGGCATCGCTGCAGAAGTATCTCGACGAGTTCGTGATGGGCGTCGATGACCGGGCCGGCTATCTCGCGTTGCATCCGGGGCTCACCGAGCGGCTCGCCGCGCGCACGATGATGTGCGGGGGAGTGAATTACGGCTACTGAGATGCCCTATTCGGCCGAAGAGATGATGACCGTCGTCGCCGCGCGTGAGCTTCGCGATGGCGAGATCGTTTTCGTCGGAATCGGGCTGCCGAATCTCGCCTGCAATCTCGCCCGCGCGACGCACGCACCGGGGCTCGTGCTCATCTACGAGTCCGGGGCCGTGGGTGCGCTCCCCGAGCGGCTACCGGTGTCGATCGGCGATCCATCGCTCGTCACGGGGTCGCTGATGGTCACGGGCATGGCGGACATCTTTCAGCTCTTCCTGCAGGGCGGGCGAATCGAAGTCGGGTTCCTCGGCGGCGCGCAGATCGACAAGTACGGAAACATCAACACCACGGTGGTGGGCAACTACGCGCATCCGAAGGTTCGGCTGCCGGGGAGCGGCGGCGCGGCGGAGATCGCGACGCACGCGCAGCGCACGGTCATCATCTCGAGGCTGAGCACGCGTGCGTTTCCCGAGGCAGTGGACTTCATCACGAGCCCGGGCAATCGCTCGAAGGGGAAGTCGCGCAAGGAGTGGGGGATGCCGGGGGCGGGTCCGGTGAAGGTCATCACGGACCGCGGAATTCTCGTCGCGTCGGAGGAGGACGGCGAGATGGAGCTCGCCGCGCTCTATCCGGGCGTCGCGGCGGAGGACGTCACCTCTCGCGTGGGCTGGGCGCTGCGCGTGCGCGCGTCGCTGGAATCGATCGCGCCGCCCACGCCAGAGGAGCTGCGACTGCTGCGCGACGTGCTCGACCCGGACAAGCTGTATCTCAAGGGAAGCTGAATGGCGTCGAGTGCCCTGAAGGCCTATTGGGGCGCGAGCCGGGCGCCGCGCTACAGCTACACCTTCGCGCTGCCGCTGCTCGCGCTCTACGAGCTTCTGGCGGCGATCCTGCCGCTTGGCGAAACGCACGGGGTGCGCAACGGGGCCGACGTCATTCTCAAGTCGGTATTCTACGCAGCGCTCGGGCGCTGGGGGCCGCTCGCGTTCGGCGCGCTGCTCGTTGGGATCTTCCTGTACGGCGCCTGGCGCGATGCGCGCGCGAACGGCGAGCCGCTGCGCGCCGCGTACTTCCTGTGGATGCTCGGCGAATCGGTGGCGCTTGCGCTGCTCTTCGGCGTCGTCGTGGGGCTGCTCACTGCGCGGCTGCTCGGGACGCTGCACATGCTATCGCTCGCCCCGATGCAGCAGCTCGACATGCCGACGAAGCTGATGGTGTCGCTCGGGGCAGGGCTGTACGAGGAGCTGCTCTTTCGCGTGATTCTCGTCTCGGGGTTGGCGTCGTTCGGACGCGTGGTGTGCCGGATGACGCCGCGCGTCGCGGGCGCGTTCGCCGTCGTGCTCGGAGCGGTGATCTTCTCCGCGTTTCACTATGTGGGCGCGTACGGCGATGCGTTCACCGCGCAGTCGTTCACGTTTCGATTGATCGCCGGGCTGTTCTTCAGCGCGCTGTACCTGCTTCGCGGCTTCGGCATCGTGGCGTGGACGCATGCGCTGTACGATGTCTTTCTGATTTTTGCGTGATGGCATCCAAGGAGACTCTCGTGCGTCGCACACTGATCACCCTCGTCACTCTCGGCTCCGCGGCCTCGCTCTCCGCGCAGCGGGAGGCGGTGCTGAAGCAGATCGACGTGCCGCACCCGTACTACTTCCGCGAGATGTACCTGCCGCAGTTGACGACGGGACCCAGTGGTGTGGCTTGGTGGTCCAATGGAACGACGCTCATCTTTTCCATGCGCGGCTCCCTTTGGGCGCAGGATCTCAACGCCACTTGGGCAGAACAGCTCACCGCTGGCGCTGCCTACGACTACCAACCCGATGTGTCGCCAGACGGGAAGTGGGTGGTATTCGACCGGTACGATGGCAAGTCCATCGAACTGGAGGTACTGGACGTTGTGAGGGGAAGAATTACGGCGCTTACAAACAACGGCGCCGTGAACGTCGAGCCGCGGTGGTCGCCGGACGGCCAGCGGATCGCCTACGTGAGCACATCGTTCAACGGTCGGTGGCACGTCTTCACGATGGAAGTGCGCGACGGACACGGGTACATGCCGCAGCGCATCACGGTCGATCGTGACAGCAAGCTGCCCCGCTACTACTACAGCGTATACGACCACTATCTCTCGCCCACCTGGTCGCCGGATGGGAAGGAGCTGATCGTCATCTCCAACCGCGATCAAATCTGGGGTACCGGAGGCTTCTGGCGGATGGGCGCCGAGCCGGAAGACTCCATGCGCTTGATCCACTTTGAGGAGACGAGCTGGAAGGCGCGCCCCGACTGGTCACCTGATGGCAAGCGCGTCGTGTACAGCTCGTATCTTGGCACGCAGTTCAATCAGCTCTGGCTCATGACGAGCGACGGTGGCGTTCCCATCGAGCTCACGTACGGCGCGTTCGATGCGACGAGTCCGCGGTGGTCGCAGGATGGCAAGCACATTGCGTACATCTCGAACGAGGGCGGCAATACATCGCTCTGGGTGCTCGACATGCCCGGCGGAGCAAGGCATCGCGTCGAGATGAAGCTCCTCCGGTACATGGAGGGCGCCGGTGCACTCGACCTTGCGGTCGTCGACGAAGCCGGCCGTCCGCTCGACGCGCGCGTGTCCGTCACGAGCGCGGATGGTCGCAGCTGGGCACCTGACTCGGCGCTGATGCACGCCGACGACTCGTTCGATCGCAGCGAGCGGCGCTTCGAGGTCGAATACTTTCATACGAGTGGAAAATCCCGGCTCACGGTGCCGGAGGGCGAAACGACCATACAGGTCACGCGAGGGCTCGAGTACGCCGTCGCGACGCAGACGGTGGATGTGGCGTCGGACGGCGGGCTGTCAGTGCCGCGCGCGCCGAAGAGCGCGACGAAGGTCCGCATCACCCTGCATCGCCTCGTGAACCTCCCGGCCGCCGGGTGGTACAGCGGCGACCTCCACGTGCACATGAACTATGGAGGCACCTATCGCACGGTGCCGAAGCAGCTGGCGTTCATGGCACGCGCCGAGGATTTGCACGTGATCGAAGAGCTGATCGTCAACAAGGAGCAGCGCGTTCCCGACATCTCGTACTTCGGCAACGGTCTCCCCGACCCGGTGTCGACGCCGACGATGCTCATCGTCCACGGACAGGAATTCCACACGAGCTACTGGGGCCACACCGGGCTGCTCGGCCTCACCAAGAACATCATTCTTCCCGGCTACGCCGCGTACGCGAACACGCCTGCGGGCAGCCTCTATCCCGCGAACGCGAACGTCTTCGACCTCGGCCACGCGCAGGGCGCGCTCACGGGCTACGTCCACCCGTTCGACGAGATGCCGAATCCCGAGGACACGGTGTCGCGCGTCACGAGCGAGCTCCCCGTCGACGTCGCGCTCGGCAAGGTCGACTACATGGAGATCCTCGGCTTCAGCGATCATCGAGCGACTGCCGCGGTGTGGTACCGGCTGCTCAACTGCGGCTTCCGAATCCCGGCGGGGGCGGGAACCGATGCGATGACGAACTACGCGTCGCTGCGTGGCCCGGTGGGGATGAACCGCGTGTACGTGCACACCGGCCCGACGCTCACCCACGCAAACTGGATGCGCGCGATCAAGGCGGGAAAGACGTTCGCGACGAATGGGCCGCTGCTCACGCTCATCGCGAACGGGAAGGAGCCCGGCGACGAGATTGCGTTCCCGCTTGGCACCCACACCATGACGGTGCGCGCGACGATGCACTCCATCGTTCCCGTCGAGCATCTCGAGCTCGTGCAGAACGGAAAGGTGGTCGCGTCGGTGCCGATGTCGGCCGACCATATGAGCGCGGTGGCGACCGTGAAGGTGCCGGTGGAGCGGAGCGGCTGGATCACGTTGCGCGCATGGAACGAGCACGCGACGCCGCCGATTCTCGACATCTATCCCTTCGCCACGACGAGCCCCGTCTACCTCACCGTCGCCGGAATCCCGCCGCGCTCACCAGACGATGCGCGCTTCTTCGTCGACTGGGTGGACCGGCTGCGCGAAGGCGCCGAGCGCCACGAGGGCTGGAACAGCGCGGCCGAGAAGGCGTCCGTGCTCGATCTGATTTCCCGCGCGCGGGCGGAGTTCGAACAGCGCGCGTACGAGATCAGCGTGTCCCGCTAGCTCAGGAGGGCGGCGGAGAGGAGACGTCGCGCTCGCGCACGCCGCTCCCGGGACGACAGGACGCGAGGTGGGCGTCGAAGCGCGCCGTGGTTACCATGCGCGCGCATCGCGGACAACGCCGGCAACACTCCAGAACGTGCATAACGACGGCACCGGCGCGATGACACGCGCATCGGCATTCATCAGTGGACTGCTCCTGGAGCACGTCCGCCATGAGCATCTCTATCGAGTAGTGTGAGCCTGCGAGTCCGTTTATCAATGCGCAATGTGATTTACATCACGCACGAGTTTCTTTCGCGGCAAGAGGATGCGACACGACCACCCGTTTCGCAAGTGAAGCGAGCCCAGCCTTTGCCTCCTATTCCGGAACGATCTCCTGTGCGACCCCGGTGCGCGCGGCCTCGTACGCGGCCTCGAGCACTGCCGCGACGTTCCCGATGTCGAGTAGCGATGGCTCGAGATCGTTCGCGTCGATCGCGCTGGCAAATGCTTTGAACAATCCAGCAAACCACGCGGGATAGGCCGACTTGTCGAGCTGCGCCGAAAAGTCGAACGACTCCACGTCGCCGTCGCGCTCGAGACGGAGCACGCCGCCAATCCAGTCGATCGAGCCGGCGTCGCCGATGAAGCGAACGTGACTCTCCCGATGGCGCGCGGCCCACGTCAGGAACATGACGCCGAGCCGCTCCGGATATTCGAAGAGGAGATGCGCGCTGTCCTCCACGTCGTAGTCACGATGACGAAGAAGTCCCGTCCATGCACGCACGCGCGGCGGTACGCCTGCGACGTCGAGCATCTCGTAAATGAGGTGGGTGCCGTGGTCGAGAAGAATCCCGCCGCCGGCATCCGCGCGCAGCCCGCGCCACGGCGTCGCATCGGCACTCATGCCGCGGTCGGCCATGAGCCGGTAGACGTGCAGCTCGGCGAGATGCCATCGTCCGATCGCGCCCTCGGCCAGCCACTTGCGCAGCTGCACCCACACGGGATTGTAGCGATACTGATGGCAGGGCATCACGACGCGCCCGGATTCGCGAGACGCATCCGCGATGCGGCAGGCCTCGGCCGTCGTGAGCGCGACGGGCTTCTCGCACAGCACGTGATAGCCGTGCTCGAGCGCCCAGATCGTGAGATCGAGGTGCGACGATGTCGGCGTGCAGATGTCGACGAAGTCGACGTCTTCGATCAGCCGGAGGTCATCGCGCGAGGTGAGCTGCGGCACGCCATCGAGTGGGACGACGGATGGCGAATCGTCCACGGTCGCCACGATCTCGAGCCGGCTGCGCGTCGCCGCGTCGAACATGAAGCCGGGAATGTGGGACCCGCGCGCGACGCCGCCGAGCCCGATCACCGCGCCGCGATACTTCCGCGCGCGCGGCGATGCGGAGGCCGCGTCCCCACGAGGCGACGCGGCGAGTGCTGCGTGCTCTCTCACCGTGCGAGCACGTCCGCTATTTCGCGGAGGATGTCCTCGGTGATCGCGAGCGCTTCCATCGCCAGCTCCTCATTGATCACGAGCGGCGGATTGATGCGCACCTCGGGATTGTAGATCATCGACAGCACGCCGCGCGCGAGACACTTGTCGAAGATCTGCCGCGTGAGCTTCTTGTCGAGCAGCGTGTCCGTGCCCGGCTCCACGATGTCGAAGCCGATCATGAGACCGCGGCCCCGCGCATCCTTGACGATCGGAATCTCACGCTCCCAGCGCTGAATCTCGGCGAGCATCTTCTCGCCGATCTTGCGCGAGTTCTCGACGAGACCTTCCTCCTGGATCGTCTCGATCGTCACGCGCGCCGCTGCCGCCGCCATCGGGTTGCCGCCGTAGCTGGAGGAGCTGCCGCTCGGGTTCGCCCACGGCTTCGCGAACGCGACTTCCTCGCGCACGAGCAACCCGCTCATCGGGAAGCCGCCGCCGAAGCCCTTTCCGCACGTCATGATGTCGGGGACGATGTTTCCCTCGTGCTCGATGCCCCAGAATTTCCCCGTGCGGCCGAAGCCCGTGATCATCTCGTCTGCGATCAGCAGCGCGCCGATCTCGTCGCACAGCTGGCGCAGCGCCTTCATGAAGCCGCGGCGGGGCACAATGTTTCCCGCCGTGCCCTGGATCGGTTCGACGATGATCGCTGCGATGTCGTTCGAGGTCTCGTACTGGATTTTGCTCTTCAGAAAGCCGATCGCATCACAATCGCAGTCGCGATGCGTCTTGTCGAACCCGCAGCGGTGCGCGGGGTCGTAGGGCGACAGGAAGCGGCCGGGCGCGAGCGGGCCGAGATCGAACTTGAAGTTCGAGCCGAGGAGTGGAAGCACGCCCGCGGTCTTGCCGTGAAAGCCGCCCCAGAAGCCGATGACCTCGTTCTTCCCCGTGTACGACTTCGCAAGGCGAAGCGCGGACTCGACCGCTTCTGCACCGCTCGAATAGAGCTGAGTGCGGTTGACGTCGCCCGGAGCGAGATCGGCTAGCATTTTGACCAGCGCCGCGCGATTCTCGGAGGTGAAGCTCCCGACGTGAATCTTCGCGACCTGCTTCTGCATTGCGGCGACGTACTTGGGATGCGCGTAGCCGAGGCTGGCCACGCCTATCCCGGCCATGAGGTCGATGAATCGGTTGCCGTCGACATCGTAGAGCAGGGCGCCTTCGCCGCGATCGATGCAGATCTTGCTGAATAGCGCGAAGCTCTGCGCGCCGGGCGCGAGGTACAGCTGCTCCTCGTCGAAGATCTCACGCGATTTGGAGCCCGCAACCCACTGTGGCGTCTCGACGTTCGTCACGTATACCTTCCGCGAATCAGATGAAGTAGGGATAACGACCGCACGCGAGAATCCGCGCGTCGTGCCTCGTGCGGCGACCGATGGACAGCGCGCTCAGGCGCTGAAAAATTATCGGGAAGGAGCTGGCGAAACCAGCAACTGCGCTCGAATCAAGAGTTCTTTGTTCTTTGATAGTAACGGGAAATGGCGGACAATACCTGTCCAATTTGTCAGCTTTGGCGGAGCGTCCGCATGACACCCGCAACCGCGCTCACGGTCGCGTCGATCTCGATCGGGCGATTCGCATGTGACGGCGGCGGCTCGGTGCCGCGATGATAGCGGTCCAGCGACTCCGGATCCTTGAGCACGTGTCCAGTGAGCACGCAGACCACACGCGCATCCGGTGCGATCGTTCCCGCGAGGCGCATCTGCCGCACACCCGCGACGCTGGCCGCGCTCGCTGGCTCGCAACCCACCCCCGCGCCATCGATGATCGCCTTCGCCTCCATGATGTTCCCGTCGCTCACCGAGGTGACGACACCATTCGTCTCGCGAATCGCCTGCACGGCGCGCTGATAGCTCGCCGGCGCGCCGATGTTGATCGCCGTCGCGATCGTGTTGGCACGCACTCGATGCCGCACGCGGAAGTTCTCGCGAAAGCTCATCGCGAAGGGCGCCGCGCCATCCGATTGCACCGCGAGCAACCGCGGCACCCTGGTGATGAGCCCGAGCTCGACCGACTCCCGGAGGGCTTTCCCGAATGCGGCGGTGTTGCCGAGGTTTCCCGCGGGGAGCGCGATCCAGTCTGGCGTCTCCCAGTTCAACTGCTCGAGCATCTCGAGGACGATGGTCTTCTGCCCCTCGATGCGGAATGGATTGACCGAATTCAGGAGGTAGACGCCGAGCTCCTCGCTCGCCTCGCGCACGAGGCGCAGACAATCATCGAAGTCGCCGCGCACGAGCAGTGTGCGCGCCCCGTAGGCCAGAGATTGCGTGAGCTTCCCCAGCGCGACCTTGCCCACGGGAACGAGTACGAGCGCCGGGATTCCCGCGAGCGCCGCGTACGCGGCCAGCGACGCGCCGGTATTTCCGGTCGATGCGCACGCCACCGCCGTCGCGCCCACTCGAACCGCCTGCGTCACACCGACGGTCATTCCGCGGTCCTTGAACGATCCGGTTGGGTTCATCCCCTCGTGCTTGAGCTGGAGCGCCGGCACACCCGCCCACTTCGCGATCGCCGTCCTCGCAACGAGCGGTGTGTTGCCCTCGGGCCACGTAATCGCTGCACCGCCGCCGCCCGGCAACACGATAGGGCCAAAGCGCCAGACGCCCGATGACGACGTGGATGTCCGGAAACGGGACGCGAGCGCCGCACCGCGCTCCACTGGCCACGTGTGCCGGAGCTCGAGCAGACCACCGCAGAAGGGGCATTGAGGGTGCGGATCGAGCTCGTCGAGCTCCCTCGCGCAGCGCAGGCAGCGTTGCACCGAGGGACCCTCGGCGGGTGGCGTGTTTTGCATGTACAAGGAGGATACATGGCCTCTAGGGGCATTGAAAGTGCGAAGGCAACTCCGAAACGCGGGAAGTGTTTCAGGGAGAGGCGCCGCGGTGATTCCCCCGGCGCCACTTCCGCGCTACACTGAAGCGGTGATTTCGACATCACGCATGACCCCCGAGGGCCGATGACGCGCGTCCGTGTTTCCGTGCTGGCAGCTGTTGTGCTCGTGCCGCTTACCACCGGCGCATTTCTGATCGAGCATCGGTCCACGCGCGACAGCGCGAGGCTGTTCGACCAGGTGCTTTCGCTGGTCTCCGATCGATTCGTTGACACGGTGCCGAGCGCGGACCTGTACGAGAAGGCGGCGCGAGGGCTGGTGCGCGAGATCAATGATCCGTACGCGGCGCTCTACTCGCCCAAACAGCTGGCCGAGTTCACCGCGAGTACGGGCGGTCGCTACGCCGGTTTGGGGATGTTGGTGGAAGACCAGCAGGGCGTCACGGTCGTCAGTCGCGTCTATCCGCACACGCCGGCCGAAGCGGGCGGCGTGCACGACGGCGATCACATCGTCGCGGTGGAGAGCCAGGCGGTGCACGGGTGGAAGCTTCCGCAGGTCACCGACGCGCTGAAGGGCAATCCGGGCACGCAGGTGAGCGTCACCTTCGCGAGGCCGGGCGTCGCGGCGCCGATCGTGCTCAAGCTCACGCGCGCGGTCATCCACATTCCCGCGGTGCCGTACACGATCCTGCTCGACGGGAAGATCGGCTATCTGCCGCTGCTCCAGTTCAATGAGACATCGGGCGAGGAGTTCGAGCACGCGGTACAGACGCTTGCGCGGCAAGGCGCGCGCGGCATCGTCATCGACCTGCGTGGCAATGGCGGCGGCATCGTCGATCAGGCGATCGACATCAGCAACCTGTTTCTGAAGGATGGCGCCGAGATCGCCACGGTGCGTGCGCGCTCTGGCGAAGTGCAACGTTACGCGGCGCGCGGAACGCCGGTCGCGCCGACGCTGCCGCTGGTGGTGCTCACCGATGGCTACACGGCGTCCGCGAGCGAGATTGTGGCGGGCGCCCTCCAGGATCACGACCGTGCCCTCGTGGTCGGGACCACATCGTTCGGGAAGGGGCTCGTGCAGTCGCTGTTCACTCTCGACGGCGGCTGGGCGCTCAAGCTGACCACGGCCAAATGGTACACGCCGAGCGGACGCTCCATTCAGAAGGAGCGCAAGGTGGTGGACGGCAAGCTCGTGGAGGAGCCGGATTCGCTCGAGACGGACACCGTGAAAAAGAACCGACCGAAGTACAAGAGCGATGCGGGACGCACCATCTACGGCGGCGGTGCGATCACGCCGGACGTCGTGGTGCAGCCGGACACGCTGGACGCGCCAGAGCAGCAGTTCCTCAAGGCGATCTCGCCGAAGTCCCAGGAGTTCTACATCACGCTGTACAACTACTCGATGGAGCTCAAGTCCCAGGTTCGCCCCGACTTCGCGGTTACGCCGGCGTGGCGCGACGAGCTGTATCGCCGCCTGAATACGGCCGGCGTCACGATCGATCCCAAGCTCTACTCCGACGCCGCGCCCGAGGTCGACCGCGTCCTCGGCGATCGTGTCGCGCGATTCGCCTTCGGAGATTCAACCGCGAAACGCCGCGAGCTCACCGATGACAACCAGCTCGTGCGTGCGGTGGAGCTGCTGCGAAAGGGCACGACCCAGCAGGACTTGTTCACGCTGGCGCAGCACGAGCGGCCGAGCGGAACACGGTGACCGAATAGCCCTTCGCCTGGTGCGCTCACTGCTCGCGATCGTGTTGTTCCTCGTCGCACCTGCCGCATTACGCGGTCAGGAGGGACGGCGGACGATCGCGCGCTATGGGTTCACGGACGGAGCAGTCGCCATCGACGTGCGCCCCGGCGGGATCGTGGCCATCGCGGCAGCACAGGGTGACAGCGCCGCGACGATCGCATTCCGGGCGAGCGACGCGCGCGCGTGGGCGGACTCCACGCGCCGATTCGTGACGCGCGCCGCGCCGCGAAAACGGACCATGGTCGTGTTGCAGCGCAGCATGATGGCGGAAGCGGCGGACAGCGGGGCCGCGATGAGCTTTCTTCGCCGCGCGGCATCGGACACGACGACATTCGCGCTGCTCTTTTCGACGCGCGACTTCGGCAAGTTTTCGGTGGTGCTCGAGCGCCGGGAGGCGGTGCTCTTTTTCGCGGCGATGCGACGCGCGGTCGACGCGACGCGCCCGCGGGTCGCGGCGAAGTCCGCCGCCAGGGCGACGAAGACGCCCTAGGGCCGCCAGCCGATCATGCGATCGGCCCGCCACTGCGAAGGCTCCGCGCGATCGCTGTCCGCCGCCACCGCCGCGATGTCCGCGACGTCCGCGCGCACATCGGCGAGGATCGCTACCGGCGGCGTGTGCCCGTCTGGACGCTCGTGCAACCAGTTCGCCAGCACGATCACGTACAGCCCGCGGTCCGGGTCGATCCAGAGTGACGTTCCGGTGAAGCCGGTGTGTCCGTACGCGCGCTCGCTCATGTGCTGCCCGCAGCTCGCGCCGCCGGCGCACGTGTCCCATCCGAGCGCGCGCCAGCCGGCGGATCGATGCGTGAACAGCGCGACGGTGCTGTCGGCGATGATGCGCGTGCCATCCAGCGTGCCCCCGTCGAGCAGCATCTGCGCGAAGCGTGCGAGGTCGGATGCGGTGGAGAACAGCCCCGCGTGTCCGGCGACTCCTCCCAGCGCGTACGCGTCGCCGTCGTGCACCTCGCCCTTGAGCTCATGGCCGCGCGCGCTGTGGATCTCCGTGGGCGCGGTGCGCGCGCGAAGCGCTGGAGTGGGGCGATACGTAGTGCTCGTCATCGCAAGTGGGGCGAAGATGCGTCGATGGACGAAACGATCCAGCGGCTCGTGCGCGATCGCCTCGACGACGAAGCCCAGCACGTCCATGCCGACGTCGGAGTACGCCTCCACGGTTCCGGGCTCGCTCTCCAGCGCGGTCGCGATCACGAGCCGGCGGGCTTCCGCGGGCGAATGCGCGAGGTGCGAGAGATTGCGTCCTGCCGGAAGCCCCGATCGATGCTCGAGGAGCTCGCGGATGGTGACGTGCGACTTTGCGCCGCGCGCGAAGGCCGGAAGATAGCGCGCGACCGGCGCGTCGAGGTCGATGCGATGCGCATCGTAGAGTACCATCACCGCCGAGGTGGTCGCCACGACCTTCGTGAGTGATGCGAGATCGTATAAGGTGCGCTCGGGCGAGACCGCGGTGCTCGCGGGCGAGTAATCGAGCGTGCCGTAGCCCCTGGACACCACGGTCGCATCGCGCCGTCCGACGATCACGGCGGCACCGGGGAAGCCTGCGGCGGCCACTCCCTGCTCGAGCACGCGATCGATTGCGCGAAGCCGCTCGGCCGACATCCCGACGCTGTCGGGCGCGCGCGCGGGAAGCGGGCAGGGCGCGCCGAGCGTGCAGAGGAGGGCGACGATGGGGAGCAGCATCCTCGGGTGACGAGCGCGCGTCGAGGCGCGCAACGATCGTCACCATTCGTTACGGTCGCTTGTAGATCACCCCTCCTTTCATGACCAGCGCCACCTGCCGCAACGCGTGAATGTCCCTGGTCGGATCGCCGGTGACGGCGACGAGATCCGCGAGTAGCCCCGGCTTGACCGAACCGAGCCGGCGCTCGAGGTGCAGCACTTTGGCATCGATGCTCGTGGCGGCGCGCAGGGCCGCCACCGGTGTCATCCCGTAGTCCACCAGGAGCTCGAGCTCGCGCGCGTTGTCGCCATGCGTGAAGACACCGACATCGCTGCCGTTGCAGATCGTGACCCCCGACGCGAGCGCGAGTGCGAACGTCGCGCGACGGTGCTTGATCGTCTCCGGCTCCGGGTCCACGCCCTTCTTCCACCCGCGGTACTGCGCCACCGCGTCGCCCGCGGCGAGCGTCGGGCAGAGCGCGACGCCACGCTCGCGCATGAGCTGCAGCGTTGCGGCAGACGCATCATCGGCGTGCTCGACGGTCTCGACTCCGGCGATCACCGCGCGCCGAATGGCCGTGTCGCTGTAGGCGTGCACGGCCACCGGGCGCCCACTCGCACGCGCCGTCTGCACGACGAGATTGACCTCATCCTGCGAAAAGGTCGGACGCGTCTCTCCGTTGGGTCCCCAGCGATAGTCGCCGTAGATCTTGATCCAGTCTGCGCCTTTCGAGATCTGGCTGCGTACCGCATGGATGAGCGGATCGATCCCATCCGCTTCTTCGGCTCCCTGCGGCACCGCCCAGCGAGGGTCGAATCCCTTCGGCCCATACGCTCCCGTCGCGACGATGGCGCGCGTGACGACGAGCATGCGCGGTCCGGGAATGATCCCCTGCTCGATGGCCTGCTTGAGTCCGACGTCCGCCTCGCCGGCGCCCTCGGTGCCGAGATCGCGAATGGTCGTGAACCCCGCCATGAGCGTATTGCGCACGTGGTTCGTCGCGCGTGCGACGCGAAGGGCGAGCGGCTCGTGGAGCACCTGGTCGTCCCACGGCGTTTCGTTGTACGGATGCAGGAAGACGTGCGAGTGCGCGTCGATGAGCCCGGGAAGGAGCGTCGTGCCGGGAAGATCGATTCGCGACGCGTCGGCGGGCGCGCGCACGGACGCCGCGGGACCGGCGGCGACGATGGTGTCGCCCTGCACGAGCACCACCCAGCCATCGTGCGCGACGTTGCCGTCGAAGACCCGGGCAGGGGTGAGCAACGTCGTGCGCTGCGCGGCGAGCGCGAGCGGAGCGAGCAGCGGAAGCAGCAGCGTACGCGCGAAGCGCATGGCAGGGCGGGGAAAGGGAAGCTGCATGTTATCCTCCGCACCGCGCGCGAGCCACCCAATCGCACGCCGCTGCGCGCGACCATCGCCGCCACTTCGCTATCGACAACGACGACTTACATTTTGTGCGTGCCCGACGCCGCCATTCTCACCGAGCGACTCCGCAAGGTGTACACGACCACGCCGCCCAAGACAGGTCGCGGCGCGCCCGGCATGGCGCCCGACGCGTCGCGCGCGGCCACCGATCGTCGCAACGGCAGCGAGGTCGTCGCGCTCGAGTCTCTCGACCTGCAGGTGGAATCCGGCGAATTCTTCGGCCTGCTCGGCCCCAACGGCGCGGGGAAGACCACGACGATCGGCATCTGCACGACGCGCGTGCTGCCGACGTCGGGGACGGCCATCATCGAGGGCGCGGACGTTCGCACGCAGCCGAC
>DATCPC010000029.1:0-1575 GCA_036564355.1 Gemmatimonadaceae bacterium | reverse complement strand
GGCGCAGCGTTCCACGCGAGCACACTCGCCAACGCGAGCGCGATCGCCATTCGCGAAATGGGTCGCACCGCGCCTATCACGCGACCCCGCGCAGCGGCGCCGACGCCGCGAGCGCGCGCTCGAGCAGCGTCGCCACGTACGGTGTCGCGGGCGCCGACGCGAGCGCGGCGATCGTGCCGCGCTGCTCGATGCGTCCGGCGCGCATCACCACGAGCTCGTCCGCGAGCCGCGCCGCCTCGGCGAGATCGTGCGTGACCATCAACATCGTGAACGAGAGCTCGTGGCGCAGGGCATCGAACGCCGCCTGCAGATCCGAGCGCGTGATCGCGTCGAGCGCGCCGAACGGCTCGTCCATTAGCACCACGCCGGGCCGCGCGGCGAGCGCACGCGCGAGCGCCGCGCGCTGTCGCTGCCCGCCCGAGAGCTCGTGCGGAAAGCGCGAGCCGAATCTGTCTGCAGGGAGCCCCACCAGCGCGAGCGTTTCCATCGCGACCGCGGTCGCATTCGGCAGGCCGAGCAGTACCGGCACGAGCGCGACGTTCCGCAAGATGCGCCAGTGGGGCATCAGCCCGCCGTCCTGCGGCACGTAGCCGATCATCCGGCGCAACTCCACGCTCGGCATCTCGCGAACGCTCCGCTCGCCAACCGAGATCGTGCCGCTGGTAGGCTCGACGAGTCGATTGAAGCAGCGGAGCAGCGTCGTCTTCCCCGATCCGCTCTCGCCGACGAGGGCGACGCTCTTTCCCGCCTCGACATCGAGGCTCACGCCGTCGAGCGCGGCCACCGCGCCGAAGCGCTGCACGACGTCGCGGGCGGCGAGCGAGAGTGGCTCGCGGCGCGTCTGATTCTCCGAGGGACGATGCACTGTTCGTTAAGCTGCCTGCCCATCGGCGGTGCCGCAACGATCGGTCCGAGGTAACATGCAGGCTCGAGGAGCCGTATGCGGAATCCTCGGCGCCTTCTCATTTCGGGATTCCGATGGACGCCCCCGGCACTCTCTGGACGGTCGGCCACTCCACGCATTCAATCGACGAGCTTCTCGAGATGCTCGCCGTGCACGGCATCACGCGAATCGCCGACGTGCGCCGCTTCCCCGGGTCGCGCGCGCATCCGCAGTTCAACCCCGATGCACTCCGCGCATCGCTCGCCGAGCGAGGCATCGCGTACACACCGATGCTCGAGCTTGGCGGCCGCCGCAAGCCGCATCCCGATTCTCCGCACGTCGCGTGGCGCAACGATTCGTTCCGCGGCTACGCCGACTACATGGACACACCGGAGTTCGCGGCCGCGGCGGAAGATCTCGCGACGCTCGCGCGCGGCGATCGAGTCGCCGTCATGTGCGCGGAGGGCGTCTGGTGGCGCTGTCACCGCTCGATGATCGCCGACTACTTCAAGGCGGGCGGCTGGAAGGTCCTCCACATCCTCGGCGCCGGCGACGCGACGGAGCACCCGTACACGTCCGTGGCCAAGGTGGCCGACGGCAAACTGACGTACTAGCGCGTTCTCCCCCCGGCGTCGCCTGCGTGATAGCTTCAATCGCTCGCAGCCGTGGCTCGGCCCAGCTCCCCTCTCCCT
>DATCPC010000024.1:0-2325 GCA_036564355.1 Gemmatimonadaceae bacterium | reverse complement strand
GGGCCGAGGAAGTGATCGTGCGCGCGGGCGAGGTGCTGCACATCCCGTCAAACGTGCCGCACGGGGCCGAGGCGCTCGAAGACACGCTCGACGTGGACATCTTCAGCCCCATTCGCCAGGACTGGCTCGACCACACTGACGGCTACTTCCACTCGAACGTGAAGAAATAGCGATGGACTTCGGGATCCGCGGGAAGGTCGCGCTGGTCGCTGCGTCCAGCCGCGGTCTGGGACGCGCATCAGCCGAGGCGCTCGCGGCCGAGGGGGTGGAGCTGGTGCTCTGCGCACGCGGCGAGGAGGCGCTGCGCGCAACGGCCGCGGACATCCGCCGCACAGCCGGCGTGCGGGTGGTGGACGTCGCAGCGGACGTCGCGACGCAGGCGGGCATCGCCGCCGTCCTGTCGGCGGCGCACCGCGAGTTCGGACGCGTCGACATCCTCGTCACCAACGGCGGCGGACCGCCGGCAGGTCCCTTCGAGGCGCACGCGCCCGAGGCGTGGGACGCGGCCGTGCGCGCCAACCTCACGAGCGTGGTGGAGCTCGTGCGAGGCGTGCTGCCAGGAATGCGTGAGCGGCGATGGGGACGCATCGTCAACGTTACATCGATCGCCGTCAAGCAGCCCGTGGATAACCTGATCCTGTCGAACAGCGTGCGCGCCGCCGTGACCGGTTTCGCGCGCACGCTGGCGAACGAGGTCGCGCCACACGGCATCACGGTGAACAACGTGATGCCCGGCTACACGCGCACGGCCCGCGTGGAGGAGCTCGCGAGTCGCACAGCGTCGATCCAGGGGATCACGCCACGTGTGGCGATCGCTGCGTGGGAAAGTCAGATTCCGATGGGTCGCCTCGGTGAGCCGGCGGAGTTCGGCGCCATGGTCTCCTTCCTCTGCTCCGCACGTGCGAGCTACACGACCGGCGCCTCCATCCCGGTGGATGGTGGCTGGATCAAGAGCCTTCTCTAAGGCGCACATGACTCACACCCTGCCCTCCGCCGCCACCGCCGCGCGCGACAACGTCCCGTCGCTCGCGGCACGGGTCGATCAACTCTCCGGCGAGGGGGCGCTCGACGTGTTCCGCCGCGCCATGGAGCTCGAGCACGCGGGCCGCTCGATCGTGCATCTCGAGCTCGGCGCACCGGACGTGGATGCGCCACCGCACGTGGTGGACGCGGCGGTCGCCGCTCTGCGCGCAGGCGATGCGCGCTACGTTGCACCGCAGGGGCTGCCCGAGCTGCGCGAGGCAATCGCTGCCGACGTGCGCTCGCGCGGGATCGCGGCGAGCGCCGATCAGGTGATCGTCACGCCGAGCGCGAAGACGGCCGTCTTCTACGCGATGCTGGCAACGGTGGAGCCCGGGAGCGAGGTGCTCGTTCCCGACCCAGGATTCCCGATCTATCCGTCGATGGCTCGCTTCGCCGGCGGCAGGCCGGTCGGCTATGCACTCAATGCCAACAACGCGCCGGACGTGGACGACATGGAGCGGCGCATCAGTGCGCGCACTCGGGTGCTCTGTCTGAACTCACCCAACAACCCGACGGGCGGCGCGCTCGATGCCGCGGCCATGGCGCGGCTCGCGGAACTGGTCGCACGCCATGATCTGCGCGTGGTCACCGATGACATCTACTCGCGGCTCGTATTCGATGGCGTTCGCGCGCCGACCATCGCCGCCTTTGACGATGCGCGCTCGCGCACTCTGCTCGTGGATGGCTTCTCGAAGACATACGCGATGACCGGCTACCGACTCGGCTACCTCGCGGTTCCGAGCGAGTGGGTCGAGCGGCTGGTGACCATGTCCGTCAACGGCCACACCTGCGTGCCGCCATTCATCCAGCGCGCGGGAATTGCGGCGTTGACCGGACCGCAGGACATGGTGGCGACGCAGATCGCCGCCTATCGCGCGCGGCGCGATCTGCTCGTGCGCGGCCTGAACGCGCTGCCGGGCGTGCAGTGCCCGGTGCCGGCCGGCGCATTCTATGTGTTCCCCGACTTCTCCGCCCTGCTCGCGAAGCACGGTCTCACCTCGCGGGCCTTTGCTGACCGGCTACTCGAGGAGCACGGGGTGGCGGCCATCGACGGAGCGGCGTTCGGCTCACGCGGGGAGGGATGCTTGCGCCTATCGTTCGCATCCGCGCAGGCGGACCTCGATGCGGCGGTCACACGAATCGGCGAGGCGGTGGGGAGCCTGGCGTGACTAGGGGACGCGCGCTCCCGCGAACAGGCTCTTCGGAATCACGACATGCGCGCCCATCGTGCCGTCCACGAGCTGCGTGATGTGCACGTCCGCTGCGGTACTCAGCAACTGGTAGGCATCCTCGCGCGACAGG
>DATCPC010000015.1:0-3017 GCA_036564355.1 Gemmatimonadaceae bacterium | reverse complement strand
CGTATAGTCCGCGCCGCATGCGCGGACGCTCCGCATCTTGCGCCGCATTGTCGTCGCCCAGCGAGGCCGACGGAAGCACGCCCAACGATCCGGCCAGCATCGACGCCTCGTCGGTGAGGATGTCGCCGAACATGTTCTCCGTGACGATCACATCGAAGCTGCGCGGATCGCGCAGGAGCTGCATCGCGCAGGCATCCACCAGCAGATGATCGAGCGCGACATCAGGGAACTCCTCGCGCAACACACGAGTGACGGTCGATCGCCAGAGCCGCGACGTCTCGAGAACGTTCGCCTTGTCCACCGATGTCAGCTTGCGCCGCCGGGTACGCGCGAGCTGCGCCGCTACCCGCGTCACGCGCTCGATCTCGACGGTCGTGTACACGCACTCGTCGACCGCGCGCTCGCCGCCGGGCACTTGCTCTCGGCGCTTGTCGCCGAAATAGATGCCGCCGGTAAGCTCGCGCACGACTACGAAGTCGACGCCCTCCAGCCGCTCCGAGCGCAGCGGCGACGCAGCCGCTAGTGATGGATGCACGGTCACCGGTCGCAGGTTGGCGTATACCTGCAGCTCTCGACGCAGCCCAAGCAGACCCTGTTCGGGGCGCTGACGTGCGTCGGGATTATCCCAGCGCGGACCACCGACCGCGCCGAGCAGAACGGCATCTACGGCTTTGCAGAGCTCGAGTGTTTCAGGCGGTAAAGGAGTTCCTCGCGCATCGAGCGCGCAGCCACCGATCAATCCCTCGCGAAATTCGATTGCATGATCCCACCGCTCGGCCACCGCGCGGAGCACGCGGGCGCCTTCGGCCACCACCTCCGGGCCGATCCCGTCGCCCGGAAGCAGGGCAATTGTCAGCGCGTGCACACGTGGCTGGTATGCGTCGACTCGTAAGCGGCGATCGCCGCGTCCTGTTCGATGAGGAACCCGAGCTCGTCGACGCCGTTCAGCAGACAATGTCGGGCGAAAGGATCCACGGCAAACGGGTGCGCCGTCCCGTCTGGCAGCGTCGCGGTCTGCGACTCCAGATCAATCGTGACGGTCGCGCGCGGTGATTCCGCGAGCTGTCCCAGCAGCGTGGCGTGCGCGGACGGCGAAAGAGTGACGGGAAGCAGCCCCGTCTTGAGCGCGTTGTTCCGGAAAATGTCGGCGAAGCCGGTGCTGATGACGGCGCGAAAACCGAAATCGAGCAGCGCCCAGGGCGCGTGCTCGCGGGATGAGCCGCAGCCGAAGTTGTCACCAGCGACGAGGATCGCCGCACCAACCGCCTCGGGAGAATTGAGCGGGAAGTCGGGGCGCGGCTGGCCCTGCTCGTCCAGGCGCCAGTCGGCGAACAGATGCGCGCCGAGTCCGCGGCGCTCAATCGTCTTTAGAAAGCGCGCCGGAATGATCTGGTCGGTATCGACGTTCGCGGCGTGCAGCACCACGCACGATGACGTAAGCGAAGTAAGTGGCTTCATGGAATCGTCGTCACGAGAGGCTCCGCACATCGGCGATGGCGCCGGCCACTGCCGTCGCAGCCGCGGTGAGCGGACTGGCGAGAAATGTCCGGCCTCCTTTGCCCTGACGTCCCTCGAAGTTGCGATTGCTGGTGCTCACCGCGCTCTGACCGGGCGCCAGCTGATCTCCGTTCATTGCGATGCACATCGAGCAGCCTGCTTCCCGCCATTCCGCGCCGGCCTCCAGGAAAACGCGATCGAGTCCCTCGGCTTCGGCTTCGCGTTTTACGTTGCGTGAACCAGGGACGACGAGCATTCGTACGCCGGCCGCGACGCGCCGCCCCCGCATCACAGCTGCCGCCTGCCTCAGGTCCGAAATGCGCGAGTTCGTGCAGCTACCCACGAACACGACATCGATTGCGTGTCCAAGAAGAGACTGTCCTGGCTCGAGCGCCATGTAGCGAAGCGCCTTGGCGAGATCGACACGCTCAGGACCGCTGTCCGCGTCGCTGGGATTGGGGACATGCCCATCGATCGGGATCGCCATCGACGGGTTGGTACCGAACGTGATCATCGGAGCGAGGCTCGCGGCCTCGAGGTGAACGGAACGGTCGTATGATGCGCCTTCGTCGCTCGCGAGCTGATTCCAGCGGGCAAGCGCCGCATCCCAGTCCGCGCCGGCGGGCGCGAAGGGACGGCCGGCAATGTAGTTGACCGTAGTCTCGTCTGGCGCGATGAGACCGGCGCGGGCGCCCGCCTCGATGGACATGTTGCAGATGGTCATTCGCTCTTCCATGCCGAGCGAGCGAATGGCCGAGCCGGAATACTCGAGAACATTTCCGGTAGCGCCACCGATGCCGATCTTCGCGATGACGGCGAGGATTATGTCCTTTGCTGTAACGCCGCGAGGAAGCACTCCGTCAATGCGAAGCTCCATGTTGCGCGGCTTGCGCTGCAGCAGCGTCTGAGTAGCGAGAACATGGCTGACCTCCGACGTGCCGATCCCAAATGCCAGCGCCCCGAATGCCCCATGCGTGCTGGTGTGGCTGTCGCCGCAGACTATGGTCATGCCCGGCTGGGTGAGGCCCTGTTCGGGACCAATCACGTGAACGATTCCCTGGCGGGTGTCATCCAGGCCGAAGAGTTTGATTCCGAACTCTTCGCAGTTGGTCTCGAGCTGCGCGAGCTGCGCAGACGCCTGAGTGTCGAGCACCTGCAGGCGCCCGTTCGAGCGGGGCGTGGTCGGCGTCGAGTGATCCATCGTCGCCAGCGTAAGATCCGGACGTCTGACCCGGACACCGCGATTGCGCAGCTCGGCGAACGCCTGCGGCGATGTCACCTCGTGCACGAGGTGGAGGTCGACATAGAGGACGGCCGGGGTGCTCTCGGTCTCGGGACGAACGAGGTGGGCATCCCAGATTTTGTCGACCAGGGTTTTCGGAGTCATCGGGCTTCTGTGATCATGATTTCTTTGATCGCTTCTCTCAATTATTCGTACTCGGTCAAGATTACGCCATGCCTTCTCAAAAAACAGCGCTGCTGCCCGCTCCCCGGCGGCGATGTTTTCCTCACTTTTTGAG
>DATCPC010000006.1:0-32704 GCA_036564355.1 Gemmatimonadaceae bacterium | reverse complement strand
CCGCGCAGGTGCCCGCGCCCGCGCCCGCGCGTCCGCCCACGCACGACACGGTTCGCGGTCCGATCGATCCGTTCCACCCGACCAAGCCGTGACCAGTTGGACGCCGATCGATTGCCACGCGCACACCACGATGTCGGACGGTGAGCTCACCGTCCCCGAGCTCATTGAGGTCGTACGCGCGCGCGGCGTTCGGCCGAGCGTCACCGATCATCTCTCCTCGGACGTCTCGCTCGCGGTGAAGTCCGTGGACGGCGTCCGCGCGTATCTCGACGAGCTCGCGCCTTACGATGTCGCGTGCGGTGGAGAGTTCTGCTGGCACGATCCGCTGTGGCGCGAGCTGCCCGACGAGCTGGTCGCGCGCTTCACCCATCGCATCGGCTCTCTGCATGCGGTGCAGATCCCCGGCGTCGAGCGTCCGCTGAGCATGTTTCATCGTACACTTCCGGCCGAGCTCACGGCCGATGCGTACATGGACTACCACCTCGACGACCTCGAGCGCCTCGCCGCCGAGATGCCGGTGGATATCCTGGCGCACCCGACTCTCGTCCCGATACCGATCCGCAACTATCCGGTCGACGAGCTCTGGACGGATGCGCGCGAGGAGCGCCTCGTCGACGCGCTCTTCACCGCCGGCCTCGCCTTCGAGATCTCCAATCGCTACCGGCCGCACGAGCGACTGGTGAAGCGCGCGCACGAGCGCGGCGTGCAGCTCTCGCTCGGCTCAGATGGACACTCGCGCGCGCAGGTCGGCGACCTCGCGTTCCCGCTCCAGATGGCGAAGCTCGTCGGCGCCGAAGAAAGCGCGCTCTTCGATCCGTTCGTGCACGGGACGCGCGCGACCCGGTGATCCGCTACCACGCGCGATGGGTGCTTCCGATCTCGTCGCCGCCCATACGCGACGGGACGGTGGTGGAGCTCGCGGGACGCATCGTCTACGTCGGTTCGCGTGCCGATGCGCCCGACGGCACCGATCGCGACCTCGGCGAGTGCGCGCTCATCCCCGGCCTCGTCAACGCGCACACCCATCTCGAGCTCACGGTGTTTCGCGGGCTGCTCGAGGATCTTTCGTTCCGCGACTGGATTGCACGATTGCAGGCCGCGAAGGTCGCGGCCATGACGCCGGAGCGATTTCTCGATTCCGCGCGGTGGGGCATCGCCGAGGGGGTGCGCGCGGGCATCACGACGTTCGCGGATACCTGCGATTCGGGCGTCGCGCTCGAGGCGATGCGCGAACGCGGCGTGCGCGGCATCATGTACCAGGAGGTCTTCTCCCCCTCCGCGAATCCGGACGCGGTGCGCGAGGCCGCGGAGCGCCTCGCCGAGCAGCTCGCGCGCCACGACGCGTTCGAGACCGAGCTGCAGCACGTCGGCGTGTCTCCGCACGCGCCCTACACGGTTTCCGATCCGCTCTTCGCGCTCGTTGCTCGCTCCGGACGCCGCATCGCGGTGCACATCGCCGAGAGCGACGCGGAACAGCGCTTCGTGTGCGACGGCGAGGGCCCGTTCGCCGACGCGCATCGCGCGCGCGGGTTCCCGGTGGCACCGCGCGCGACGTCGCCGATCGCGCTGCTCGAGAAGCTGGGCGTGCTCGACGCGCACCCGCTGCTCATTCACTGCGTGCGCGCGACCGACTCGGACATCGCCGCCATCGCGGCGAGCGGCAGCACCGTCGCCCACTGTCCCATCTCCAACGCGAAGCTCGGACACGGCATCGCGCCAGTGCTCGAGATGCTCGACGCGGGCATTGCCGTCGGACTGGGCTCCGACTCGATGGCCGCGAACAATCGGATGCATCTGCTCGAAGAGTCGCGCGCGGCGGCGCTCGCGCAGTGTGTGCGAGCCGCGCGCCACGATGCGCTTTCCGCGCCGCGCGCGCTCGAGCTCGCGACGCTCGGCGGAGCGCGCGCACTCGCGCTCTCGGATCGTGTCGGATCGCTCGAAGTCGGGAAGGAGGCCGACCTCGCGGCCTTCGATCTCACCGCGCTCGCCGGCGCCGCGGACGCCAGCCCCGAAGCCGCGCTCGTGTTCGCGCTCGGCGCCGAGCCGGCGAAGTTCGTCGTGGTGGCGGGCACGCCCAAAGTGTGGAATTGGGAGCTGCTCAACGAAGATCCAGCGCTGCACCGGCGCGTGAAAGAGATCGTCGTCGCAATTCGCGAGAGCATCTAGCCGCTCCGCGCTCTGGCGCGGCTTCCGTCCCTCCCGTTATTTTGCATCGCACGCCTTTCCGCACGACGCTCACGGGAATTCATGCCTGACACTCCGTCCGGACGCACGACGAAGATTTGGCGCGACGGTCGGTTCGTCGCGTGGGATGACGCGACCATCCACGTGATGAGTCACGCCGTGCACTATGCGTCGAGTGTCTTCGAGGGCATCCGCTGCTACGAGACGCCGGCCGGCCCGGCCGTCTTTCGCGTGGCCGAGCACATGCGGCGGCTCCAGGACTCGTGCCGCATCTACCGCATGCCGCTCAAACACGATCTCGAGACGCTCATGCAGGCGGCGATGGACACGGTCACCGCGAACGAGCTGCGTCACTGTTACCTGCGGCCGATCGTCGTACGTACGGGTCAGCAGATGGGCGTCTACGCCGCCGAAGTGCCGGTGGAGACGTTCATCATCGCCTGGAACTGGGGGCGGTATCTCGGCGAAGACGCGCTCAAGCTCGGCGTCGACGTGTGCGTCTCGAGCTGGCGGCGCGCCGCGCCGGATACGATCCCGGGGCTGGCGAAGGCGAGTGGGAACTACCTGAGCTCCCAGCTCACCAAGATGGAAGCGCGCATCGATCGGTACGTCGAGGGGATCATGCTCGACAACGCAGGGCACGTCTCGGAAGGGAGCGGCGAGAACCTGTTCATCGTGCGGGACGGTGTGATCTACACCGCCGCGCTCGGCGCCAGCATTTTGAGGGGAATTACGCGCGATTCCGTAATGGTCATCGCGCGCGACCTTGGATACGAAGTGCGGGAGGAGTCCATCCCGCGCGAGATGCTCTACATTGCTGATGAGGCGTTCTTCTCGGGTACCGCTGCCGAGCTTACGCCAATTCGCTCGGTGGACCGGATCCAGGTTGGCGCGGGGAAGCCCGGGCCAGTCACGCGCGCGATCCAGGAGCAGTACCTGGGCATCTGCAGCGGCGAGATCGAGGATCGCTTCGGATGGCTCACTATGGTGAACAGTACAGTGACGATTGCATGATGGCATGCTCCCGCACTGATTGATCAGGCGGGAGTTTTCGTATCGGCCGCGGAGGGAATTGTGGTCGTTGGATGTCTGGCACTAAATGCTTCGTTCGAGCCACTGACCATGGTTCCCATGCGTCGGGCGCTTCGCCTTGTGCTCGACGGCAAGGCGGAGATCGTCGAGAGCGATCCGGGGCGGCTCGTGCGCTCGGAGCGCCTCACGCTGCCGCGTCCCGCGGTCATCCGGCTGATGAAGTTCATTCACGTGCCGCGCCGCTTCCGCCGCCAGGTGACGAACACCTTTCTCTTCGCGCGCGATCGCTATCGCTGCCAGTATTGCGGGCGCACCCAGGTCGAGCTGAAGCCGCGTGAGTCTCTCACGCGCGATCACCTCATCCCGATCTCGCGCGGCGGAACGAACGAGTGGACGAACGTCGTCGCCGCGTGCTCGCCTTGCAACACGCGCAAGGGAAACCGCATGCCCGAGGAAATCGGCATGCATCCGATGACGCATCCCGTCGAGCCGCACTTCGTGCATCTCAGCTGGGCGGTCCGTCGCCTCACGCCGGCGCAGTCGAACTACATCAAGCTGTTCTACGGCGAGGAGACGCTGCATCAGCTCGAGCACATCGAGCGCGCCGGACATCGGCCGCACGCCCTCGGCAACCGCGAGCGCGAGTAGGCTCAGCGCGGCCGGAACACCTTCGAGCGCGCCACGTAGTGCTTGTCCTGGCCGCCGAGCAGCTTCGTGATCAGCGTTTTCGCACCCTTGCCGAGCGCGGTGCCCGGATTCTTCTCGCCATGCACCGCGGGGCCCAGGTCTCCCTTCAACCACCGCTCGACCTCATCCAGATCGCTCACTGAGAGCATCTGCACGTCCAGCACGAAGTTGTAGTAGTACTTGTCGTGACCGTCCGGTACGGCGAACGTCGGCTGGGTCGCTTGCGACAGCACGGCTTCGATCGGATCGAGGCCGTCGAAGCTCCCGAGCGCGGCGACGTGATCGCCCTCGATGCGCGTGGCCGTGTAGCGACGCTTGAGCGGATTGTAGCGCACGATCACGTCCCACTCGACCTGGCGCTTCAGGTCATCGAAAAATCCCGCTGCGCCCCACAGCTCGAGACGGTAGTGCAGGCGCGCCGGGAATCCGCTGTGCAGCATCTCGCGAATGTCGCGGTCGGAAAAGATGTGCAGGCTGCGCACGAGCGGCGCGCTGCGCACGCCCGCCACCGCCGGCGCGAGATCGACCTCGATGCGCGCGGGCGCCTGCGCCGCCGCTCGCCCGAGCGGGAGCGCGGCGACCACCACCACGAGAAGCGTGCGGAGAAGGTTGCGCACGCTAGAAGCGGTGCCTCAGGCGAACGACCAGATTCGCCCCGTTGCTCCAATCGGTGAGCGACTTCGCGATGTAGACGCCGATGTAGTGGAGGTCTACACCCGCGCCCGCGTCGTACTTGAAGGTGCTCAGCGATGGGAACGACGTCGACGGATAGCGCAGGTCGCCAAACCGCTGACCCGTGATCCATCCGCGTCCGCCGTCCGCGAACGCGACGAGCGCGACATCGCGATCCACGCGAAAGCGCTGGGCGCCGTCGGAATCCTTGCGGCCGAACAGGCGGATGCGCGAGTCGTGGCGGAACTCGACTTGGCCGAGCACCATGCGGTCGCACTGTGCCGGGATCCCCGCGACTGGATTCGGACCACCGTCGCAGGAGAGCACATCGGGACCATGCCCCGAATTTCGGAAATCGTATCCGGGCAGCGTGCCCGCGCCGCCCAGGACGAAGCGGCGCTCGAGCGGCAGCTCATCGCCTCCGAAGCCCGCTCCCACCACGAGCCTGAAGTTGAGCTGCGCCTGCGGCGACACCCGGTTGTACCGCGTGAAGTCGGCGAGGAGTCGCGTGAATCGCGCCCGCTCGGTCGTGCCCGCAACGCTGTCGCGCGCGAGGATCGTCGCGGGCCCGAGCTTGAGCCGGTCCGTGCCGCCCGTCTCGAGCGACGCGTCGATCAGCCATCCCGTCCACGGATCGCCCACGTTGTTGCGCGTGTCGAGACGAAAGAGCGCCTCCCCGAGCCAGAGCCGCCCGTCGTCAAGCACGGGATTCGGGCGCCACATCGAGCCATCCCTGAACAGCGTGTACGGATCGCGCGTCGCGCGCGGCTCCCACCGTTCGTTTCGCACGCCCAGCTCGAGCGACAGCTTGCGCCCATCGTGCACGCTCACCCACGCGTGCACGCCCTTCGTGTTGTAGTAGTCGCGATAGTCCCGGTGCAGGAAGAAGCTCGCGAGCGACACCTCCGCGTCGCGCAGCTCCCACGATTCCGTTGGGGTGACAACATCGTAACCGGCGATGCCGATGCGCATGCTGCCCACACCGCCGATCGTCAGCTCGCTGCTGGCGTTCCAGCCGCGATTGTCGCCTTTCCACGCGAAGCCGTCGGCGGACCGATAGATCCCGAGCGCCGACGCACGCAGCACCCCGATGCCGGTGTTCTGGCGAATCGATGGCCCCGCGATCACCGGCAGCCCCTCGACGCGATTGTAGGGGCCGCCTTCGATGATGAAGCCGTGCCGCGGCCGCACGTGTCGCCTGAGCCAGTGCTTGAACCAGCTCGCATCCGGAATCTCCGCGCCCTCGGGCGATTCGGCGATGATCAGCTCGCCCGCCTGGCGGAACTTCAGTGCGTCGCTGTGCGCTCGAACCTCTCCGCCCACGTGCGCGCTGTCCGCGCCGGTAATCGTGCCGCCGGTGACGATGACGTCGTTGTCCACGTGTCCGGTCGGCGCGATCGTCACCGAGCCGTTGACGACGATCGCGTTTCCGTGCACCAGCCCTGCGATCGTGAGCGGCCCCCACAACACCGCGACATTCCCGTTCACGGAGTCGCCGGCGGCAACCGTCGTCGCGCCCGTGTTGCGCAGCGCCGCAATGCGGTTGAACAGGTACGCGATCTCCGAGGCATCGTCGTACGAGAGGCCCGGCGGCGTCGTGTCTGCTGCCTGTGCGCGCGCCCGCGGCGCGAGCGCCGCCGCGGCGATTGACGCTCCCGCGATCATCCACGCCACTCGTCGCGCGCGCGTCATGTGCCGTTCCATTCGATCGAGAGCCTCCGCATGCGCCGATAGAGATTCGGA
Organism: Gemmatimonadaceae bacterium; assembly: GCA_036564355.1. Classification (GTDB taxonomy): domain Bacteria; phylum Gemmatimonadota; class Gemmatimonadetes; order Gemmatimonadales; family Gemmatimonadaceae; genus FEN-1250. Next base: position 26,386 of record DATCPC010000006.1, on the reverse strand, counting down.
CGGTCCGTGCGAAGCCGCCGCGCCGCCTCGGCCACATTGCCATTCGCCGCAGCCAGCGCCTGCGAGATCAGCACCCGCTCGAAGTCGTCGAGCGCGTCGCCCAGTGGCTTGTCGGTGTCGGCCACCGCGGGGATCGCGCCGGCGGGCGCGCTGCGATCGATCGCCAGCACCGCGCCGACATCCATCGTCGTCACCTCGGCGCCCGCGTGCAGAATGCCGAGCCGCTCCACGATGTTCGCGAGCTCGCGCACGTTTCCCGGCCACCGGTACCGGCGCATGAGGTCGAGCGCGCCGGCGGTCCAGCGCGGCGCGGGATAGCTGCCGCGCGCGCGGCCGAGCGCGGAGAAGTGGCGCACGAGCGCCTCGACGTCATCCGCCCGGTCGCGCAGCGGCGGCAGCGTCATCGGGATGACGTTGAGCCGGAAGTACAGGTCCTCCCGAAAGAGTCCCTCAGCCACGTGCTTCTCGAGATCTTTGTTCGTCGCCGCGACGATGCGGACGTTCACCGGAATCGGCTTGCCGCCGCCCACGCGCTCGATCTCCTTCGCCTCGATGGCGCGCAGCAGCTTCGCTTGCGCCTCGGCGCCGAGGTCGCCCACCTCGTCCATGAAGAGCGTGCCCTGGTCCGCGAGCTCGAAGCGTCCGATGCGCCGGTCCGTCGCGCCGGTGAAGGCGCCGCGCTCGTGGCCGAACATCTCGCTCTCGACGAGATCGCGCGGGATCGCGGCGCAGTTCACGCGCACGAACGACTTGTCGCGGCGCGAGCTCCCGTAGTGAATCGCCGCCGCGACGAGCTCCTTTCCGGTGCCCGACTCGCCCATCACGAGCACCCGCGCATCGCTCGGCGCGATTCGGGCGATCAGCTCGCGCACGCGCTCCATCGCGGCGCTGCTCCCCACCATCTCGCCCGTGAGTCCAAACTCCTCGCGCAGCGTCTGCGCCTCGCGGCGTGCATTCCGCAGCTCGAGCGCCGAGCGGATCGTCAACAGCATCGCCTCGTGCGTCAGCGGCTTCTCGAGAAAGTGGAAGGCGCCGAGCTTCGTCGCGCGCACCGCGTCGCTGAGCTCCGCGCGCCCGCTCATCATCACGACGGGAAGGGCGGGGAACCGTTCGCGGAGCTGACGGAGCGCAGACATGCCATCGAGCGCGCCCGGCATCATCAGATCGAGGAGCACGGCATCCGGCTCGCGCTCGGTCGCCGCGCGCACACCCGCGGCGCCGTCGGCCGCGTCGCGCACGCTGAAGCCCTCGGCGCTCAGAATCGCGCCGACCATGCGCCGAATGTTCGGCTCGTCGTCGATGACCAGAACTTCTGACATCAGCTACGGCTGCCGGGGCGGAAGTGAATGCTGCCGGTCGCTCAGCAGCTTCGTCGTGAAGCGCTGTCCCTCCGAGATCCGCTCGACTTCGACGGCGATCGAGTCGATCGCCTGCTCCATGCGCTCCAACCGGCCCTGCAGCTCGAGCGGGATCTTCGGCTGCACCGCCTCGCGATCCATCTTGCGCGCGAGCGCCCGCGCAATCGGCCAACCGATGGCGGTCACGCCCATCATGATGAACAGCACGATCGGTATCAGCTCGCCTGGAATGGTCATTACTCTTCCGTTGCACTCGTTTCGACGGCGCCCCCGTCGATGGGGAGCGCCATCACGATCTCTGTCCCGACACCTGCCATGCTGCTCGCCTGCACGAGCCCGTGGTGCGCGAGGATCGTCTGCCGCACGATCGCGAGGCCGAGTCCCGTGCCGCCCGGTTTGCTCGTCACGTACGGCTGCCAGATCGCTCCGAGGCGCTCCGCCGGAATCCCGGCTCCCGTGTCGCGCACGCGCAGCTCCACCATCTCCCGTCCCTCGTGCCACCGCCGTCCGACGACGATCGTCACCGCGCCGCCCTCCGCGCACGCATCGATCGCGTTCAGCACGATGTTCGTGAGCGCGCGCGACAACGCGTCGTGATAGCCGCGCACGAGCGGGAGGTCACCCGAATGCTCCACCTGCACCTGCACTCTCGCGGAGTTGAGCGAGCGCGCCACCGCGCTCGCGAGCTCCACCAGGTCCACGTCGGCCGCGGTTCCCTCGGGGAGCGTGCCGAACTGCGCGAAGCTCCGCGCCATCACCTCGAGCCGGCGCGATTCGGTATCCAGCACGTCGATGATCTCCATCATGCGGCTGTCGCCTTCGCTCGCGCGGCGCAGGCTCGTGACGGCGAGACGGATGGGCGTCAGCGGATTCTTGAGCTCGTGGGCAACGCGTCGCGCGGTCTCGCGGAACGCCTCGAGGCGCTCGGCCTCGAGCTCGCGCTCGCGTGCGGCGGCGAGCGCGTCGGCCATCTTTCGCATTCGTCGCCGGAGCGTCTCGAACTCGGGCGCTCCCTTGCGCGGTGGACCTTCGGGGAGCGGGCGTCCGCGCGCGATGAGCTCCGTCCACTCCACGACCTCGTTCAGCGGCCGGCTCAGCTGGCGGCTCAGATGTCCCGCGGTGCGCGACGCGATGAGCGCCAGCAGTACGATCCCGATCGCCGCCACCGCGGCCGCGATCGCCACGGTGCGCGAGAACAGATAGCTGACGCGCGATGCCTGCTCGAGCGAATTGGTGAGCACCTGCTCGTGGTCGGCGACCGACGCTTCCTGGTCGGTCGTCAGCTTCGACGCACGCGCGGCGGCGATCGCCTTGCGTCCGGTAGCCGCGGCGTGCTCCCACGGCGCGCGTCCGCTGAGCACCGGAAGCGCGTTGCGCACGAGCTCCGCCGCGCCCAGGAGCAGCACGCTCGCGGGGACGAGTGCGAAGAGCACGAGAGAGAGAAGGACGCGCGCCCGGAAGCTGAGCCGCTTCACCGTGTCATCTACGGGTGGTTTTTGGGGTCTGTTTCATCATGCGACACTCAGAAGCTAGCCATCGGTGGCGACCTCGTGTAGGGCGCGCCCTCCCTCACGTGCCCAACTTGTTGTAGATTACGAGATTGTATGATTCTGGCCCGCCCCTGATGTCGTATGCCTGGACGCTTGAACGCGTCCTTGCCGCACGTGCCGGAGAGCATCCGGAGCGCACGGTGTTGGTGGCGGACGGTCGCGCGCTCACGTACGCGCAGGTGAACGCGAAAGCGGCGGCTCTGGCTGCGGCGCTGGCCGAGTTGGGAATCGAGGCGGGCGATCGCATTGCGATCGTGATGCCGAATTGGCCCGAATGGGTGATTTCACTCTTCGCGGCCTCGAAACTGGGTGCCACGGTCGTACCCGTGAACCCTCGGCTCAGCTACCACGAGCTGAAGTACCAGCTTCGGCATGCCGAAGTGTCTGCGGTCATCGCGCTCGAGCGGCATCACGGCGTCGACTACCTGCAGCTGTTCGAGGACATGCTCGCTGAGCTGCCTGACATGCTCTACCTCATCACCGTTGGTGGCGAGGAGCTGTGGTACGACGACCGGATCTTCCAGTTCGAGGATCTGCTGTCGAGTGGGGCTGGACGAGACCTTCCGCCGTTGAACGCCGACGACGACTCGGATCTCGCCCTGATGTACACGTCCGGAACGATGGGCAAGCCGAAAGGCGTGCGCCTCTCGAATCGAGCAATCGTCGAGACGGCGCAGCAAACCGGTGAGCTCCTCGAGATGGAGCCCGCGGATCGCGTCTTCGCGATGGTGCCGTTCTTCACGACGTTCGGGCTGTCCGTGCTGGTTGGCGCGCTGACGGCAGGCGCGACCCTGGTATTGCAGGACGAGTTCGACGCCAGTGGTGCAGTAGCGCTGTTGCAGCGGGAACGGGTCACCGTGATGCACGGTGTGCCCACGATGTACCAGCTCCTCATGCGCACGCCGGATTTCGATCCGGCAGCGTTTCCGTCGCTTCGCACCGGCGTCATTGCCGGCGGAGCGGTGTCGGAGGAGCTGGTGAGGCGCATTCGGCGCTGGTGCAACGTGCAGCTCGCATACGGGCTCACGGAAACCGGACCGACGATGACGATGACACGCTTCAGCGATGCGGCGGACAAGCGGCTCACCACGGTGGGACGCGCGCTCCCCGGTGTCGAGATCAAAGTGGTGGACATCGTCACCGGTGCGCTGCACGGGCCCGAAGCGGTCGGCGAGCTTGCCGTCCGCGGGCCGAATGTGATGCAAGGTTATGTTCGCATGCCGACGGAGACTGCCCGGTCGTTCTCCCCGGAAGGCTTCTTCCTCACTGGTGATCTGGGGATCATCGACGAGGAAGGCTACGTGCGAATCGTGGGACGCCGCAGGGAGACGATCGTGCGCGGAGGATTTCGAATCTATCCGCGTGAAGTCGAAGATCAGCTCCGTGCGCATCCCGCGGTGGACGACGTCTGCGTGATCGGTATCCCCCACGACATTCTGGGAGAGCTGGTCTGCGCGTGCGTCGTTCCCGTTGAAGGAGCGGTCATCACTGGCGGCGAGCTGAAGGCGTTCGCACGCGACACGGTGGCCGAGTACAAATTCCCTGATCTCGTTCGCTTTTTCGATGCCTTCCCGATGACCGGGAGCGGGAAGGTGCGGCGGCGAGAGCTCGAGCGCATGGTCGCGCTCGATCACACCGCAATGAGCTCCGCCATCTGAGCTCGCATACTCGATAGGAAGTCATGACCCCGAGAAACAACCGTCCCGTTTCCTCGCCCCGCCCGGCCGCCGTTCCGATTCACCGCGGTCCGCAGGCGATGTCTCCGGTGGCGGCATCACCGTACACCCCGGCGCCCTTTCACACCGCGCCCAACGCCGCCCTGCTCATCGACTTCGACAACGTCACGATGGGCATCCGCTCCGACCTCGGCCACGAGCTCCGCAGCCTGCTCGGCTCCAGCATCATCAAGGGGAAGGTCGCAGTGCAGCGCGCCTACGCAGACTGGCGCCGCTATCCACAGTACGTCGTCCCGCTCGCCGAGTCATCGATCGACATGATCATGGCGCCCGCGTACGGGTCGTCGAAGAAGAACGCCACGGATATCCGCCTGGCGATCGACGCGATGGAGCTCGTGTTCAATCGCCCCGAGATCGGCACGTACATCCTGCTCAGCGGAGACTCCGACTTCTCGAGTCTCGTGATGAAGCTCAAGGAGTACGGCAAGTACGTGATCGGCGTCGGCATTCGCGAGTCGTCGAGTGACCTGCTCGTGCAGAACTGCGACGAGTACTACAGCTACAACGCGCTCGCCGGCCTGGTGAAGACGAACGAGGAAGAGAACGTCAAGCACGATCCGTGGGAGCTCGTGGTCGAAGCCGCGACGCGAATGAAGCGCAACGGCGACGTGATGCGCTCCGACCGGCTCAAGCAGGTGATGCAGGAGATCGACTCGACGTTCGACGAGAAGGATCTTGGCATGGCGAAGTTCTCGCGCTTCGCACAGGAAGCGGCGCAGCGCGGACTCATTCGCGTGACGAAGCTCGAGAACGGGCAGATGGAAGTGGATGTCGCGGGCGACGGCAAGCTGGTCGCGGGCGCGTCGGCTTCCTCATCGTCGGAGGCCGCACCTCGCCCGACGCTCGAGCGCGGTGGCGAGAGCGCCGAGGAGAGCGCCGCGCGCCGCAGCCGTCGTGGTCGCGGCGGTCGTGGACGCGGTCGCGAGCGCGAGCCGCGCGCGGCCGAGGGCGCCGCAACGTCGGTGGCACCGGCGGAGGTTGCATCGCACTTCTCGCCGTCGCTCGATGAGCCAGTCACCGCGCCTCCGGCCGAGCGCGCACCTTCGCCCGCGGCGAGAGCGGCGACCGAGCCCGAGATGGTTGGCGAGCGACTCACACGTGACGAAGCGCTCACGCTGCTCAGGAAGGCCGTGTCCGAGCTCACCACGAGCGTGGACAAGCCGGTTCCGGCGAGCGCCGTTCGCCGTAAGGCGCGCGAGCTGCTGGGACGCGACAGCGAGACCCTCGACGAGCGCTTCTTCCTGCGCATTCTTCGCGACGCGCATGATGCGGACGTCATCGATCTCCGCAAGCGCGGCGATGACTTCGAGGTCGCACCAGCTGGCGCCGTGGCGTCAGTTGCCGAGCAGCTTGCCGCGGCGGCACCACTGGCTGCGGAGCCGAGTCAGTCTGCACGGAGCGCGGCCAACGCGGCGTCGCTTCGTCGCGGAATGCGCGGTCGTGGCCGCGGCGGCGAGATGCCGCCCGAGCTCATGAACCTCGGCGTCATCGGCGGGCACACGCCGGCGGAGAGCAGCGCACCGGCTGCTGCACCGACGTTGGCACTCGTGCCCGAGTCCGAGCCGGAGCCTGCGGCGAAGGCCGCGCCGAAGAAGCGTGCGGGTCGCGCTCCCGCCGCGAAGTCGGCTCGCGCAAAGAAGTCCGCGTCCACGGCGGCATCGGGCGAGAAGGCTGCGCCCAAGGCGAAGCGTCCGCGCGCCAAGAAGACCGCGGGTTCGACGGAGGCGTAGCGATGCCCACGCGCGTCGCGGCAATTGCGCGGCGTTCGCGGGCGAGCGCGGCTCTCCCCGCGAAGTTCTATGATCGAGACACCGAGCAGGTCGCCCGCGACCTGCTCGGTGCCGTTTTACGCTGCACTACAGCGGACGGCGTGGCCAGTGGAAGGATCGTGGAGACCGAAGCGTATCTCGGCGAGCACGATCTGGCGTGTCATGCCGCAGCGGGGCGCACAGCGCGCACCAGGTGGCTCTACGGTGCACCCGGCACTGCGTACGTGTACTTCATCTACGGCGTGCACTGGTGCTTCAACGCCGTCACTCGCGCCGCGGGCTCACCGAGCGCGGTACTCATCCGCGCGGTCGAGCCGCTGGATGGCGTGGAGCTCATGCGCGAGCGGCGCGGCGAGGTGCGCGATCGCGATCTCACCAACGGACCCGGGAAGTTGTGCGAGGCGCTCGGCATCACGGGGGCGCTGAACGGGCTTCCGCTTCGGAAGAGCGCGATCGAGATCCTTCGGGGCGATCCGGTTGCGGACTCGCGAGTGCGGGTGACACCGCGCATCGGAATCACGAAGAGCGTGGAGTGGCCGCTGCGATGGCTCGTGGCGGACAATGCCTACGTGTCGAAAACGCCGAGCCATCTGAAGCGCGTAGAATGAAAAACGGCGACGCTACCGAGTAGCGCCGCCGTTTTCTCCCCACCCCGCTTCTGCGTGCGACTACGGCGTCTTGTCGATCGAGCTGCCGACGTTGTAGCGAATGCCTGCTTCGAGGATGTAGGTCGATCGACCGCTGAAGAAGAAGTTCGCACGGGCCGGCATGTACGTCGCCTGACCGAACACCGAGAAGCGGCGATACTGTGCCTGCAGTCCGCCCATGATGATGAAGGCGGCACGGTCGCGCTCATCGTGCACGGCCTGCGCGACCACGTCTTCCTGGTCGGGATCCGTGATCTGGCTCTGATCGACGGTGGCGTGCTGAATGAGATTCAGCGACAACCCGACGCCGCCATACGGGCGAAGCGATCCCCAGTTCACCGGGAAGGCGAGCAGCGCGGCGGTGTAGCGGCGCGAATCCTTCAGCGCGACGTTGACCTGCTGGCCATTGCCGTCGAAGACGTAGCCCGTCGCGTTGAAGAACGCCTGCTCGGCGCTCAGGTAGAGTCCCGCCTTGCTGCGGGTGATCAGCCACTCGGCGCCGACCAGCGGCGCGGTCTTGTTCTCGATGCCGGTCGAGAAGTTCATCAGGCCGGCCTTGGCTCCCCAGAACCAGGCGTTCTGGAAGAGGCGATTCGACTGGGCGGCGCTGACGGTGGGCGTCAGAGCCACGAGGGCGAGCACGGAAGACATCCAACGGACCGTGCGCATGGTGTGACTCCTCATTCTTTGTTCGGGCAGGAGGGTCTAATTGCGAGTGGCGGAGCCGCCACCGGTGAGCAAGGCGTTGAACAGCATGCGGAACGTGCCATACGACTGACCACGGTGCTGCGGACGAAAGCCGAACATCACGACGTGTCCGCGGCCAACCGGTGCGGATATCGCGGCCGCTTTGCCCGCGATCTGTGATGCTCCCTGCAGATATCCACTCAGCAGAATGTCTTCCCCGCGATCGGGGTATCGTGCGATCACTCGTACTTGCGACGCGGCGCCGACGTCGAACGTCACGGAGTTCGTGAAGTACACAGCAGCCGTATCGGGCATTCCATAGCTGATTGCGTTGGTCGTATCGACGAGCACTCGCAGAATCGAGCCCGGTGCGTACAGCGGCTCCGCACTCTCTCCAGCGCCCGGCGCGCGCGATCGTGTCTCGTCGGTCAGGCGGCGCGGTACGATGATCCGTTTGACCGGTACGCCGAGCGATTCAGTCGCCAGCTCCGATGCATGGTCGAGGAGCACCAGCGTTCCACCATTCGTGACGAATTCCCGGATCGCAGCGATACCGGCAGTGCCGAGCCCACCGGCGTAAGGAGGGGGTGTCTCACGAGGAGAATTCCCGTCTCGCATCTCCCGCAGGCTCATGTCGGGGACGAGCAATACATCGAAGTGGTCACGCAACTTGCCCGCTTTCGCGACCGAATCGGTCAATGAGACGTAAGGGAGATGGAACTGTTCGAGCACCCAGCGGCACCAGCCTTCATCCATGTTGCCGGTCCAGGGGCGGTAGATGGCGATGCGGGGGAGGCGGGTGAGGGTGTAGTGGAAGGCGCCGGAGCTCACTGTGACGTTCTTCTTACTCGTGAGCGAAGCGGCGACGGCGGCGTACTCGTCGGTGTGCCTGGCATCGACCGACGCCGTCTTCTTCGAACCCAATCGCGGCTGAACGAAGTCCATGCTTACCGAGCGAGGCGTCGGCACTATCGCGAGCGGCGCCACACTAACGCCCATTTGCAGAGGGAGCGTCCACCCGGTCACGTCGTACGGCTGTTCCGGCGGACCGCCGGGCCACAGCAGGCGCTTGGGATAGTGCTGAATCTCGAGCAAGTCCTTCGCGTGCGCGCGAAACGGCTGCGCCATCGGCACGACGGTTGAGTAATTGATCCGCGCAACCTCGATCCCGCCCTCGATCAAAGCGTTGATCATACGCGTGGCCGCCGATGGATCACGCTGAGCGTTCGGTATCTCCCACGCCTTCACCGAATCGCTCTCCCCCATCGCGAGCTGCCTCCGCCCCAGCGTGACGAAGTCGCGCACATATCTCTCCCGCTCCGCGCTCGCGAGATGCACCAGCGCCTCGCTTGCGATCAGCTCGTAGTCCACGATGTCGCGCAGCGTCCAGCGCCCCGCCTTCCACGGATTCGGGAAGTCCACCGTTCGCTCGTACTTCGGGAGCCCGCGCTCGTGCCCCGTGAGCTCCGAGTCCACCTGCGTGATCGGCGTCGCGACCTTCACGCTCGCCGCCTCCGTGAGCAGCCCGATCATGTTGTGCCGCGCCGGCGTCGACCGCGCGCCGCCGTGCCACCACATGTCGTACACGGCGTGGTCGACGACCCCCGTCTTCCCGCGCGATTCGAGTGCGCTCGACATCTCCGCGCCGATCAACCCGATCCCGCGCACGATCAACGGATCGATGTTCGGATCGACGGGATCCAGGAACGGCGGCACGAAGAGTCGCGCGCCCTCGGCGCCCATCTGATGCACATCGTAGAAGATCTCTGGGAGCCACTGCTTGTAGAGCGCCGCAGTGACGAGCCGCGTCTCGACCTGCGTCATCATGAACCAGTCGCGATTGTCGTCGTGCCCGGTGTACTTGTTGTAGATCCACGGCATCTCGCCGCCCTCCCACTTCGTGCCGAGCTGCGAGCGGTACCACTCGACGACCATCTCCTCGCCGTCCGGATTCACAGACGGGATGAGAATCACCACCGCGTTCTTCAGCTCTGCCTGTAGCGTGTCGTTCGTCGCCAGCCTGTACGCGAGCTCCATCGCCATCTGCGACGACGCGATCTCGTCCGAGTGGATGTTGCACTGGATCACCAGCACCGCCGGCTGGTGCGCGTAGAGCGTCGCTTCATCCGCGGCGTTCAGGATCCGCGGATCCGCGAGCTCGCGTTGCGCAGCGAAGATTTCTTCGCGCCGCCTCACGTTGTCCGGAGTCGAGATGATCGCCGCGATCAGCGGCTTACCCATCGTCGTCTTCCCGAGCGTCTGGATCGACACGGCCGGCGTCGTGGCCGCGAGCTTCTCGAAGTAGCCGACGATCTGCGACCAGTCCGCGAGCTTGCGGTCCGCTCCCACGCGATAGCCGAGCACGGACTCGGGAGTCGGAATCCCCTGCGCGAAAACGCCCGCGGGGACGAATCCCGACGCGAGCGCGAATGAAGTAACAAGGGAGATGAGCGGGCGAGCGCTATGAACGTGCGACCGTGACGGCGGCATTGAACGATCCCCTCATGTGATGTGCCTGGATGGTGTCGTGCGACCGTGCGTCTCGCGGATGCCGCGCTATTTGAGCAGCCCCACCGCTCGTCCCACCTTCTTGAACGTCGCGACCGCGAAATCCAGATCGGCCTTCGAGTGCGCCGCCGAGAGCTGGCATCTGATGCGCGCGTGCCCCTGCGGCACCACCGGGAACCCGAAGCCGGTGACGAACACGCCCTCGCGCAGCATCCGCTCGCTCATCTCGAGCGCGAGCGACGTCTCACCGACGATGATCGGCACGATCGGTGTGTCGCCCGCGAGCGGCGAGAAGCCCGCCTCGGTGATCGCCTCGCGGAAGTACTTCGCGTTGTCGTGCAGCGCCTTCACGCGCTCCGGATGCGCCTCGATGAACTCCACCGCGGCCAGCGCGCTCGCGGCTACCGTGGGCGGCAGCGCATTCGAAAAGAGCTGCGGCCGCGAGCGCTGCGTCAAGTAATCCGTGAGCGACGCCGGCCCCGCCGTGAATCCGCCCGCGGCTCCGCCCAGCGCCTTGCCGAGCGTCGACGTGATGACATCGACATCACCCAGCACACCACAGTGCTCGGCAGTGCCGCGCCCGGTCTTGCCGAGCACACCGGTCGCGTGCGAGTCATCCATCGCCACGATGGCATCGTGCGTGTGCGCCAGCTCCAGAATCTCCGGCAGCTTCGCGATGTCCCCTTCCATGGAGAAAATGCCGTCGGTCCAGATGATCCGGCGCCGCGCGCTCTTCGCGCCCTCGAGCTTGGCGCGGAGATCGTCCATGTCCGAGTGCTTGTACACCGCCGTCGTGCACTTCGTGATCACCTTGGCGAGCCGCACCGAGTCGATGATCGACGCATGGTTCAACGCGTCCGAGATCACGAAGTCGCCCTCCTCCACGACGGTCGCGGTGAATCCCTCGTTGGCGTTCCACGCCGACACGTATGACAGCGCCGAGGCCGTGCCGCTGAATCGCGCCAGCGCCTCCTCGAGCGCGCGATGCACGGTGAAGGTGCCGCAGATGAAGCGCACGCTCCCCGTGCCCGCGCCGTACTTCTCCAGCCCCTTCCGCCCCGCCTCCACCACGCTCGGCTCCGCGCACAGCCCGAGGTAGTTGTTCGAGGACAGGATGAGCACCTCGCCGCGTCCCTCCATCTTCACGTGGGCCGCCTGCGGCGAGTCGAGATAGTTCAGCGTCTTGTAGACCTTGTCGCGCTTCAGCTCGTCCAGCTGCGACTGCAACTCTCTCGAGAATTTGTCGTTCATCGGTTCACGCGATGTCGAAGATGACTTTCCCCGCGGCACCCGACTTGATCGCGGCGATCGCGTCGTCGGCCTGCTCGAGCGGGAAGCGATGGGTGATGACGGGCGTCGGATCGAACGCGCCCGAGCGAAGGAATCGCGTCATCTGGTGCCACGTATCATACATCCGTCGCCCCGTCACTCCATAGACGGTCACGCCCTTGAACACGAGCTCCGTCGCGAAGTCGAACGTCATCGGCTTGGCCGGGACGCCCAGCATCTGCACGCGCCCCGCCGGCCGTACGAGCTGGAACGCCTGGTGAATCGCACTCGGCACGCCCGACATCTCGAGCACCACGTCGACGCCGAAATCGGTGACGCGCTTCACCAGCGCCTCCACCTCGTTGGGATGCACGACGTCCGTCGCGCCCATCTGCCGGGCGAGCTCGAGCCGCGTGTCGTTCACGTCGGAGCAGATCACGCGCGACGCGCCCGCGGCGCGACAGATCCCGGCAGCGAAGATCCCGATCGGCCCGCAACCGGTGATCAGCACCGTAGCGCCCGGAATTTCCGCCGTGAGCGCCGTGTGAAACGCGTTCCCCATCGGATCGTGGATGCCGCCCACATCGTACGAAATAGTGTCGTCGAGATGCCAGACGTTCGTCGCCGGCATCGCGATGAACTCCGCGAAGCAGCCGTCGCGATCCACGCCGATCACCTTCGTGTAGGGGCACGCGTGCGCGTTCCCCGTGCGGCACAGCATGCACCGCCCATCCACGATGTGCCCCTCGGCCGTCACGCGATCGTCCACCTTGACATCGCTCACCATCGAGCCCACCTGCGCCACATCGCCCGCGAACTCGTGGCCCACGGTGAAGGGTGGCACGCAGCGGCCGCGCGCCCAATCATCCCAGTCGTAGATGTGAACGTCCGTGCCGCACACACCCGCGCGCCGAACCTTGATCAACACCTCATTGTCGCGGATCGTCGGCACCGGAACGTCGCGGAGCACAAACCCGGGTCCCGCCGCCTGCTTCACCAGCGCTTTCACCGACGTTCCTCGATTGCGGTTGCGTTGCGACCTCCCGACTGCAGCCGGAAAGGTCGCACGACGTTCGCCCGAACGGTAGCCGACGCAGCACCGGACCGCGCCGGGCACCTGAGAGAGCCATCGCGCCGATCTCCTAAAACATCTCCAATTGACCCTTTGAGAACTTGCCCTGGAGCGATACGTTCCTGAAGCTCAGTCACCCATCTCTCCGGGAGGTCATGTGAGCCAGCGGCGAATCGGTATCCTGGGCTACGACGGCATTCAGGCGCTCGACCTTGTCGGGCCCGCCGAAGCGTTCGCGGCCGTTCGAAACGATGCTGACGGATCCACTGAATCCGCCTACGACATCGTCATCATCGGACTCACCGGCAGGCGTTTTCGATCCGAGACCGGGTTGACGATGCAGGCCGACACGACCGTGTCGAAATCCATTCGGTTGGATACCATGATCATTCCGGGCGGCCGCACGATGAGGGAGTCGGAAACGAGTCAGAAAACCGCTGCCTGGATCCTCAGTCGAGCCAACAGCACTCGCCGCATCGCCTCTGTATGCACGGGGATTTACGGACTCGCGCCGACGGGCCTGCTCGATGGCCGGCGCGTGACCACGCACTGGCGCTTCGCGCGCGATTTGGCGCAACGCTATCCGAAGCTTCGCGTGGAATCGGATGCGCTCTACATCAAGGATGGCCGCTTCTTTACATCCGCCGGCATCACCGCCGGCATCGATCTCGCGCTCGCGCAGATCGAAGAGGATCATGGGCCCACCCAGTCACTCTCCGTCGCGCGCGAGCTCGTCGTCTATCTCAAGCGCCCCGGCGGACAGGACCAGTTCTCCGAACCGCTCCAGTTCCAGATGCGATCCGCAGACCGATTCGCGGATCTCACCGCCTGGATGACCGGACATCTCAATGGCGACCTCTCCGTCGAGACGTTGGCAGCGAGAGCCTGCCTTGGCGCCCGACAGTTCTCGAAGGTCTTCAAGCAGACGTATGGCACGAGTCCGGCCGCGTTCGTCGAAGAAATGCGTCTTCGGGAAGCCGGTCGCAGGCTCTCATCGCGGCGAGTCGACGCCGAAGCGGTCGCCCGCTCGGTCGGCTATCACAGCCTGGATGTGTTTCGCCGCGCGTTCGAGCGCTGCTATGGCGTTTCTCCCAGCAGCTATCGCAGCCACTTTGCTGCCTACGGCAACCGCACCCTCAAGGCGTCGGCAGCAAGGCAGAACTGACGCCTAGAATGTCGTCGCGATCTGGCCGCCGTCCACCGGAATCGCCACGCCGGTGACGAAGCTCGCGCGCTGCGACGCGAGGAACGCGACCACCGCCGCGAGCTCGGCTGGATCACCGGCGCGGCCGAGCGGGATGAGCTTGCGGCGATCGCGCAGCATCTGATCGATCGTGCTGTGCTGCCGCTGCGACGCGACGGCCGCGAGCGACATGGCGCGATCGGTGTCGAAGTGGCCGGTGAGGATCGTGTTCACGAGCACGTTGTCGTGCGCGCACTCCGTCGCGAGCGTCTTCGCGAAACCCGCGAGCCCCGCGCGCGCGGTGTTCGACAGGATGAGCGACGCGATCGGCTGCTTCGCGGCCGTCGATGTCAGGAAGATCACGCGCCCCCACTGCTGCTTGCGCATCCCGGGCACCACGAGCTGCGCGAGCCGAATCGAGGAGAGCAGATTGAGCTCGATCGCCGTCACGTACTGCTTGTACGTGGTCGACTCGAAGTTCGTCGACGGCGGACCGCCCGCATTCGCTACGAGAATATCGATCGGCCCGAGCGTCGCCGTCGCCTCGGCGATCGCCGTCGCTGTCGCATCGCTGTCGGTGACGTCGGCCACGAGCGGGAGAATCCGGCGCTTCGATTCCGCCGAGATCTCCGCGGCCACGCGCTCGAGCTCCTCCCTGCGCCGCGCGATCAGCGCCACCGACACGCCCTCGGCAGCCAGCGCACGCGCGCAGGCCCGTCCCAGCCCGCTGGACGCTCCCGTGACGAGCGCGACCTTTCCGTCGATGCCGAGATCCACTCAGTCGTCTCCGGCAACGAGCGAGCGCTCGTTGATGTCGTTCTCGGTGGCGCGTTCGGATCGCCTGTCGGCGCCGATCCGCTCTCCATTGCGCGTCACGGCCTCGAGCTGCACCGCGCACACCTTGAACTCGGGGATCTTCGCGTACGGGTCGAGCGCCGGATTGGTGAGCAGGTTGGCCGCCGCCTCGCGATAGTGCATCGGCACGAAGATCTGTTTGCGCGCGACGCGATCCGACAGGCGCACCGCGATCTCCATCGACGAGCGACGCGACGAGATGCGAACGGGATCGCCATCCTCGATTCCCAGCTCCGCCGCATCCTCGGGATTGAGCTCGAACGTCGGCGTCGGCTCGCGCGCATCGAGTCCCGTCGCGCGGCGCGTCATGGTTCCCGTGTGCCAGTGGTAAATCTGGCGGCCCGTATTCATCAGGAATGGGAATTCGGCATCGGGGAGCTCTGCCGGCGGAAGGAACTCGACGCCCACGAGCGTCGCCTTGCCGTCGGCGGTCGGAAAGTGACTCGCGAAGAGGAAGTCGGTGCCGGGGTGTTGCGCGTCCTCTACCGGATACTGCAGCCCGCCGCCGCCGAGCCGCGCGTGCGAGACGCCGCGCCACGATGGTGTGACGCGCGCGATCTCATCCATGACCTCGGAGGAATCCTTGAATGGCGTCGGGAGGCCGAGTCGATTCGAGAGCTCGATGAGAATCTCGAGATCGCCGCGCGCGTCGCCCGGCGGATCTATCGCCTTGTGCATGATCTGGATCCGGCGCTCCGTGTTCACGACCGTCCCCGTCTTCTCGGCAAACGACGCTCCCGGCAGCACCACGTCCGCGTAGCGCGCGGTCTCGGTGAGGAAGAGATCCTGCACGCCCACGAAGTCGAGACTGTGGAACCACTCCTCGGCGTGCGAGATGTCGGGATCCGAGATGATGGGGTTCTCGCCCATCACGAACAGCCCGCGCACCGGGCTTCCCTCCTGCACGATCTCGGTGACGCGCAGGCCGGCGACCAGCGACAGCCGCTCCTCGGGAACGTGCCACTCGTCCGCGTACACCTTTCGCACCTTCGGATCCTGCACGGGGAGGTAGTCCGTGTAATACATCGGGATGGCGCCGACATCGCTCGCGCCCTGCACATTGTTCTGCCCGCGAATCGGAATCATCGGTGCGCCCCAGCGGCCGATCATCCCGGTGACGAGAAGAAGATTGAGCAGGGTGGTGACGATGTCCGTTCCCGTGTGATGCTGCGTGAGCCCCATCGCCCACAGCGTCGCGCTGCGGCCACCCGTCGCGTACATCTCGGCCGCCTCGCGAATCAGCGCAGCCGGCACGCCCGTGATCGTCTCCGCCATCTCGGGGGTGTACGGATGCACCGATTCGCGCAGCTCGTCGATGCCGTGCGTGCGCCCCTCGATGAACTTCACGTCCTCCAGCTTCCTGGCGAAGATGTGATTCACCATGGCGTTGAGGAGTACGACGTCGGTGCCAGGGAGCATCTGCAGGTGGATGTCGGCGCGCTGCGCGAGCTCGATTCGCCGCGGGTCCGCGACGATGAGCTTCGCGCCCCGCTTCTGTGCCCGTTTGATCGCCGCCCCGAACACCGGATGCGACTCCGTGGTGTTCGCGCCGAGGATGAAGATGACGTCGCTCTCGGTCTCCACCTCGCGCATCGAGCCGGACGAGGCGCTCGTGCTCATCGCGCGCTGCATGGCGCTCACGGACGACGAATGGCAGAGCCGCGTACAGTGGTCGATGTTGTTCGTTCCGATTGCCGCGCGCAGGAGCCGCTGCAGCAGATAGTTCTCCTCGTTCGTGCATTTCGCCGACGAGAACACGGCAAGACTGTCGGGCCCCGTGGTATCGCGCAGCTTCAACATCTGCGACGCGGTGAGGTCGAGCGCCTCGTCCCAGGTTGCCTCGCGGAACGGTTCGTACCAGCTCGGCGGCGTCGCGACGCGGTCGCGCGCGTCGCCGAGCGGCGCGTCGAGCAGCGGCAGCTTCTGCAGCGGATTGAACTTCGGGCGTCGCTTGTGGGTCTGTCCCTCCTCGGCGACGATCATCCACGGGCCGTTCCGCCGCCCCCACTTCGCGGTCTGCTCGGCCGACGGCTCCCACGACCACCGGCCGTCGCGCTTCACCCAGCCGATGCGGATGAGCGGCTTCGTGAGACGGTCGCGGTGCATCGCGAAGTCGAAGCCGAAACGCCCTTTCACGCACGTCGACCCGATGTTGGGCGTGGTCTCCTCGATCCACGGGCTGTTCACGCGCTGGATGTCGTTGCCGCGCACCTCGAGGTTCACCTGGCACCCGACGCCGCAGTACGGGCACACGCTCCGAACCTCGCGCACGGGCTCGCGCAGCGACTCCGCACGCATCTTCGCGAGCGGAATGATGTCGTGGATCGCGCCGGTGGGGCAGACGCGCACGCACTCGCCGCACCACGTGCATCCCGCGTGCTCCGGATTCCCGTCCGCGCCGACGATGATCTCCGCGTGCTCGCCGCGATATCCCGTCTCGAGCACGCCCACCACCTGGATGTCCTCGCACGCGCGCACGCAGCGCGTGCACAGAATGCAGGTGGACATGTCGTGCTGGATGAGCGGATCGCCTTCGCGTTCGTCGCCGGTGCGCAGGCCGAGCGGGGAGCGCTTGTCCGTCGGCACCTCGTAGCGGCGCACGTACTGCTCGAACTCGTTGCGCGCACCATCCACCGGGATCTCTTCCACGGGGTAGCGCTCGAGGAGCATGCCGAGCACCGCTTTGCGATTCTGCACCGCCGCGTGCGATTCGGTGGTGACCTTCTGCCCATCCGCCGCCTGCGCCGCGCACGACGCGACGAGCTTGGGCGTGCCTTCCACCGACACGAGACAGATGCGGCAGTTCCCGACGATCGGCAGCTTGGGATACCAGCACAGCGTCGGCACCGCGACGCCCATCGAGCGGGCAGCCTCGAGAATCGTGGTGCCTTCGGGCACCGTCACTTCGCGTCCGTCGATCGTGAGCGTGGGCATGGCGGTCAGTCGCTGAAGGACATCGGTTTGGCTGGTGCTGCACACCTATAATAACGGAAACGCGTGCCTCCGGCGACGCGGGCCGAGCTGGATGCCGATGAGATTTACTCCGTTCGCCCACGCGCGTCGCGCGTTCGTCTCCCGTCGAGAATGCCAGCACGCCTTTCTCGTTTCCAAATAGTGCCGAACGAGAAGATTCCTTCAACGAATGCGGTATTGCGTGCGTTTTTTTACATTCCTATATTCGCGCCGGACAACAGGCGCCCGTCGCCGAGGAGATGAGTGGCTCATTCCAGACGTGAGTTTCTGCAGCTGTCCTCTGCCGCGGCGTTAGGGCTCGCGGCGTACCGCCTCCCTCCGCAATACCGCATCGCGAGTCCCTCGGCGCCGCCGCTGAGCGATCCCACCTTCAAAGAGCTCGCGATGCGCGCGCTCGATGCCGCGAAGTCCGCCGGCGCCGAATACGCGGATGTTCGCATCAGCCAGAATCGCAATCAGGCCATCCAGACGCGCGAGCATCGCGTGCAGTCGCTCAACGACTCGGAGACCTTCGGCTTCGGCGTGCGCGTGCTCGTGAAGGGCGCGTGGGGGTTCGCCGCGAGTCGCGACCTCTCGGCCGATGAGATGGTGCGGGTCGCGCGGCAGGCCGTCGCGCAGGCGCAGGCGAATCGCGCCGTGCTCGAGCGTCCGGTGGTGCTCGCGCCCGTCACACCGACGGCGAGCGGCACGTGGCGCGGCCCCGCCGAGATCGATCCGTTCGATGTGCCGATCGAGGAGAAGGTCGCCCTGCTCCTCGATGCGAACGCCGCCGCGCTCAAGGTCGCGGGCGCCAAGTTCGTGAATTCGGGAATGTTCTTTCTGCGCGAGGAGAAGACGCTCGCCACGAGCGACGGCACCTACGTCGTGCAGACGATCTTCCGCTCGCAGCCGCAGATGACCGTCACCGCCGTCGCGGCGGACTTCTCCGACTTCCAGTCGCGCCAGTCGAACGACATTCAGCCAATGGGACGCGGCTACGAGCACGTGCGCGATGCGAAGCTCGTGGACAACGCGACGCGCTGGGCTACCGAGGCTGTGCAGAAGCTCGGCGCGAAGCCGGTAGACGTCGGCCGTTACGATCTCGTGCTGCACCCAACGCATCTCTGGCTCACCATCCACGAATCGATCGCGCATCCCACGGAGCTCGACCGCGCGATGGGCTACGAGGCCAACTACGCCGGCACGAGCTTCGTGTCACCGCCGCAAAAGATGCTGGGCATCCTGCGCTACGGTCCCGAGATCATGAACATCCAGGGCGATCGCTCGCAGCCGGGCTCGCTCTCCGCGTGCGGATGGGATGACGAGGGCGTCGTTCCCGACACCTTCCTCATCATCAAGAAAGGGATCGTCAACGATTATCAGACGACACGCGAACAAGCGCCGTGGCTGGACTGGTGGTACAAGAAACAGGGGAAGCAAACGCGCTCGCACGGATGCTCCTACTCGCAGTCATGGGAGGATATCCAGTTCCAGCGCATGCCCAACGTCTCGCTGCTGCCGGGGGAGAAGGAGCAGTCGTTCGAGGATCTGATCGCCGCCACGGACAGGGGAATCGCCATAGTAGGCGAGGGATCCTTCTCGATCGATCAGCAGCGCTACAACGCGCAATTCGGCGGGCAGCTCTTCTATGAGATCAAGGGCGGCAAGATCGTCGGTATGCTCAAGGACGTCGCGTACCAGATGCGGACACCGGACTTCTGGAACTCGATGGACATGATCGGCGGCACGAAGAGCTATCAGCTGGGCGGCGCCTTCAACGATGGCAAGGGACAGCCGAGCCAGTCGAACGCGGTGAGTCACGGCTGCGTGCCGAGTCGCTTCAAACAGATCAACGTGATCAACACGGGGAGGAAGGCATGAGCCCCCGGTCACTGTTCGATCCGCCTGGCTTCCTCTCGAGGGAGGACGCGCAGGCGCTCGCCAAACGCGTGCTCGCGCTCGCGAAGGCAGAGCAGACGCGCGTGACGATCATCGCCGGCGCGCGCGGCAATACGCGGTACGCCGTCAACCAGGTCTCGAGCGGCGGAGACAACGCCAACGTCACGGTGTCGATCCGCAGCTCGTTCGGCACCCGGAGCGCGAGCACCACCACGAACAAGCTCGACGACGCGCCGCTGCAGGCGGCGGTCGATCTCTCGGAGCGGCTCGCGAAGCTCGCCCCCGAGGATCCGGAGGCGATGCCCGAGCTCGACGCGCAGACGTACGACGAGTCGCCGGGGTGGAGCACGGTCACGGCGAATCTCGATCCGGCGGGGCGCGTGGCGGCCGTGCGCGCCGTCACGGAGCCCGCACGCGCGGCGAAGCTCGCGGCTACGGGCTATATCGAGTCGGACGCGCAGGCCCACGCGATCGCGACGAACAAGGGACTCTTCGCGTACGGACGGCAGACCGGTGCGGCGATGACTACTACCGTGCGCGCGCCGGACGGCAGCTCGAGCGGCTGGGCCGGTGCATCGCACACGGACTGGTCGCGCATCGATCCCGAAGCGCTCGGCGCGCGCGCCATCGAGAAGGCGCGCGCATCGATGAATCCCGTGGCGATCGAGCCGGGGCGCTACACCGTGGTGCTCGAGCCCACGGCCGTCGGCAATCTGGTCCAGCTGCTCGCCTTCGCATTGAACGCGCGCAACGCCGACGAGGGCCGCAGCTTTTTCACGAAACAGGGCGGCGGAAACAAAATCGGACTCAAGGTCGTAGATGAACGCGTGACGCTCGCGTCGGATCCACTCGATCCCGATGCGGCGGCGCTGCCGTTCACTCCAGAAGGAGCGCCGGCGAAGAAAACGACGTGGATCGAGAATGGCGTCGTGCGCAACCTCGCGTACGACCGCTATTGGGCGCAGAAGCAGGGGAAGTCGGCGACGCCGTTGATCGGATCGCTGAAAATGTCGGGCGGCACGACCAGCATGGAGGAGTTGATTGCTTCGACTCAGCGCGGGATCCTCGTCACCAGATTCTGGTACATCCGGCCGGTGGATCCGCGCACTGTCCTCTATACAGGGCTCACCCGCGATGGCACGTTCCTCATCGAAGACGGTAAGATCACGAAGGCCGTCAAGAATCTGCGCTTCAACGAATCCCCCGTTTTCATGCTGAACAATCTGGACGCCATGGGTCCGTCGGTGCGCGTGAGCGCGAGTGAAGACGGCAGCCCGGGATTCGCGATCGTGGTGCCACCCATCAAGGCGCACGATTTCAACTTCACCAGCCTGAGCGACGCCGTCTGATGACAGACCGAAGAGATTTCCTCAAGACGAGCGCGCAGGTCGCGGCCGCAGTCGCCGCCGCCAACGCGTGGAAGGCGACCGGAGGCGTGGCGAGTGCGTTCGCATCCGTCTCGACACGACCGGTCGAAGAGCTTCCCGATTCCACGATTCGCGAGCTCATGATGACCGGGCTCAATACCGCCAAGTCGGTCGGGGCAGGGTACGCTGACGTTCGCCTCGGACGCCAGCGTCAGAACTTCGTGTTCACGCGCGAGGACCACATCCAGAACGTCGTCGACACGGATTCGATGGGATGCGGCGTTCGCGCCCTCGTCGATGGCACCTGGGGGTTCGCCGCGACACGCGTCCTCACGAAGGACGGCGTCTCCGCGGCCGCGAAGGAAGCGGTCTCCATCGCCAGGGCAAATCGGAGCGCGCGCGACAGGCCCGTGGTGCTCACGCCGAATCCCCCCACGCCCAACGGGACATGGAAGAGCGCCTACACCACCGATCCCTGGTCCGTGTCGGTGGAGGAGAAGTCGGCGCTGCTGCTCAAGGCGAACGCGGAAGCGCTGAAGGTCAAAGGCGTCAAGTACATCTTCAGCGGCCTGTTCTTCGTCAAGGAAGAGCGCAGCTACGCCAACACCGACGGCACGGTGACGACGCAGACCGCCATTCGCTCCTGGCCGCTGATGCAGATCACCGCGATCAACGCCGACCAGAGCGATTTCCAGAATCGCACGAACATCGCTGCGCCAATGGGGCGCGGCTGGGAATACGTGCTGGAGCGCGACCTCGCGGGGCACGCGCAGCAGTGGGGCGAGGAGGCGGTGCAGAAGCTCACGGCCAAGCCCGTGGAGGTCGGCCGCTATGATCTCGTGCTGCATCCCTCGCACCTCTGGCTCACGATCCACGAGTCGATCGCGCACCCGACGGAGCTCGATCGCGCGATGGGCTACGAGGCGAACTACGCCGGCACCAGCTTCGTGTCGCCGCCGGAAAAGATCCTCGGCCAGCTTCGCTATGGCCCCGAGATCATGAACATCCAGGGCGATCGCAACCAGGAAGGATGCCTCGGCACGGTCGGATGGGATGATGAGGGTGTGAAGCCGGAGCCGTTCCTGATCATCAAGAAGGGGATCGTCAACGACTATCAGACCACGCGCGAGCAGGCGTCCTGGCTCGACTGGTGGTACAAGAAGGAAGGGCGCGAGACGCGCTCGCACGGCTGCTCGTACGCACAGAACTGGGACAACGTTCAGTTCCAGCGCATGCCGAACGTGTCGCTGCTTCCGGGCGATAAGGAGCAGTCGTTCGAGGATCTCATTGCCGCCACGGACAAGGGCATCGCGATCATTGGCGACGGCTCGTTCTCGATCGACCAGCAGCGCTACAACGCGCAGTTCGGCGGCCAGGTGTTCCACGAGATCAAGGGCGGCAAGATCGTCGGCCAGCTCAAGGATGTCGCGTACCAGATGCGCACGCCGGACTTCTGGAATTCGATGGACATGATCGGTGGCAAGAAGAGCTACGAGATCGGCGGAAGCTTCTTCGATGGAAAGGGTCAGCCGGGACAGATCAACGCGGTCAGTCATGGCGCGGTGCCCTCCCGCTTCCGCAACATCAACGTGATCAACACCGGGAGAAAGGCATGAGCCGCCCCCATCGCCTTTTGTCGCCGGAAGCGGCGCCGGACTCGGGAGTCCTGTCGGCCGACGACGCACGCGCTCTGTTCGCCCGGGTCGCCAAGCTGTCGAAGGCCGAGACGGTCGAGATGCAGGTGAACAGCAATCACACCGGCAATACGCGCTTCGCGGCGAATCAGATGTCGACGTCGGGAAGCGTCACCGACATGCAGCTCGGGGTGCAGAGCTCGTACGGCGCGAAGCACGCGGTGGTCGTCACCAACGACATCTCCGACGAATCGCTCGCGCGCGCAGTGGCAGAGTCGGAAGCGCTCGCGAAGCTCGCGCCGGATGATCCGGAAGCGATGCCGCCGCTCGGCGCGCAGACGTACGTTCCGGTGAGCTCGCACTTCGATACGACGGCGCGGCTCACCGCGGCCGACCGCGCGAAGGCGGCGCTCACGGCACTCGCGCCGGCGCGCGGCGCTGGCGATCTTCAGGCAGCTGGGTTCATCATTACCGGCGAGTCCTCGATCGCCATCGGAAACACGAAAGGAATGTTCGCGTACCACCGTGCGACGAGCGCGAACTATCAGCTCACCGTGCGGACGGGTGACGGCACCGGATCAGGGTGGGCCGCCGCCGATCATCCGGATTGGTCGCAGCTCGACTTCAAGGCGGTGAGCGATCGCGCGATCCAAAAAGCGAAGCTGTCGCGCAATCCGGTGGCGATCGAGCCGGGGCGCTACACGGTGGTTCTCGAGCCGCAGGCAGTCGGTGATCTGGTGCAGCTCCTCGGCAATTATTCCGATGCGCGCTCCGCAGATGAAGGTCGCAGCCCGTTCGTGAAGACCGGCGGAGGTAACAAAGTCGGGGAGAAGATCGTCGATGAGCGAGTGACGATCGTAGCCGATCCGCAGGATCCGCAGCTGATGTCGCAGCCGTTCGATGGCGATGGACTCGCACTGAACCGGCAGGTCTTCGTTGAGAATGGTGTGTTGAAGCAGTTATTCTACACACGGTACTGGGCGAAGAAGCAGGGCAAGATTGCGACAGGGCAACCCGCTTCGATCAAGATGATGGGCGGCTCGACATCGATGGAAGACATGATCAAGAGCACCGAACGCGGCGTGTTGGTGACTAGACTTTGGTACTTGAGAGAAGTCGATCCGCGAACGATCCTCTATACGGGACTCACGCGCGATGGTACGTTCCTGATTGAGAACGGCAAGCTGACAAAAGCAGTTCGCAACTTTCGCTTCAATGATTCGCCGTTGTTCGTGCTGAATAATCTCGAGATGCTCGGACCATCCGTTCGACTCGCCGGTACGGAGCAAGGCGGTGACATCGTGATGCCGACCATCAAGGTGAAGGACTTCAACTTCACGAGCCTCTCGGAGGCCGTGTAGAGATACGACGGATCTTTGGCGTCGTATCGCCCCACCGATCCACCGGGGGATCGGGCGGGCTGTTTCACTCCGGTCAATGGAGAATGAATCATGGCTACCAAGAAAAAGAAGTCCGCGACGAAGAAGTCAGGCCGCAAGTCCGCCGGCAAGAAGAAGGCGACGAAGAAGGCGGCCAAGAAGCGCAAGTAGTGCTTCGACGTTGTGCATAGTAGAAAGAGAGGCCGGCGGATGTTGCGCCGGCCTTTTCTTTGGTGAACGGCGCCGAAGTCATCGGAGTCGATGATCGATGCACGACGCGCCGGCAGAGCTCTGCCGGCGCGTTGTTTTTATGGTGGGTCCCGCTGGCGGAAAATCAGGCAGCGCGCGGTGCGCGCACCGGTTCATGCTCCGCATCGATTTCGGGCGCTGGACCCCAGACATACGCGAACACGGCCGGTATCGGCTCTTCGCGGCTGCCATGCGAGATCACGATCCCAACGGGCTCGCTCGATTCTGCAAGGTTGGTGTTCGGCATGCGCACGTTCCTGTTAGTAGTACGGCTAGACAAAAGCCCCCGTAACGGTCGGGGGCCGCCGGCTACTAAAGCACCGTCCATGCCCTGGGTATGCCGGACAGCCAGCGTAGCGTAACACACTGTGACGTAACGACTTGGGTATTCTTCACGACTCGCGCGCGCCCTACGGAGAATCGAATTGACACGTCCCTGGGACGGTCAGGCGTGTCAAAACGCTACGCGACCGCCTTCCGGGCGAAAAAGGTCTCGTTACTCGCCGAGCCTTCCACGGTGGTCTGCCATCCATAGTAGGAAGCCTCGAGCTCTTCCAGCGGAACCAGCCTCACGCCTTCCAAGCTCGTCTCCACCACGTGCACTCCGCCGTCCTTCGTCGCCGCCTGCAGTATCGACAGCGCCTTCTGCCGCTGGGCGGGTGTCAGCTCCATGAGCGCGGCCGCGGCGCATACCACGGCGCTGATCGGAAAGTCCGGCTCCCACGCCGCGAGGTCGCTCACTACGCCGCGGATCCGGCCCGTGAGTCCGACGCCCGCCGCGGCATCGATCACGCGCTCGATGACGTCCTCCGTGGGATCGAGCGTGGTGACATCGCAGCCGTTCGCCGCCAGATAGAGCGAGCGTCCCTCTTCGAGCGCGCCCGCCACGAGCACGTGTCCCTCGTGTGCCGCCGCCGCTGTGCGCGCGATCGCGCAGTCCGCGCGCATTCCCCATCGCTCTGGCTTCTTGAACTCCGCGAGCGCCTTGACCCGGCGCTTGCGCCACGTCGCGAAGGTCGCGAGTCGCAGCCGCGCGCGGATGATGCGGTCCACCTCTTCGCACAGCAGCAGCTCGGTGAGGGCCAGCTGTTGCTGCGCTTCGAGCGACGCCACGGCCTCATCCCCGATACCCAGGATGATGCGTCGCGGCACCGATTCCTTGTAGTTCTCGATTTCCCGCTCGACGAACAGCTCGTACTCGTGCTGTAGTGAGCGTGGACGATGGGCCATGAGTCAGCTGGTGAGGTCACGCGTAAGCTAGATGACTCGCGATGCGTTGCAAGCCCTTCATGCAGGCTCGACGTGCACCAGCACCTCGGCGACCCCGAGCTCCTTGGCGATTTTCTCCTCGACGATGTCGGCGATGTGATGCGCCTCCTCCACCGTCGTCGCTCCGTTCACGCCGATCGTCACCTCGGCGAACAGCACGTCCGAGGCGATGGCGCGCGAGCGAACCTTGCGCACGTCCACCACGTCCGGAATCCCGCCGACGACGCGGCGAAGCACGCCCGCATCCACGCCGCGCTCGTCGACGAGCACCGGCACGGTGTGACGCACGATCTGATAGCCGTTCCACGCGATGAGGAGCGCGACGCAGATCGCGAGGAGCGCGTCGACCGAGCCGTAGCCGCGGCGCGCCAGCACCAGCGATGCGAACGCCGCCGCCGTGACGTAGATGTCGCTGCGTGTATGCGATGCGTCCGCCAGCAGAAAGTCGCTCTGCAGCTGGCGCGCGCGACGGCGCTCGTACCAGACCACGGCGACGTTCACGAACATGGTCGCAGCGATGAGCGACAGGTCGGCCAGCGACGGAAAGTCCGGGTGCTCGCTGACGATGAGATGCCGCACGCCTTCGCGGAGCAGCTCGAAGCACGAGATGGAGAGAAAGCCGACGATGGCGAGCGCGCCGAGCGTCTCGAACTTCTGGTGGCCGTACGGATGGTCTTCGTCGGGCTCCTGCGACGCGACGCGCACGAGCGCGATGCCGACGATGTTGTTGAGCACATCGAGCGCGGATTCGAGCGATGCACCGAGCACCGAGAGCGCGTTGGTGCGCACGCCAACGATGATTTTGACGGCCGCCACGAGCGCGTTCAGCACCAGGATCAGGATGAGCGTGTTGCGGACGGCTGGCTCGCGGTGTGTGCTCACGGCAGAAGGATGAACCGCTCGCTATGCGGCGGGCAATGCCGCCGCAGTGTCGTCATGGGCAGCGGCGCGGTAGTTTTCCCTCATGCCCGAGCTACCGGAAGTCGAAGCGGCGCGGACGCGG
>DATCPC010000257.1:0-2869 GCA_036564355.1 Gemmatimonadaceae bacterium | reverse complement strand
CGGGCCGCGGGGCGCTTTTGCGCGTGCACGTCAGACTATAGTCAGTTAGTCAGACTCCACTCACAGAGCTTCCGCAGCCCGTCTAATTCCTGGACGGGCTTTTTGTTTTCCACCAATCATCTCATGCTCAAAATCGCACTGCCAAACAAGGGACGGCTCGCCGACGATGCGCGCGAGCTCTTCGGAGATGCCGGGCTTCCGGTACTCACGAGGGGCGACCGCGCCCTCTCCGCATCGCTCGGCGGAGAATTCGAGGCGCTGTTCGTTCGCGCGCAGGACATACCGGAGTTCGTCGCCGACGGGGTCGCTGATGTCGGTGTCACCGGCTGGGACCTCGTTTGCGAATCCGGCCGCCCCGTCGAGCGGCGACTCGATCTCGGCTTCGGCGAATGCCGCCTCATCGCCGCCGGGCGCGAAGACAGCCCCATCAGGACTCTCGATGACATCGCGGCCGGCACCAGAGTGGCGACGTCGTTCCCAAACATCACGCGAGACTTCTTCGAGGCGCGCCGCCAGAATGTCGAGATCGTGCCCATCTCGGGCGCGGCGGAGATCGCGCCACTGCTCGGAATCGCCGAGCTCATCGTCGACATCACGTCGACCGGCTCGACACTCAAGGTCAACGGGCTGCGCGAGATCGGAACGCTCCTCACATCCCGCGCCCAGCTCGTCACGAAAAGTGATGCCGTCTTCGGGGAGGCGAAGGGCGAAGCGCTCGACTCGCTCATCATGGCGCTCGATTCGGTCGTGAGAGCGCGCGGGAAGAGATACCTGATGGCGAATGTACCGCGGAAGTCTCTCGACGCCGTCAAGCGGATCATCCCCGGCATCAATGGCCCGACCGTGATTGACATCCTGAACGGCGGTGACCGCGTCGCGGTGCACGCGGTGGTGGATGCCGGAACCGTCTACAAAACCATGGGGGCGCTCAAAGGCCTCGATGCCACTGGCATTCTCGTCACGCGAGTGGAGCGCCTGCTGCCGTGAGGCCGACAATCGAGACAACGCGTTTGAGATACACGGGCACATTGAGCGCGTTATCGGACGTCGAGCGCGCTTCGCTCCTGCGGAGGACGAGTGCGGCGAGCTTAGTGGTGCGCGAACGCACGGAGGAAATCGTGCGCCGTGTGCGACTCGATGGCGACTTCGCGCTGCGCGAGATGGCCCGCGCATACGACGGAGTCTCGCTCGATTCCCTCGAGGTGCCGGCCGAGGCTCGCCGGCGGGCGCTCGCCGGGATCGATCCGGGGCTGAGAGCTGCTCTCGAGCGTGCGGCGCGGAACATCGAGCTGGTTCACTCCACCGATCCGCCGCGGACCGTGGAAGTCGAAACCGAGCCGGGCGTGACGGTCGGGCGGCGGCCCGATCCCTTGCAGCGTGTCGGGATATACGCACCGGGCGGGCGTGCCGCGTATGCGAGCAGCGTGCTCATGGCGGGAATCCCCGCGCGCGTCGCCGGAGTTCCGGAGATCGTTCTCTGCTCTCCGCCCCAAAAAGACGGATACCCGGCACGAGCGGTGCTCGCCGCCTGCGAGATCGCCGGCGCGGATCGTGTCTTCGCCCTGGGCGGCGCGGGCGCGATCGCGGCGATGGCTTACGGCACCGAAAGCGTTCCGCGCGTCGACAGAATCGTAGGGCCGGGAAACGCCTACGTCGCCGAGGCGAAGCTCCAGGTCAGCAGAGACGTGGGGATCGACTCCCCCGCCGGCCCGAGCGAGTTGCTCGTGATCTGCGACGCCGGCTGCGACGTCGAGACCATCGCTCGCGAAGTCATCGCTCAGGCGGAGCACGATGTGAATGCGTGTGTAGCTGTCATCGCGCTCGACGACGGGACTGCATCGGCTGTAAGCGCCGCTATCGGGGAACGGCTGGCCACCGGGCCGGGCCGCAGCGTGGTCCGCGCCGCCCTGGAGCAGAACGGAGGCGTCCTCAGTGCCGGCTCCATCGCCGAAGCGATCGCCTTCGCCGCCGAATTCGCGCCCGAGCACCTGTTGCTCGCGCTCAACGATGCGGAGCGTGTGCTTCCCGACA
This sequence comes from Gemmatimonadaceae bacterium, assembly GCA_036564355.1. Lineage (GTDB taxonomy): Bacteria > Gemmatimonadota > Gemmatimonadetes > Gemmatimonadales > Gemmatimonadaceae > FEN-1250. Next base: position 838 of record DATCPC010000257.1, on the reverse strand, counting down.
TCCGAAACGCGGGCTGCGTCTTTGTCGGTGAATCGGCGTCGGTGGTTTTCGGCGACTACATCACCGGCGGCAATCACGTCCTGCCGACGGGCGGACTGGCGCGCAGCTACTCCGGTCTTGGCCCACTCGACTTCGTTCGCTGGACGTCGTACCAGAAGGTGACCCGTGACGCCGCCCAACGCCTTGCCGAGGATACCGCGATTCTCGCCGGCGCTGAGGGCTTGCCGGAGCACGCGGCCGCAGCGCGCGGCTGGAGCGCTCAATGCTGACCGCCAACCGTATTAGCGGGGCCGGCTCGATCGCCGACCTCGCGCGCGAAAGCTATCGCGGAATCGCGCTTTATTCTCACCCCCAGGGGACGTGTGCCGTCGACTTGAGCGACAACACGAACCTCTGGGGCGCACCACCCGCAGCATTGCGCGCGCTGGCAGCGGTGGCAGAAGGTGCCGTGGCGCGGTATCCGACCGCCTACGAGCCGGCACTGGCGAAGGCGCTCGCCGATTATGCCGGTGTGTCCGCCGAGATGATCGCCTGTGGCTGCGGCTCGGATGACGTGCTCGACTCCGCCATTCGCGCTTTCGCCGAGCCGGGCGAGCTGCTGTGTCTGCCCGATCCATCATTTGGCATGATCCCCTTTTTCGCGCGGGCGAACGGGCTCCGCCCCGTCGCCATCCCGCTCACCCGGCGGCTCGACATTGACGTGGATGCGATGCTCGAGACGAATGCGCGGATCATCTATCTCTGCTCGCCCAACAATCCGACGGGTGGAGCGCTGCCCCGGAAAACGGTCGAGCGGATCGTCGAGGGGGCGAGGGGACTCGTGATCATCGATCAGGCG
>DATCPC010000251.1:0-3319 GCA_036564355.1 Gemmatimonadaceae bacterium | reverse complement strand
GACGTGGATGCGATGCTCGAGACGAATGCGCGGATCATCTATCTCTGCTCGCCCAACAATCCGACGGGTGGAGCGCTGCCCCGGAAAACGGTCGAGCGGATCGTCGAGGGGGCGAGGGGACTCGTGATCATCGATCAGGCGTACGTTGAGTTCGGGGGAGAGAGCTTCACCGACCTCGCCGCGAGCGGCCGCCCGGTGCTGGTCACGCGAACGATGTCCAAGGCGTTCGGACTCGCTGGGCTGCGGGTGGGCTACGGCATCGGCTCGCCGGAGCTGATCGCTGAAGTTCTCAAGGCGCGTGGCCCGTACAAGGTGAACGCGCTGGGCGAGCGCGCGGCGATCGCCACCCTCGAGAGTGATCGGGCGTGGGTGGCCGATGGCGTGAACGGAGTCATAGCCAACCGCTCCGCCCTCCGCTCCGAGCTGACGAAGCGTGGAATTCCTTCCCTGGAGTCAGCGGCCAATTTCGTGCTCGTGCCCGTCGACGACTCCGACGCGCTCTCCCGAAGGCTCGAGCGCGCGGGAATCCGGGTGCGCGCCTTCGCGGGTCTCCCCGGGATCGGCGACGCGATACGGATCGCGATTGGACCCTGGGACATGATGCAGCGCTGCCTCGACACGTTGGTAGCCGTGACGTGAGTAAACTCGCGATCACGTCAGGGAAAGTTACATGACCCGCCTCGTAATCTTCGACTACGGCGCCGGCAACCTTCACTCGCTGGTGAAGGCGATCTCGGCCGATGACAGAAACATCTCCATCGAGCCGGATCTGCGGTCAGCGATGAAAGCCGATGTTCTGGTGCTTCCCGGTGTCGGGGCTTTTGGCGCCGCCGCCAGTGCGATGCGGAGCGCGCAAGCCGATCTCAGCTCGGCCCTCGCCGACGGCCTGCCGTGTCTTGGGATTTGTCTCGGCATGCAGCTTCTCTTCGATGCGAGCGAAGAAGCGCCCGGAAAGGGCGTTGGTTTCATCGCGGGCAAGGTAACGCGGCTCCGCGCGTCGAAGGTTCCGCACATGGGCTGGAACGACATCGAGTGGCGCGAAGCCGGAAATGGGCGGGGAAGAGCCGACCTCGAAACAGCGTATTTCGCCAACGCCTACATCTGTGAGCCCGAGGACGAATCGCCGGTTCTCGCGTGGACGACGCATCAGGACACGAAGTTCGCCTCGATAGTTCGAAGTGCGAATACGGTCGGTGTCCAGTTCCACCCGGAGAAGAGCTCATTCGCCGGCCGCGTTTTCGTCAACGCTGTGATCGAGGATCTGATCGGATGCAGGTAATTCCGGCTATCGATCTGCGCGACGGTGCCTGCGTGCAGCTCGTGGGCGGATCGTACGCCGACGAGCGCGTCCGCATAGCGGATCCCCTGGCTGTCGCGGAACGCTGGGCGCGGCTCGGATTCGGCCGCATTCATCTCGTTGACCTGGACGGCGCCACGGAACGGGGATCGAATCGGGAGATAGTGCGAGCAATCCTCGGCGGGTGCGCGAAGGTGCAATGCGGCGGTGGAGTGCGTGATCTCGACACGATCGCGGAACTGCTCGCGGCCGGTGCATCCGAAGTCGTGCTCGGCACGCGCGCGATCGAGGATCGCGCCTGGCTCGAGGAAGCGGTTGCCCGCCATCCGAACCGGATCATCGTCGCCGCGGACGCGAGAGCGCGCTTGCTCGTGACACGCGGCTGGGCGGAAACTGATTCGCAGAGCGTAATCGACTTCGTCGAGGGTCTGAGCTCCCTCCCCCTTGCCGCGCTGCTAGTCACCGCGGTTGAGAGAGAGGGGCGGATGGAAGGCCCCGACCTCCCGCTGATGCGTGAGATCGCCCTCCGATCGAAGGCGCCCGTTCAGGCTTCGGGCGGAGTGTGCAGCGTCAGCGACATCCGCCGGCTGGCCGAGCTGGGTGTCAGCGCGGTAATCGTTGGAATGGCGCTCTACACTGGTGCGCTGAATCCGCAAACAATCATCGAGGAATTTCCTGAATGAGCGTCACACAGCGAGAGACGAGTGAAACCTCCATCCGCGTCGAGCTGCGGACCGGAAGCGGAAAAAGCAAAACCGAGACGGACAACCGGTTTCTCGATCACATGCTCGATGCCTTTGCCCGCTACTCCGGCCTGACCCTCGATGTAAAGGCGCGCGGTGATCTCAGGCATCACGTCGTTGAAGACGTCGCGCTCACGCTCGGCCGCGCGTTCAGGGAGATCATTCCAGCGGGTGCGGCGCGATACGGAACTCGTGTCGTGCCGATGGACGATGCTCTCGTTCAGGTATCTGTCGATATTGGGGGGCGGCCCTATTACGAAGGACCGCTCCCGAGCCGGCTTTACGATCACTGGATGCGGTCGTTCAGCAACGAGGCGGGCGCGACGATCCACGTCCTCGTGTTGCGCGGAAGCGACCGGCATCACGTCGTAGAAGCCGCGTTCAAGGCGCTCGGGCTCGCGCTTCGCGATGCGCTCGTGGATACCGGAGACACGGTCAGCACGAAGGGATCGATCTCGCTGAGAGTCGAGTGATGCTCACTCACAGAGTGATCGCATGTCTGGATGTAAAGGACGGGCGCGTCGTCAAGGGGACGAACTTCGTGAATCTTCGCGACGCCGGCGATCCGGTCGTCCTCGCCGAGCGCTACGAGGCTCAGGGCGCGGATGAGATCGTTTTTCTTGACATCGCGGCGACTGATGAAGAGAGAGGCACCTTGCTGGACCTCGTTCGCCGCACCGCTGAGCGATTGTTCATTCCGCTCACGGTGGGGGGAGGAATGCGAACCGTCGACGGCATTGCGAATGCATTGCGCGCTGGGGCGGACAAGATCGCAATCAACTCCGCCGCCGTTCGGCGCCCGGAGCTGTTGACGCAGGCGGCCGCGCGGTTCGGATCGCAGTGCGTGGTGGCGAGCATCGACGCTCTGAGGAGGGGCGACCGGTGGGAGGTATACGTGAACGGCGGCAGGGAGCCGACCGGATTCGACGCCATCGAATGGGCGAAACGCTGTGCCGAGCTCGGGGCGGGAGAAATTCTCCTGACGAGCATCGATCGTGACGGCGCGCGCTGCGGCTACGATGTCGAGCTGCTGTCGCGAGTGGCGCGGACAGTCACCGTGCCCGTCGTCGCTTCCGGCGGTGCGGGTTCCGCCGGCGACGTCATCGATGCTTTCGTTCTCGGCGGCGCCGACGCGGCCCTCCTGGCCGGCGTCCTGCACGACGGCACCACGGATATCGGCAGCGTGAAATCGGCGCTGCGAGCGGCCGGCATTTCAGTGAGGAAAGCAGCGTGAGTGGCGTGAGCAGCTACATGGACGCGGCCGCCGAAGTCGCCCGCA
>DATCPC010000231.1:0-15663 GCA_036564355.1 Gemmatimonadaceae bacterium | reverse complement strand
GCCCGCTCCAGCACCCGCGCCGCTTCGTCCGGCATGCCCACATCCATCAAGTAGTTTCCGCAGCGGCGGAGCAGCAGTATTGCGCGCGGTGCGTCTGCCGCCGCCAACCAGTGCTCCGCACTCTCCCAGATCAGGCTCACTGCCTGCGTGGCCGCTGATTCTGCTTCCAGTTGCTCCGCCGCGTAGCGATGAAGCATTCCCTTTACTGCGCCGCTCATCTGCGTCAGCACGACGGACGAAAGCAGGTCGTGCCTGCTCAGCACGCGGGGCCCATCCACCTCGATCATGCCGCTCGTGTCGAGCTCCTCCAGCGACCTGAGGATGGCCGTGCGAGGAATGTCGAGACACGACGCGATTCGTTCCATCGTCGAGTGCTTACCCAGGATGCAGCACACCTCGAGAAGACTTCTCGCATCCGAGTCCAGAAGCTGCACGCGATTCTGCAACAATCGCGTGAGCGAGGCCGACGCCTGGTATCCGTTGCGCTCCTGCGTTCCATTGCGCAGCAGCTCGATCAAGTAGTAGGGATTGCCGCCGGACGACGAAACGCACCACCCCAGGAAATCCTCTCTCGCGACGATCTTTTCGTTCGCGAGTGCGCGCGCTACCAATGTTCCCGCGTTGCGTGGCAGAGGTCGGAGCATCAACGTCGCCATGCGCTCATTGCCGTAGGCGGACGTTCGCGATGTGATGAGGAACAACAAGCGGTGCGAGCTCAGCCAGTTGCTGATCTCCTCCACCATTCGCACCGAGTGCGCGTCGAGCCACTGCGCGTCCTCCACCTCGAGCAGTATGCACGTCTCGGCCGACACGGCATCCAGCGTATCCAGCAGCGCTCTGCGCGCGCTGTCATAGCTGATGCTCGACTGCTCCAGTTGATCCCGGTTCCGGGCCTCCTCCGGATCATGCGCGGTGAGTCGACGCAGGAACTGCATCGACTCCGGCGAGCAGCCGAGCGCCCCCGGCAGCGCGAGCAACTTCGGAACGAGATCCACGAACGCCGAGAGTGGTCGCCTCACGTCGTGCGACTGGCACCCCACCCGAACGATGTGCACTCGCTGCAGCGACGCTACACGCGTGAACTCCGACACCAGCCGCGTCTTCCCGATCCCCGGCTCGCCCGAGATCACGTACGCAGCGCCGCGGCCACTCTGCGCCCGCGCGAGCGCACGAGTGAGCTCCGCCATCTCCTCGTCGCGCCCGACGAACGGCGCGTCGCGCACGGAGAAGACGTTGTCCTGATAGGCCTCCGATATTCGTCGGCGCAGGAGCACCGCCGGCAGCTTGATCGCGCCCGCGCCGTCGCCGATGTCCTTCAGATAATGATTGAGAATCGACAACGCCTTCGTCTTGCTTCCGCCCAGCGCTGCAGCCTCGGCGACCGTGAGCGTTGCCTCCTCGTTGAGCGGATCGATCGTCAAGCACATCGTCGCCAAGTGCTCGGCGCCGTTCCAGTCGCTCACGCGCTTCTTCGCCTGAATCCCAGCCACCAGCGCTCGCGCGACCGCCGAGTGCACGACGTCACGCTGCCGCTCGACCCACGTGGCGAATGCTTCCGAAAGCTGCGGACGATATCCCGGTAGAAAACTTCCGTTGATGTCGTTCGCGAGGGTCTCGAGAATTGTCGGTGGCTGCGCCACCAGAAGCTCCGCGAAGTCCGTGCTGCAGAATCGCGGCGACAGAACGAGCGACGATCGGTCCGCCTTGATGGTGGCGCCGAGGGTCTTGAGCCGGTACAGCGCCTGTCGAAGACCATGCTGCGCCCGCGCCTCGGAAACGCCGGGCCAGAGCAGTCGCGTCAGCTCGTCTCTGCCAACCGGTCGCCCCGCTTCCATGATGAGATAGAGCGCCGTGGCGAACACGCTCTCCGCGGACGGTGTCAGGCGCACGTCATCGGCTTCGATAAGGGCATCACCCAAGCTCTTCAGCCGCAGCATGCGCCCGCTCCTCGGTACACGCCCTCGCCATTCACCAGCCCCTGACATGGCTAGATGACAGCGTCAGCGTTCCGTCATCAAGAATTCTTAGCGTCTACTCTACGGCTTTGCGGGCTTGGGGGAAGGGGAGCCAGGAAGAGCGAATTCTCTAACCCGTGCTTCCGATGCCGCCCTGGCGATCGGTGCTCACGCCGACCGATCCCGGGGCCCAATCCAGCACCGCGTACCTGGCCAGGACGATCTGCGCGATTCGCTCTCCATGCGCGATCACCACCTCCCGCGGCGAGTCGTTCTTGAGCATCACCATCCACTCGTCGGGATAATCGGCGTCGATGGTTCCTGGTCCGTTCGGTATGATCAGCCCGCGCTTGAACGCGATCGAGCTCCGGATCCGCACCTGCGCCTCATAGCCATCCGGCAGTCGCGCCTTGAAACCCAGGGGAACCAGGGCGACCTCTCCCGGTTCCAGATGCAGACGGTGCGCATCGTCGCTCGCGCGCTCGCGAACGTTCCTGCCGTCGGAGATTCGCACCAGGCGGCCGATCAGATAGGCGCATACGTCGTAGCCCGCCGCCTCGCGGGTGGCTCGAGACGGAGTTGGAACGTCCGGGTGAAGAGACTCGTATGTTATTGTGGGCGTGCCGTCAGGCATTCCTGAACTCTCCTGTCGCGCCCGGTCTCGAAAATCGAATACCGAGCGCGAAAATGCGATAAGTCCTTCGTTTCTGTAGACATGGCCACTACCGACCGACCATCCCGCGACCGCGTCACGAACAAACTGCCCTCGCACCTCGCGAACTGGCAACTGCCGGTCAACTGGTCGTGGGGAACCGAGGGCGTCCAGGGCGAGCATCGCCACTATCAGGAAGTGGTGGACGAGCTCGGCCGCTCGCTCTCGCTCGTGAGCTCCCTCGACCCGAGTCACGAGCCATGGCTGCACGCCGAGGCGCGCAATCTGGCGCACCTCAATCATCCATCGATCCCGACTACGTACTATTACTGGCCGCGTAACGAGGAGCTGCAGCGGGGCCCCGGATACCTGCGCCGCTGGATCGCCGGAGAAACGCTCTGGTCGCGCCTCTCGCGCACGGGCGCCGAGGATCTGGCCTTCGTCCTCCAATTCCTCCGCTCGGCCGGCTCGGCCATCGCGTACATGCACTCGGGGGGCTCCGTCCATGGCGCGCTCTCCGCGGAAACGTCCTGGGTGACGCCGACAGGACGCGTGTGGCTGCTCGGCTGGGAATGGAGCGTTCCCCGTGCCGACCTTCCCGCGGGCCTCTCGCCGAACCCGCGCTGGACGCCGGCTCCACCAGAGGCCGACGGCATCACGTGGATGCCCACGCCCGCGAGCGACCAGTGGCAGCTCGCCGCCACCGCCTTCGCGGCGTTCACGCGGGAATATCCCCCTCGCGATCTGCCGCCGCTCACACTCGTGCGTCCCGACATTCCGGTATCCGTGGCGAAAGTCCTGGCGCGCGCGCTCAAGCGCCTGCCAGAGGATCGCTTCCACTCCGTCGCCGCGATGCTGCGCGAGCTCGATCGCGCGGTGGGAAGCCATACGTCGATGTTCACGAGCGGCGCGATGCAGGCGATGCGCGGGCCTGGCGAAAGCGAAGAGGCGCGGCTGCGCTGGGCCACGGGCGAGGACTACGAGGTGATCGGCCGGCTCGGGTCCGGCACCTTCGGCTCGGTCTGGCGCGTGCGCGATCTCTCACTCGCGCGCGAGGTGGCGCTCAAGATGCTGCATCCCGAAGTCGCGAGCGATGAGAGCGCGGTGCACCGCTTCCGCCGCGAGGCGCAGCTCGCCGCGCAGCTCGCGCATCCGTCCATCGTCCCGATCTACGACTGGGACTCGAGCGGTGGCGTCGCCTGGTACACGATGGAGCTGGCCGAGGGTGGGTCGCTCGCGGATCTCGTCGCGCGCTCCGGTCCCCGTTCGATCTCCGAGATCGCACCGCAGATCGATCAGGTGCTCGACGGTCTCGCCGCCGCGCACGCGAGCGGAATCATCCATCGCGATCTGAAGCCTGAGAACATCCTCATCGACCGCTATCGCCGCTGGCGCATCGCGGACTTCGGCGTCGCGAAAATTCCGGGCGAGGAGCTCAGTGGCACCACGGGCACACCGGAGTTTGCGGCACCCGAACAGCTGCTCGGCGAGACGCAGGGGTCGCCGGTGGACTGCTTCGAGATCGCGGCGATCACGTACTTCCTGCTCGCGGGGAAGCCGCCGTTCGGCACAGGTGATGGGCGCGCGATTCTCGCGCGCGAGCTCTCGGGCGATGTGGATCTGTCGGACATCGCGCCGGATGTGGCCGAGTGGCTGAAGCAGGGACTCGCAGCGGCGCCGGAGGATCGCTTCGCGGATGCGACGGCGATGCGCGATGCGTGGCGCGTCGCGGCAGGGAAGGCGATGGCGGCCGAGGAGCATGCGCCGTGGTGGAAGCGCTGGCTGACGACGGAAGTGCATCTCATGGCGGGCGAGAGCTAGGCTCGACCGCCTTCGTCACTCGCGTAGAATCTGGAGCTCGAGCGAAGCGAGATGCGGACGGCAACGTCATCGGACTCATTCAGAGTTCGTGATCGCAGGAGCGCGCGGTAGTGCGAGCTACTCCTCGAGGCGAATCAACTTGCTGACGCTCAGCCCCTCGGCCTCGCCCTGGAAGTTGAGCACCACGCGATGCCTCAGCACCGAGTCCGCGATCGAGCGCACGTCGTCGAGATCGGGAACGGAGCGGCCGTCCATCGCCGCCTTCGCCTTGGCGCCGAGCACCAGGTACTGCGACGCGCGGGGGCCGGCGCCCCAGCTCACGTACTTGCGAACATCCACGGTTGCCTCGGGCGTGTCGGGCCGCGTGGAGCGCGCGAGCTTCACGGCGTAGCGCACCACAGTGGGCGGCGCCGGAAGCCGCCGCACGAGATGCTGGAGCTTTGCGAGCTGCGCCGCGCTGAGCACCGGTGTGATCGTCAACGTGTCGTCGCCCGTGGTCGTCGACACGATGCGCTCCTCTTCATCGAGGCTGGGGTAGCCGACGTGGAGCTCGAACATGAAGCGGTCGAGCTGCGCCTCCGGAAGCGGATACGTTCCCTCCTGCTCGATCGGGTTCTGCGTCGCGAGCACGAAGAACGGCTCGGGGAGCGCGTGCGTCTGCCCAGAGGCCGTCACGGCGTGCTCCTGCATCGCCTGCAGCAGTGCAGCCTGCGTCTTCGGCGGCGCACGATTGATCTCGTCCGCGAGAACGGCGTTCGCAAAGATGGGTCCGCGCACGTACTTGAAGCTGCGCTTTCCGGTCGCGTGATCCTCTTCGAGCATCTCGGTGCCGGTGATGTCGCTCGGCATCAGATCCGGCGTGAACTGGACGCGCGAAAACGTGAGGTCGAGCGCCTCGGCCACGGTGCGCACGAGCAGCGTCTTGGCGAGCCCGGGCACGCCGACGAGGAGCGCGTGTCCGCCGCTCAACAATGCTGCGACGATGTTGTCCACTACGGCGTGCTGGCCGACGATGCGCCGCCCGATCTGCGCGATGAGCTGTTTGTGCGCGCGCGCGAGATCGTCGAGAAGTACGAGGTCGTCGGTGCCGGAAGTCGCGTTGGTCATTGCACTTGCGAGTGGGTGTCCGAAAGGAATCTTGTGCGAAGCTAACGGGCGTTGCATGGTAGGCGAAGGGGAGTGCACCCGCTTCGCGCCACTCGCACGGCGCTCTGCAGTTGCGTTTGCCGGAGACGAGTGACACCGTTTCGGTCTCACATCCGATCTCGCGCGAGCGATGATGTTACAGTGTCCGCATCAATGGAGGAACAGCCATGTCCCGTACGATGTCACGCTTTGCGCCGTCGATGTTCGCGTCTGCGCTCCTTGCTGTGCTGCTCGCCTCGTGCGGCGGCAGCGATCTTCTGAATCTCGATCAGCAATGGTCGCTGCAGACCGTGCGCGATACCACGCTGCCGTATACCGTCCCGAACGCTTCGCACGATATCGTCATCACCTCGGCCATCGCGAGCCTCCACTCCGACAACACGTACACGGTCAAGTTCACGGGCACATCGGATGGCGCGGCGGCGACTGTCGGATCGGATGCCGGGGAGTGGTCGATCACGAGCTCCACCTTCACCTTCCACAGCACGACATTCAACCGGGACTACATCGCGGCGCTGGACGGAAGCATCTTTCGGGCGTCTGTCCCGGGCGAGTTCATCAGCTCCTCGGATCCGATGTTCGACATGGTTTTTTCCAGAGCACCCTAGCGACGGATGCGGCGCGGGAACGAGAAGGGCACGTGCCGTGTAGGGAGGGGGCACCTTCCTCGGGTTCCCGTGGAGCCTTTGATCAAGACTCGAGAGGTATCAATGACGCTGGTCTCTCCGTTTTCATCGCGCTCCCGCCGTGCGCGAACGATGCTCGCGCTGGCGCTCGGTGCCTCGCTCGTTTTCGCGTCCGCTTGCGGCAGCGACAGTCCGACGGGTCCGAAGAACGTGCCGGGCACTTATTCCCTACACTCGGTGGATGAATCGCCCCTTCCGTTTCTGGTGCCCGAGCAGCGCGATCACATCATCGTGATCAATTCGGTCACTGCGACGCTGAACGGCAACAACACATACGCGGTAGCGGGGACGGGAACGGAAGACGGCAATGCGAGCACTGTCATCACCGACGCGGGAACGTACACGCAGTCTGGATCGACGCTGAACTTCACGTCGACCATGCTCGGTGGTGCGACCTACAGCGCGAGCGCGAAGTCGGACAGCAGCTTCACGGTGTCCCTTCCCGGCGGCTTTGTCGATTCCGACAGAGCCTCATTCTCGCTTCTGTTCGAGAAGGGGAACTGAGGAATTGCCGCGCGCGCCGCGCGCGGATCGGTTACGGGAGAACGAACTCGACTCGCTCTTCCACTGGATGATTGCTGCTCTTGAGCGTCGCGAGCGCGGTGTACTTGCCGCGGTGCCCGCGCGCGTCCCACTTCTCGCGGAACGAGAGCGTCTGATCCGCGTCGACCTCGCGATTCTGCAGCGCCTGCGTGAACATGCGCCCGGTGCTCCATCGCCACACTTCGGCGCCCGTCGAATCGAGAATCACGAACTCGTGGGTCTGGCCGCTGGGGAAGTTCACTTCGACCGTGTGGGGCGCGAGGTTCGTCACCTGGAGCGCGAGCTCGACCGTCTTTCCGACCGCGACCTTCGCCGAGGCCGCTAGCGAGGTGTCGCTGAGGGGGTGTTCTTCGGGTTGGTGCGCGCTTGGCACACTGGCGTGGGCATCCCCGTCCCCGTGTCGCGCGTGCGGGCCGCAGGCGAGCGCGATGGCGGCAATACAGAGGATCCAGGAGATCGAGCGGCGCATCATTTTTTGTCTGCTGAACGAAAGGCGTGGGCGGGCAGGGTCGCCTGAGTGACGCGAGCCAAGATATTATCGGAACGACGAGGGGGCAACTGTTTCCGCAACCGTAAGTGTCGAAGATTGAAGGACTTTCATGTTGAGCACCCTTCATACGGGGTGCATTCGGCACCCCCTTGAATTCCTTGCGAAAAATTTCACAAGCGGGTAAATTCACCTCGCGAAATGGCTGACGACAAGCTTTCGGGGCGCGATCGGCGCGAGGGTCCATCGCCGGCATCGTTCGCCGGTGCCGGTGCTCAGTTCGTCGTTTCGATTCTCCTCTTCCTGTACACCGGGAAGTGGCTCGACGCAAAGTTGGGAACGGCGCCCTGGCTGCTGATGATCGGAGTGTTCGTGGGCGCCGCTGCGGGCTTCTACAGCTTCTACCGTCGCATCATGGCTGCGAGTCGCGACAGAGAGGATGGTTGAAGAAGTTCGCGATCTTCGCGCTCGTATCGCTGGCGCTGATTGCGGGAGCCGCGTGGCTGCTGACGCTCGTGTTCCCAACGGCCGGTGATCGTCGGGCGATCGAAATCAGCGCAGTCATCGCCTACGTGGTACAGCTTTCATCGTTCACGATCGCGCGCGCATTCGCGGCGACGAACGTGATCGCAGGATGGGGGCTGGGAATGTTGATTCGATTTGTCGTACTCGTGATCTATGCGTTCGCCGGCGTGAAGGTGCTCGGATTGCCAGTCTCCGCCGCGCTCGTGAGCATCGCTGCCTTTTTCTTCGTATCCACTTTGATCGAACCGGTGCTGCTCAAGCCATGAGATTGGGACCGCTCCTGCTCTCCCTGTTCCTTCTGCTCGCCGTGCCCCTCGCGGCCCAGGAGAAGAAGTCGACGTTTGGACCGCTGGGCGATCGCGTGGTTTCGGGGCCCGCGCAGAGCGTCGACATCATCACGCCGCACATCACCGATTCGCACGAGATGGAGCTGCCGTTCATCGGCGAGGTGCAGCTGCCACGGTGGGCGCCTGTGCACATCGGCGGGATCGAGCTCGACATGTCGCCGACAAAGCACGTCATCATGCTCCTGCTGGCCGCGCTTCTCTGCTTGGCGGTGATGATTCCCGCGGCCGTGAGCAACCAGCGCCAGACGGCGCACAAGGGGCACGCCAGGGGGTTCGCGGGCGCAGTCGAATCGATCGTCCTGTTCATCCGGAACGAGGTCGTCCTTCCGAACGTCGGGCACCATGGCGACGCATTCGTTCCGTTCGCGATGACGCTGTTCTTCTTCATCCTCTTCGCGAATCTGCTCGGCCTCATCCCCTACGGCTCGACCGCCACCGGCAACATCTCGGTCACCGCGACGCTCGCCATCACGACGTTTTTCGTGATCGAGATAGCGGGAATGAGGGCGCTCGGGAGGAATTACTGGCGGACGATCATTTATTGGCCGCCGGATCAGTCGCTAGCGATCAAGCTCCCAATGACGGTCATCATGACGCCGATCGAGATCATCGGAAAGTTCACGAAGCCGTTCGCGCTCGCGATCCGTTTGTTCGCGAACATGACGGCGGGGCACGTCGTGTTGCTTGCTCTCATCAGCCTGATCTTCACCTTCGGCAGCTACTGGATAGTACTCCCTCCACTCCTAATGGGCGTGGCGATCAGCATGCTGGAGCTGTTCGTGGCGCTTCTGCAGGCATACATCTTCACGCTGCTCTCCAGCGTATTCATCGGTCTGATCCGCGAGGGCGCGCACTAGTAGCAACTGTCATCGGTCGAATTCGCCTGCGCGCAGTGCGTCGCGTGCGGCGGCGTACCCGGTCGAGCGACCGGGGAAGCTCGTTGGGGCCCGGGCCTCGTTGACGAGCAGCGCCTGGTTCCACAGGGCGCGAGGTAGCAGGAATCACGTTCTATCGGAGTCCGACATGCACGCTTTTCTTCCAATGTTGCAAGCCGCAGCTGGGTACACGAAGGAGTATTCCGCCGCGTGGGCGATGGGCGGCGCCGGGGTCGGCGCTGGTATCGCAGTCATCGGCGCAGGCCTGGGCATCGGCCTCATCGGTGGACAGTCCGCCGAGGCGATGGCTCGCCAGCCGGAGCGCGCGGGACAGATCCAGACCGCGGGGTTGATTCTCGCGGCGCTGATCGAGGGCGCGACGCTGTTCGCGATCGTCGTCGCCTTCGTCATTCAGAGCAAGTTCAACTTCTAGAAGCAATCGATCGGCCGCTACGCCCCGGGGCGTGGCGCGCCATCGTCACCATTTGCCAGAATCTCCATGCGCAACCTGCTGACCGCTCTCGTAGCATCCATCGCCGCCGCGTTTCCGCTCGCGGGGCAGGAAGCCGCTGCCCCCAAGGGCGGGTTGCTGACGCCGAGCGGCGGACTGATGGTCTGGACGCTTCTCATCTTCGCGATCCTGCTGTTCATCCTCTCGAGATACGCGTATCCGAAGATTCTCGAGGCCGTCCAGGCGCGCGAAAAGGCGCTCGAAGATGCGATCGCCGCCGCGAAGAAGGATCGCGAAGAGGCCGCCGCGCTGCTCGCCGAGCACAAGAAGATCATCGATGCCACGCGCGACGAAGTGCAGAAGATGATGACCGACGCGCGCGCCACCGCAGAAAAGGTGCGTGCAGACATCATCGAGCAGGCGCACAAGGAGCAGCAGTCGATGCTCGAGCGCGCTCGCGCCGAGATCGTCGCCGAGAGGGAACGCGCGATGGCCGAGCTGCGGAAGCAGACGGTCGAGCTCGCGGTCCGCGCCGCGAGCAAGGTGATCGAGCGCAACCTCGACGTCGAATCGAACCGCGCCATAGTCGAGAACTTCCTCGCGTCGATCGCCCCGGTGGGAGCGAAGCGCTAATGCGAGAGCCGACGATCGCCCGGAACTACGCCGAAGCGCTGGTCTCGCTAGCGGAGCGCGCGGGCGACCTGGATGGCTGGGGGACGACGATCACCCAGATTGCGGAGTCGATCGAGGGCGACCCGCGCGTCGCGAATTTTCTCGCCTCGCCCAAGGTGAGTGCGAAGGCGAAGGTCGAGATCATCACCAGGGCGTTTCAGGACCGGCTCCCAAGGCTCTTCGTTCGCTTTCTCGGAGCGGTGATCGCCAATCGCCGCCAGCACCTGATTCCGCAGATCGCGAGCGAGTACGCGTTGCTGGTGGACGAGATTCAGGGGCGCGTGCACGCGCGCGTGACGATCTCGATCGAGCCGAACGATGCGATGCGAGCGAGCGTCGAGAAGCAGCTCGGCACGATCACGGGCAAACGCGTCGTCCCGCACTTCGTCGTGAAGCCCGAGATCCTCGGCGGCGTCATCGCGCGCGTGGGCGACACGGTGATGGACGGATCGCTCGCGCGCCGGCTCGAGAACCTTCGCAACCACATGCTGGGCCGTGCGAGCTGAGCGTCGCGGCACTACTCGATAGCCCGATTGCACCGCGCGGCGCCCTTTCACGGGCGCCGCGTTCGTGTTTTCATCCCTCCCAATGATCGCCATTCTTCCGCTGATCTTCGCGCTGCAACAGGGCGTGACGCAGACCGTGTCGCCGCCGGGCGGAGACACGGTGGGCTACTGGCAGCAGCGGGCCGACTACCGTGTCACGGCGGAGCTCGACGAGGCCGAGCAGGTGCTGCACGGGAAGGCGACTCTCACCTATGTGAATCACTCGCCGGACACGCTTCGCGAGATGCGCGTGCAGCAGCTGTTGAACGCGTTTCGGCCGGGCTCGCGGTGGAGCGCGGCTGACGAGCGCGAGGGACGGGTGCGGTTTCAGAGGTTGAAGGAGCCGAACTACGGGTATGAGAGATTTACTGCCACGCCTCGAGTAAACGGCGATGCGGTGACGGTGACATATCCGTTCGCGCCCGACAGCACGATCGCGCGCTTCGTCCTGCCGAAAGCCCTCGCGCCCGGCGACTCGGCAGTCGTCGAATTCGCGTGGGATGCGCGGCCGTCCGCGACCGTGTACCGCAGGCAGGGGCGAAAGGGGCGGCACTACGATTTCTCGCAGTGGTACCCGAAGGTCGCGGTGTACGATCGCGGCGGATGGGAGGCGCAGCCGTTCATTCCGAACGGCGAGATGTACGGCGAGTTCGGAACGTTCGACGTCACGCTGATACTCGCGAGCGATCAGGTCGTAGGCGCGACGGGAATTCCGGTGGCCGGCGATCCCGGGTGGGAAAAGGCGAAGGTGTGGGGCGAGGTGCATCTCGCGCGCGAGACGTACGGTGCCGTGGACACGACACTTCCATCACTGCCGGCCGGGAAGAAGGCCGTGCGGTTCTACGCGCGCGATGTGCACCACTTCGGATGGGCGACCGATCCGGACTTCAAGTACGAGGGCGGGCTGTATCGCGGCGCGATCCCGATCCACGTTCTGATCTCGCCGGCGCTGATCGCGAAGCTGGGACACGGGACGTTCGTCACCTGGAACGAGCACGCGCTCGAATTTCTCGAGAAGATCTACGGGTCGTACGCGTACCCGCAGCTCACCGGGATCATCCGGCTCGATCCGGGGGCGACGGAGTTTCCGATGATGGCGATGTACGGGAATCCATCGGAGGGGACGGTGTCGCACGAGGTCGGGCACATCTACAGCTACGGGATGCTGGCGAACAACGAGTGGCGCGAGGGGTGGCTCGATGAGGGGCTCACGAGCTATCAGAGCGAGTGGCGGATTCGCGCGACGCCGCAGGACATCGCGGAGGGCGCGCCGCAGATGGGGACGCCGCCGTCGAGTGGCTATCGGGCGCACGCGCACGTAATGTCCGCGGCCGACCGGGGAAGCATGCAGCTGCTCGACATGGACCTGCTCGGCCGCGCGCAGGCGCCCGAGCCCGCGTCGGGCACGTTCAACGAGTTCAACGTCTACCAGGCCGCCGTGTATTCGCGCGCCGACCAGATGTACGGGATGCTTCGCGACATGATCGGAGACAGTGCGTTCACCGCGTTTCTCCACGACTATTACGCGCGCTGGAAGTTCAGGCACGTCGACGAGCTGGCGATGCGAGCGAGCGCGGAACGGGTGTCGGCGCGCGACCTCGGATGGTTCTTCGCGCAGTGGGTGCATCACACGGGACTCATCGAGTACGCGCTCGAGGATGTCGATACGAAGCGCGATGGCGATGGCTGGCTGACGCGCGCCCGCATCCTGAGGCGGGGAGAGTATCGGCACGCCATGCCGGTTGGCGCGCGCACGGATAGCGGATGGACCATCGCGCGCGCCGATCCGATGCGCGACGAGCAGTGGGTGGAGATTCGAACCGCCGCCAAGCCGACGGATGTGCGAGTCGATCCGCTCAACTCCACCGAGGATTGGGACCGGCGAAACAACGTCTCCGGCGGTCTTGCGCCGCTGGATGGACGCGCGACGATGTACGTGCCCGACTGGCCATTCCTCGCCCAGACCGATCGCGACCGACAGCTCGTGGCGATCGGGCCCAAGGCCTGGTACACGGGCCCGGGCGGATTCACCGGGGCGGTGCGATTCCGGTCGAACTACGCGTCGACGGGCGACGTCGCGTGGGACAAGCGCGAGTTTGGCATCGCGGTGTCGTCGCAGGTGCCCAACGGGGCGAACGGCGCGGAGCACGCCATGGGGTGGCTCACGTTCTCCAATCCGCAGCTTCCGTTCATCGCCCGGCCGCTGGTTGGTGTGAGCGCGGGCGTCTGGGCGCTCGATGGCATCACGAAGGTGGAACTGAAGAAGGATTGGAATCTGAGCCCGTTTCTCTACTCGAATGGGCCGCAGGAGCATCTCAAGTTCGGCTTCGACGCGACGATCCCGTACGACGATCGCTGGATGGACTTCAGCCGGTGGCAGCCAGAGAGCGTGTACGACGCGAACGCGGAGCTGACGTGGCGCTCGCGCCTGCCCGCGTCGGTGAGCGCGCGGGTGAAGGGATTCGCGGGGCTCTCGCGCGAGATCGGCGGTGGCACGACTCACGCTTTCGAGCGTGTGGAGGGCGAAGTCGCGCAGACCGGGAGCTTCGGCTCGGGCGATGTGTGGACGCACAAGCTCCGGCTCTTCGCAGGCGCGAGCAGCGACGCGCCGCTCCAGCGGTCGATCGGGCTGGCGTCGCTCGATGCGACGGACACGTACACCGATGACTTCGTGCGCGGGCGAGACGCGCTCTTCGCGCGTTCCGATGTGCACTACGTGATCCCCGGTGGCGCCGGACTGCGTGGCTACTCGCCGCTCGTCCTGGTTCGCAAGGTGGCGGCGATCAACGGCGAGCTCTCGGCGAGCATCGTGCGGGCGAAGCCTGCGTCGATGATTCCGTCGGTGCAGCTCGACGCGTTCGGCGATGCCGCGTGGGGCAAGCTGCCCGGCGCCTCCGACGGTCGCACTTTTGCAGATGCGGGAGTCGGCGTGCTGGCGCACGATCAGCTGTGGGATCGCCCGGTGACGCTTCGCGTCGATGTGCCGCTCTACGTTCGCGATCCCTCGTTCGCGCCCGGCGCCAACGCGGGAGACGATCGCGTGAAATTCCGCTGGACGTTTTCCTTCGCTGACCTCTGGTGAGCGTTCGTTGCGCTCTGTTAGATAACGGTTGCCGAATACCTCTTCCGACCCGAATCCAATCGCGATGACCAGTCCGCCCAAGTCGGGCCCAACGGAAGTGACCCGCGTGCCCAAGCCATGGGGACACGAGATCATCTGGGCACACACCGATCGCTACGTCGGCAAGATTCTGCACATTCTCGCCGGTCACGCGCTGTCGGTGCAGTATCACGAGCGAAAGGATGAAACGGTGTACCTGCTCGCTGGCGAGCTCAAATACTGGGTGAAATCCGGAGAGACGATGACAGACATGCACCTTCGCGTCGGCGACGCCTTTCGCATCACTCCTCATACCATCCACTACATGGAAGCGGTCACCGACTGCGATGTTCTCGAGGCATCCACCCCTGAGCTCGACGACGTGGTCCGCCTCACGGATCGCTACGGTCGCGAAGGAACGAGCGCTCCATGAAGGTGATCATTCCGCTCGCGGGGAAGGGAACGCGCCTTCGGCCACACACGCATCTCACGCCGAAGCCGATGCTCAAGGTCGCCGGCAAGCCGGTCATCTCGTATCTCCTCGACGATCTCAAGTCGCTCGGCGGAATCGAGCAGATCGTCTACATCACCGGCCATCTCAAGGAGAAGGTCGAGGAATTCGCGCGCAAGGAATACGACTTCCCCGCGGTGTTCGTCGAACAGACGGTGCAGAACGGCACGGCGACGGCGGTGGACCTGGCGCGACCGTACGTGGATCAGCCGGTGCTCATCATCTTCGTCGACACGGTGTTCGATGCGGATCTCTCGCTCGTGCAGTCGACCGACGCCGACGGGATCATTTGGGTGAAGGAGGTCGAAGACTACCAGCGATTCGGCGTCGTCGTCACGAATCCGGAGGGCTTCATGACGAAGATCATCGAGAAGCCGAGCACGCCGATCTCGAAGCGCGCCAACATCGGGCTGTACTACATCCGGAACTGGAAGCTGCTCTACGAGGGCATCTCGTACGTCTTGAGGCAGCCCTCGAACAGAGGCGAGTACTATCTCACCGACGCCTTCCAGTACATGATCGACCATGGCGCGCGCATCAAGGTCGTGGATGTGGAAGGATGGTACGACGCGGGGAAGCTGGACACGCTGCTCGACACCAATCGCGCGATGCTGGAGCGCGGGCGGGCCCGTCGTCCGGCGCAGGTGCCGGCGGGGTCGACGATCATCGATCCGGTGTACATCGAGGACGGCGTCGTACTCACCGATGCGACCGTCGGGCCGAACGTCTCGATTCACGCCGGCGCTCTGATCGAGCGGTCCACGCTGCGCGACACGATCGTTGGGAGCAAGTCGAAGATCATCGACTGCTCGCTCACGGGATCGCTCGTGGGCGATGAGGTCGTGCTCGAGGGCGTGAAGGGGCAGGTGACGGTGGGCGACCAGTCCGAGGTACACGCCGGCGACGGCTGACTCGCGCGACCGCGCAGTCGGAGGCTACAGCGCGAGTCGCGCGGTCGCGATGACGATCGCGAGCGCTCGCACGACGCCCAGGTGCCCCGCGCTGTTCTCGAACCACTCGGCCACGGTGTGAGCCTCCCCGCCGCGGCCGCCCGCACCGATCGCGATCGCGGGAATGCCGCGGCTGATCGGGACATTGGCGTCGGTGGATGCCGTCGCGAGATCGGGGTCGCGTCCAATGAGATGCGTGGCCTCGATCGCCGCGGCGACGAGCGGGAGCGAGCGATCGGTTTCGCCGCTCGGACGATCGCCAATCACGGAGATCGCGAGTGTGAGCGGGGCCGCGCCGCGGGTGCCTCGCAGATTCTCCTCGTGGAGCGCCGAGTTTGCCGCCGCCCGAATCTCGGCCTCGAAGGTTCGGAGCGCGGTCTCGGAGGTCGATCGCAAA
>DATCPC010000224.1:0-5673 GCA_036564355.1 Gemmatimonadaceae bacterium | reverse complement strand
CGCGCATTCCGTCGCGAGCCGGCGATTCATGCTGCTGCTCGTCGGCGTGTTCGGAGGCGTCGCGCTGCTGCTCGCCACCCTCGGTGTATACAGCGTGATCTCGTATCTCGTGGCGCAGCGGAAGCGTGAGATCAGCATTCGCGTGGCGCTCGGCGCGCGCGCATCGGACATCGAGCGGCTGGTCGTGGGGCAGGGGATCGCGCTCGCGTTGATGGGCGCAATGCTGGGCGGGCTCGCCGCCTTCGCCACGACTCGCGTGCTCAAGGCGCTGCTCTACTCCGTGAGCGCCACCGATCCGATCGCGTTCGGCGGCGTGCTCGTTCTGCTGAGCGGGGTTGCGCTGTTGGCGAGCTATGTGCCGGCGCGGCGCGCGTCCCGTCTCGAGCCAATGGACGTGATGAAGGCCGGGTAGCGGCCGCACCGCCCGCCCGTCGGCCACGCTTGCGAAGCCCGCGTCATATCCAGTAATTGCATCTCAGCCGCAACCACCGGTGCGTGCACGCCCGCGCCCGCAAACCCCTCTTCGAGTTTCCCATCGTGCGCCGACTTCTCTCCGCTGCACTACTCGCCGTCACCCTCGCTACCACCGCCGCGTTCGCG
Organism: Gemmatimonadaceae bacterium; assembly: GCA_036564355.1. GTDB lineage: Bacteria > Gemmatimonadota > Gemmatimonadetes > Gemmatimonadales > Gemmatimonadaceae > FEN-1250. The sequence goes on along the minus strand of DATCPC010000224.1, from coordinate 5,073 downwards.
GGCAAGTCCTATCAGGTGGGCCGCATTCGGACGCCCATGGGGGAGATCCTCTTCTTCCTCTACGATCAGACGCCGCATCACAAGGAGAGCTTCGTCAAGCTGGCGGCGAGTCACTACTGGGATTCGCTCACCTTCAATCGCGTCATCAAGAACTTCGTTGCGCAGGGCGGCTGCCCGGATACTCCCGAGGGATTCTCCGGTTCGCCGTACCTGCTCGCGCCGGAGTTCAACGACAGCCTCAAGCACGTGTACGGCGCGGTCGGCGCGGGGCGGGACAACAACCCGGGCCAACTCTCCGCCGGCTGCCAGTTCTATATCGTCGCGAACAAGGACGGTCTCGCGCGGCTCGACAACCACTACACGGTGTATGGGCAGGTCTTCAAGGGAATGGACATCGTCGAATCGATAGTTTCGGTGCCAAAGGATTCCACGAACAAGCCGCTCACGCCCATCACCCTGCACGTCGACGTCATCACGATGTCGGCGGACAAGTTGAAGTCGTACGGGTTCGTCCCGAAATAGCGCGCGAGCCGCTCATTCTCGCAGTTGAATCGCGAGTCCCGCGCCACTTTGCGCCGCACGTTCAAACACGATCGACGCCGCGGCGACATCCTCGATGGCGACGCCGGTGCTGTCGAACACGACAATCTCATCGTCGCGCAGTCGTCCCGGTTTTGCTCCGGCGACGACCTCCGCGAGCGTGGCGCGCACGTCATCCCGCGTGAGCACGCTCGCCTCGATCGCGTGATGGAGATCGCCGATGGTTGCGCACTGTTCCGTATCGTCGACGACGATCGCAGCGCGGCGTAGCAGCGACAGCTCGAGCTCCCGCTTGTGCTCGTTGTCGGCGCCAACGGCCGCGACGAACGCGCCTGGGGATACGTCATCGACTCCAAGAAAGGGCTGGGTGGCCGGCGTCGCCGTCACGATGATCTCGCTAGCCCGTGTCGCGTCGCGAAGGGCAGGCGCCACGGTCACGGGAAACGCGTACTGCGAGCGCAGCTCCCTCGCGAATCGCGACGCTCTTTCTTCATCGACATCGAACACATACACCTGTCGCAGCGCACGTATCGCGGCGATCGCCGCAACGTGCGCCCGCGCCTGCACGCCGCAGCCAATGAATGTCGCGATCTGAGCGCCGCGGTGCGCCAGGTGATCGGCCGCGACCGCGGTGGCCGCCGCAGTCCGGAGTGCCGTGATCGCAACGGAATCCATGACGGCGAGCGGCACGCCAAGGGTCGCATCGAATAACACCAGCACGCCCTGAATGGTGGGCATCGAGTGCGCGGCGGGATTGCCCGGAAAGTTGGCGTTGACCTTCACCGCGAAGTACGGACGCGAAAGCTCGAGGTACGCCGCCTTGGCGTGAAAGCTTCCGCGGTCGACGTGCACCCCCAGCACGGCACTCGGCGACGCCGCACCGTTGCCTCGCAACCGAAAGGCATTTTCCACAGCGGAGATGCACGAGGGGACATCGAGGAGTCGTTCGACGTCGGATCGTGTGAACGGGCGGGTGGGCTCGCTCACGGAAGACACCCTTGACGCGGAAAAAGAGTGATGATACAGTTGAATCAATGAATGATTCATTGACATCATCGAGGCAAGGGGGGCCGGTCACCTCTCGGTGGCTGCTCTTGATCCATCAATTGCCTCCCAAGCCCGACTATCTGCGCGTCAAGGTGCGAAGGCGTCTCAAGGGGATTGGCGCGGTGCCGGTCAAACGCACGGTGTACCTCCTCCCCAATACGAGCGAGGCCCTGGAGGACTTTCATTGGCTTCGCGTAGAGATCGAGGCGGAGGGCGGCAGCGCGATCATCGCGGAAGCGACGTTCGTGGAAGGACTATCGGATGAGGAGGTGGAGGCAATGCTCGAGACGGAGCGGGGTGAGACGATCGATGCCGATTCGGAGCGCCGAGTTGGCGCGGAGAAGGTCGAGGCGGGGCAGACGTGGGTGACGCGGAGAGATGTCCATGTCGATCGGATTGCGAGCGCGTGGCTCATTCGCCGGTTCATCGATCGCGAGGCGCACTTCAAGTTCGTTGCGTCGCGCGGCTACAAACCGGATGCATCGGAGCTCCGCTTCGACATGTTCGAGGCGGAATACACACACGTTGGCGAGGAGTGCACGTTTCAGACGTTGTCCAGGAGGTTTGGCATCGGCGAGCGCGCCATCACGGTGATTGGCGAGATCGTTCACGACATCGATTGCAAGGACGAGCGCTTTGGCCGGGCCGAGACGGCGGGCATCGCGAGCCTGATTCGCGGAATCGTCGACGCGCATGACGACGATGCGGTGCGCATCGAACGAGGCATCGCGCTGTTCGATGATCTCCATGCGTCCTTCCGGAAGCGACGTGCCTGACGCTGCGGGCGTGCCGCTTCCGGTCGCCATCATCGCCGCTGCCAGCGCCGGCGATGTCTTCCGGTGATCAGACATTGAGGGTGTGTTGCACAGGAGGTATCGATGAAGTGGATTACCCGAGCACGTCCGAAGATCGACCGCGTCGCCTGTCCATGGCTGATTGCGCGTTTCATCGACCGTGAGCCGGAGTTTCTTTTCGCGCCGCCAAGCGATGTGCTGCGACTCGCGGCTGAAGCGGATGCGATTCCGTTCGATGTCGAGGGAGTCGAGCTGTCGCACGATGGGCCGCTCTGCAGCTTCGACGCGCTGCTCAAGCGCTACGCTCTCGATGATCCAGCGCTCCTGTCGCTCGCCGTGATCGTGCGGGGTGCGGACACGGCGAAGCTCGACCTCGCACCGCAGTGCGCCGGCCTCCTCGCCATCTCGCTCGGCTTGTCCCGCCTGTACGCCGACGATCATGAACAGTTGCGCCACGGCTTCGTGATCTACGACGCACTCTACGCGTGGCTGCGTGAGGCGAGGGATGAGACACACACCTGGAATCCACAGCAGAAACCGTAGCCCCGGGCGACTACCAGCGTCGTGAAATGGCCGTCACATCGCCTTCAGCGTGCCCGCAGGATCGACGCGCGCAGCCCGCACCGCCGGAACGCTGCACGCGATCGCGGAGACCACACAGAGAAGCGCGGCCACGAACAGGTATGTCGCGGGATCGAGACGCGAAATGCCGAACAGCATCGACACCACGACTCGGCTTGCGAGTCCCGCAGCGATCAGCCCCGCAACCACGCCGATCGCCGTGAGCGTCATCCCGACGCGAAGTACCATTCCGACGATGCTGGCGGACGAGGCGCCGAGCGCGGTGCGCACGCCGATCTCACGGGTGCGCTCCGTCACGCTTCCCGCGAGTACCCCGTAGATCCCGATTGCGGCGAGCAACAAGGCGGAGAGCCCGAACGCTTCGAACAGAATCAGCGTGAAGTGGCGGTCGGACACCGAACGATCGACGAGCTCCGGCATCGTCGCGATTCGAGTGATCGGGATGTCCTTGTTCACCGACCAGAGGGCGCTCCGGATCGCCGGCGCGAGAGCGGCCGCGTCTCCGCGCGCGCGCGCGACGAGCGACATCGCGTTGTCCACCCAATGCCACTGCGTGGGCACAACGTATAGCGCATCGCTCTCGCCGGTCTGGAGCGAGGACTGCTTCACGTCGCCGGCCACGCCGACGATGGAGTACCAGTCGCCATCCTCGGGGCCAAAGCGAAGCCGTTTGCCGAGCGGGTCCTGCCGCGGGAACTTGCGAGCCGCGAACGATTCGCTGATCACCACCGCCCTCGGCGCTCCCGGACCGTCGCTTGCGTCGAGCAGGCGGCCGCGCCGCAGCGGAATGTGCATCGCGCTGAAGTAGCCTGGCGTCACCGCATAGCGAAGCGCGGCTCCATCGTCCTTCGGGTCGGGATCACTCTCGAAGTGAACGCCGTAGGTATCGATGTTGCCGCTGAGCGGCAGCAGGCTGGTGGACGACGCCGCCGTCACGCCCGGAACTTCTCGCACGGCATCGAGCGCCTCGGAATAGAAACGGTAGCGGGCGCTGTCGACCCGCGCGGCCGCGGTGCTGTCTGCCTGAAACTGGGAACCGGTTTCCTGCACCTGCATCGTGAGGAGTCGCGACGCATCGAAGCCGACGTTCACAGCGAAGACGCGCTCGATGCTCTGAAGCAGAAGCCCCGCGCTCACCAGGAGCACGAGCGCCAGCGCGACCTCCGCAACGACGAGCGCGCCGCGCGTTCGCTGGTGGCCCTGCGTGCTTCGCGCTGAGCTCTCCTGCGTTCCGGTGTGCAGGTCGTGCCGTGTCGCGCCGAGTGCCGGGAGCATTCCCACGACGATGCCGATGATCGTCGTGACGACGAACCCGAAGGCGAGAACGGCGGCGTCCACGCGGATGACTCCGAGGCGCGGAAGCTCCGGCGGTCTCAGCGCCACGATGCCCAGCACTCCGAATTCGGCCACGAACATGCCGATCACCCCGCCGATGAGCGCAAGCGCGACGCTCTCGGTGAGCAGCTGCCGGGCGAGCCGCGTTCGCCCCGCGCCGAGCGCGGCTCGCATCGCGAGCTCGCCGCGCCGCTGCGCGCCACGGGCGAGCATGAGGTTCGTGACGTTGACGCACACGATGGCGAGCAGGAGCAGCACTCCCACGAGCACCGCGATCAGCGCCGGCCGGATGGCCCGAGTCACGTCCGACTGCAGGGAGCTCACGACCAGCCCGCTGTCGAGCGATGCCCAGGGAACGCGCGTGAATTCCGGCACCGGCGTGCGCGCGATGCGATTCAGCTCGGCTCTCGCGCGATCGATGCCGACGCCCGGCAGCATGCGCGCGACCACGCGCAGGTGATGTCCCCATTCCCGGCTCTGCGTGCCGAAGACCTGTTCGTACTGCAGCGGAGCCCACACCTCCGCCGCCGGCGCGAGGACATTCTCGAAGTCGCGCGCCATCACGCCGATGACGACGTACCCAACGTCGTCGAGCCGGATGTTCTGCCCGATGATCGCGCGATCGCCGGCGAACCGACGTTGCCACAGCGCATTGCTGAGAATGACGACGTGCGGGCCGTGCGCGCGATCGTCGCTCTCCTGAAAGTCGCGACCAACCAACGGGGAAAGTCCGAGCGCGCGGAAAAAGTTCGCCCCGACGCGCTGCCCCGTGAGC
>DATCPC010000219.1:0-2400 GCA_036564355.1 Gemmatimonadaceae bacterium | reverse complement strand
ATCCAGAGCTCCGTCTCCTCCCATCGTCCCGCGCGCTCGAGCGCATCGCGCAGCTCCGCGGCCGCGGCATCGATGGTCGCGAGCGCGCGCCCGGCGAGCGCCGAATCGTGCCCCTCCGAGTGCGACGCCTTGTCGAGCCCGAGCATCGCGACGCACGCGAACTCGGGGCGCCGTGCGATGATGTGGCGCGTCGACGCGCGCGCGACGTGCTCGTCGAGCGCGATCCAGCCGGCAACGTCGCCGCTCCAGTGCGTGCGTGCCGCACGAGCCAGCGTGCGCACGTCGCGGCCGATGCGCTCGCGGCGGTCGGTGCCGCGGCCGAGCATGCTCATCGCGTTGAAGCGCGATGGCGCGAGCTCGAACAGCGTTGGATGCGACGCGTCGAGGTCGCCGTCCAAATGCCGCATCTCGGCGCCGAGGTAGCTGCGGGCGTACGGGTAGCGACGACAGCGCGTATGCGAGCGGTCGAACCATCGAAGGCCCGGAAGTCCGGCGGGGCCAGGGAAGCGGCCGGTGAGAAAGGGCGCGTAGGCGATTCCGGTGACCGACGGGAACGCCGTGGCGACGCGATACAGCGCGCCCTCGGCGCGGAGTCGCGCGAGGGCAGGGAGCGCCGCCGGCACGCCGCTGCGCGACGCGTCGCGGGTCGCCGCATCGATCGTGTCGAAGCGAGCACCGTCGGCGACGAGGAGAATCAGCGGCATGCAGTCGAGTGCGGCTGCGAGTACACTCGCGACGACGGTGGGTGGGGGCTAGTATTACCGGCGCGCACGCGCGCTTCACGAGAGGAAGGTAGCACATGACCGTACGGATCCGCTGAGAGATGGCCACGCAAAAATCCACGCGCGGCGTGAAGGCGAAAGCGAAGCCGAAGAAGCGCAGCAAGGCCGTCGTAACGGGCACGGGCAAGCCCGCCGAGGCGGGGATCATCGCCGACGCCGAAGAGCGCGCCCGGGCGGCGCTCAGAGAGCGAACCGAACAGGGCCACATTCTCGCCGGACGCACGCCGCCCTCGCAGCGAGTGCCGCGCGTGCAGACCTCGGGGCCCACGAAGATCAAGGCGAACGCCCGGCCGTTCGACTACTCGATTCGCGACGACCGTCCGCTCACCGAAACGGAGGACGAGAAGCTCCTCGGCTCGTCGCCCTCGCGCGTCGACTTCACGCGCACGGACCCGTGGCGCGTGCTGCGGATCATGTCCGAGCTCATCGAGGGCTTCGACACGCTCGCCGGGGTCGACAAGGGCGTGTCGATCTTCGGATCCGCGCGCACGGGCCCCGACGATCCGCAGTACCAGGCCGCGCAGGAGACGGCGAGGCTGCTCGCCGAGGCGGGGTTCGCCATCATCACGGGTGCTGGGCCGGGGATCATGGAGGCCGCGAACAAGGGAGCGCGCGAGGGGAATGGCCGCTCGATCGGCTGCAACATCGAGCTTCCGTTCGAGCAGGGCTCGAACCCCTACGTCGACACGGTCATCGAGTTCCGCTACTTCTTCATTCGCAAGCTGATGTTCGTGAAGTACTCGTCCGCGTTCATTATCTTCCCCGGCGGATTCGGAACGCTCGATGAGGCGTTCGAGGCGCTGACGCTCATCCAGACGGGAAAGATCTACGAGTTCCCCGTGATCCTGTTCGGCCGCCACTACTGGGCCGGCCTTCTTCGCTGGCTGAAGTCGCGCGCGCTCGTGGAGCAGAAGATCTCACCGGGCGATCTCGATCTGATCCTCATCACCGACGATCCTCGGGAGGCGGCGAACGCGGTGATCGCGGCGCACACGGCGCACCACGAGCCACAGCAGCGGCGTTCGTCGGACCAGTTCGTGCGCGAGGATCCGTGATTATCTCAGTACTAAGGGATTGACGCGATGACGGCAAAGAAGTCGGATAAGAGCGACAGGAAAGCCTCCGCGTCCGGGCCCAAGGCGCAGCAGAAGCAGGCGGCGGAGGAGCGCGAGCGCGCGGGCGCCGCGCACACGTCGCACGAGAAGAGCCGATTCCTGCGCGGGCAGCGCATCGATCCCCGCCGCATCGACGGCACCGAGAGCGTCGTCGAGCTCATCGAGGGCACCTTCCTCGCCTACAACGCCGCGCGCCTGCGCGAGGCCGCGCAGCTCTTCACCGAGAAGATGCTCGAGCCCGACGTCACCGTCGGACTCACGCTCACCGGCGCGCTCACCCCCGCCGGACTCGGCATGGCGGCGCTCATCCCGCTCATCGAGGCGGGGTTCGTCGACTGGATCATCTCCACCGGCGCGAATCTCTACCACGACACCCACTTCGGGCTCGGCCTCGCGATGCACCGCGGGAATGCCACGGAGTCCGACATCGTGCTGCGCGAGGAGGGCGTCGTGCGCATCTACGACATCTTCTTCGACTACGATGTGCTGCTGTCGACCGACGC
>DATCPC010000258.1:0-2021 GCA_036564355.1 Gemmatimonadaceae bacterium | reverse complement strand
GCGATCACGCGGCGCGTGCCGGATCGCACGCGCGAGACCGACTCGTTCGCGCTCTACATCCGCGATCTCGAGAACGGCGAGTACTGGTCCGCGGGCGCGGAGCCGGTGCGCCACGCCGCGGATCCGTACGATGCGATCGCGCTGGATGGGATCGTCACGCTCATCCGCGAGCATGATGGCATCCGCACCGAGCTCGAGGTGACGCTGGTTCCTGGCGCGCCGGCCGAGGAGCGCAGGCTGACGGTGGAGAACCTGAGTGGCCGAGCGCGAAGGCTCGATGTGACGACGTACGCGGAGCTCGTGCTCAACACGCTTGTCGCGGACGCGGCGCACCCCGCGTTCTCGAAGCTCTTCGTGCAGACCGAGTGGGACGACGCGCACCAGGTGCTGCTCGCGAAGCGACGCCTGCGCGCGACGGACGACGAGCCACTGTGGGTGATCCACACGCTGCGGAGCGTCGGGGCGCAACCGACGCTCGCGTGGGAGACGGACCGCATGCGCTTCCTCGGGCGCGGACGCACGACCGCGCGCCCGAGGTCGCTCGATGCCGGCGGGGAGCCGAGTGGCACGACGGGCGCGGTGCTCGATCCGATTTTCAGCTTGCGCGCGGAAGTGACGCTCGCGGATGGCGCGCGCTCGGAGATGGTCGCGCTGCTCGGTGCTGGGCACACGCGCGAGGAGGTCATCGCGATCGTCGCGCAGCGTGGAGCGCTGGTGTCGCGGGCCGTGTCGCCGGCGCGCGCGGCGACGCCACAACCCGCGCCGGTCGCCGCGGATCGCTATCGGCCCGCCGCGGCGCCGGCATCTTCCATTGTCGCGAACGCAGAGGAGGAGCTCCGCTTCTTCAACGGGCTCGGCGGCTTCTCGAGCGACGGAACCGAGTACGTCATCCGTCTCGACGCGACGCCGGCCGGGCTGCGCTGGCCGCCGATGCCCTGGTCGAACGTCATCGCCAACGAGAGCGCCGGCTTCATTGTCACGGGGAGTGGCGCCGTCACGAGCTGGAGCGCGAACAGCCGCGAGAACCGCCTCACGCCGTGGTTCAACGATCCCGTCTCCGATCCGCTCGGCGAGGCGATCTATCTGCGCGACGAAGAGAGCGGCGTCTTCTGGTCGCCGCTCCCGGGGCCGACGCCCGCGCCCGCGCCGTACGAGGTGCGCCACGGCTTCGGCTACACCACCTGGCACCACACGAGCCACGAGCTCGAGCAGACCACCACCACATGGATGCCGCGCCACGATTCGGTGAAGCTCGTGCGTCTCTCGTTGAAGAACACGAGCGCGCGCCCGCGCACCATCACCGTCACCAGCTACGCGCACCTCGTGCTCGGCGGCACGCCGTGGGTTACCGCACCGACCGTCGTCACCGCGCGCGATGCGGGCTCGGGCGCGATCCTCGCGACGAATTCCTCGCGCGGCGAGTTCTCGCAACGCGTGGCGTTCGCCGCGCTCGTCGCTCCCTCGGGCGCGAGCTCGAGCGCGAGCTCGAGCGCGAGCGCAGCTGCGAGCGCAAGTGTAGTAAGCGCGACCGGCGACCGCACCGCATTCCTCGGCCGCACCGGAAGCGTGCGCGATCCGGCGGCGATGCACTCCGATGCGCCGCTGGATGGTCGCGTCGGCGCCGGCCTCGATCCGTGCGCCGCGTTTCGTACTGCGATCACGATTCCCGCCGGTGCGACGGTCGAGATCGCGTTCCTGCTCGGCGAGGCCGAGAACGAGACGCGGGCGCTCTCGCTGCTTCGGACGTACGAGACGCTCGCGTCGATCAACAAGTCCCTCGACACCGTCCGCGACTTCTGGCGCGACATGCTCGGCGGCGTCCAGATCGAGACTCCGTCACCCGCGCTCGACCTGATGGTGAACGGCTGGCTCGCCTATCAGAATCTGGCGTGCCGAGTGTGGGGACGGTCGGCGTACTATCAGTCGGGGGGCGCGTTCGGCTTTCGCGATCAGCTCCAGGACTCGGCCGCGCTGCTCTATCTCGACCCGTCGCTCACGCGCTCGCAGATTGTGCTGCACGC
>DATCPC010000180.1:0-6474 GCA_036564355.1 Gemmatimonadaceae bacterium | reverse complement strand
GACGTTCTACCTTCGCTTCGTGCCCGTGAAGCAGAGCGTCAACAATCTCACCGGGGTCGTCTCGAGCGCCAACAAGGATGCGCTCCTCACGCAGACCGTGAAGATCCATCCGATCTCGACCTACAGCGCGGACGTGCACGCGACGTACACCACGAACGCGCTCGCGCTCACAGGCAGCAACGCTAACGGCGCCTGGGAAGCTGTCCTCGGCGAGATCCTCGCGCTGCGCACCGCCGAGGGGAGCCAGCGCAACTACTTCGGAATCGTGAAGACGTCGTACCAGAGTGGCATCGAGGGGATCTCGTACATCGGGGCCGGCGCGAGCGTGGGCTACGACGGATCGAGTGCCGTGGACGTCGTCGCGCACGAGCTCGGGCACGCGTGGGGTCGCTCGCACGCGCCATGCGGCATCAATGGCAGCACCGATCCGAGCTTCCCCTACCCGGCCGGCAACATCGGCGCCTATGGCTTCGATGTCGCCACGAAGACAGTCTACCCGCCCGCCACGGCCGACGTGATGAGCTACTGCCATCCGCAGTGGATCAGCGACTACACGTACAAGGGCGTCTACAACTGGCGCGTCGGGCACCCCACCGCGGCCGACGTCGTGAGCGCTGACTTTCAGCCCTGCATCATCGTGTGGGGACACATCGTGAACGGAAGTGTCGAGCTCGAGCCGTCGTTCGGGGCGCTGACGCATCCGTCGCTCCCCGAGCGAAGCGGCGCGTATGCACTTCGCGCGTTCGACTCTACCGGTGCGCAGCTCTTCGCGCTCTCCTTCGACGGCGACTCCGTTGCGGATGCGCCGAGCGCCGGACGCAGCTTCGCGTACGCGATTCCCCTCGCGCGCGCGACGAAGCCAATAGCGTCGATGGTGCTCGCGGGACCGCACGGATCCGCGCGTCGCGAATCCGCAAGCGCCGCTTCGAGCGCGATCGCCGGCGGCCGAGCACTGGGCGACGCGAATCCCGCTACCGCGCGTCGTGTTGGCGGCGGCGCGGCGATCGCGTGGAACGCGCAGCGCTATCCGTTGGTGGTCGTGCGCGACGCGAAGACGGGCGAGGTGCTTTCGTTCGCCCGCGGCGGCGCGACGACGGTGGAGACGGCGGCGACGGACCTCGAGCTCACACTCTCGGATGGTGTGAGGAGCACCGTGCTGCAGTCGCACGTCGGGCCATAGAGGCGGCGACGCGGCATCTCGCGTCGCGGCGAAGTGTAGAAACACGAACGCCCAGCGAGAGAGCTCGCCGGGCGTTTGTCTTGTCTGCGCTATGCCACGCGCGCCGTCATTGGAACTCTGCGTCCTACCGAACAGCGGCGGGCAATATGCCGATCGCGGCAGTTGCGACACCTGGTCATTGGAACTATCCGTCCTACCGAACCAGGGCGCAAACCACTCGCGAAATTCTTGGAGCCTGAAGCTGGCTCACTCTATGGAGCTGAGGGGGCTCGAACCCCTGACCTCTGCAATGCGAATGCAGCGCTCTCCCAGCTGAGCTACAGCCCCGTGGTGAAGAACGCGTCAGGACAACCCAGCCCTGTCAGCTCTATCACAAGAGCCCCGATCGCTCGGGGCTCCCCTCACGCAGACAAAACTAATACGCGAAGGCGGAGCAAGCAAGCACACTGCAGTTACGCCATTAAGACGCATCCTCGGTCGTTTGGTAACATTGCAATGCGCGGACCAGCGGGATACGATGGGCGATGTTCTTCGACCTCAACTCCCAGGCTGTCTACGACGCCGCCGAACGCATTCGCGGCATCGCGCGCCGCACGAGGCTCCGCCACTCCGCCGCCCTCTCCGAAATCACCGGCACGGACGTCTACCTCAAGCTCGAGTGCGAGCAGATCACCGGCTCCTTCAAGCTGCGCGGCGCATACAACGCGCTCGCGTCGCTCGCTCCCGAGCGACGAGCGCGTGGTGTAATCGCCGCCTCGGCGGGCAACCACGGACTCGGAATCGCGTACGCCGCCCGCGCGCTCGGCATTCCGGCAACGCTCTATGTCCCCTCGAGCGCGCCCGCCGTCAAGCGCGACGGCATCGTCGCGCTTGGCGCAACGATCGAAGCGACATCGCCCGACTACGATCACGCGCTCGCGCGTGCGATGGCGCACGCCGAGCGCGATGGAGTGCCGTTCGTGAGCGCGACGAGCGATCCGGATGTCATCGCGGGCCAGGGCACCGCCGCTCTCGAGATCCTCGAAGAGCTCGAATCGGTGCGCACGGTAATCGTGCCGGTCGGCGGCGCAGGACTGCTCGCGGGGTTTGGCTCGCTGCTCCGGGCCGTCGCGCCGAGCGTTCGCATACTCGGCGCACAGGGAACGCGGAGCGACGCGATGGCGCGGTCGCTGGAAGCCGGGAAGGTGGTGCCGGTGGCTCATGAGAATACGCTCGCCGACGGGCTTGCGGGTGACATCGACGACCTCGCGCTCGACGTCGGTAAGCACTCGCTCGATTTGCTTGCGATTGTCACCGAGGAAGAGATCGCGAAGGCAATTGCATGGCTCTCGCGAGAGGAGAGGCTCGTGGTGGAGGGTTCGGGCGCCGTCGGCGTCGCTGCACTGCTCCAGAAGAAGGTCTACAAGCCGGAAGGTCCCGTCGCGGTGGTGCTGAGCGGCGGCAACATCGACAAAGCGCGGCACGCGGAAATCGTCGCCAGCGACGCGGCTCAGGGCATGCGAGCGGGAACGTCCGCCACGAGTGTGTCGCCGCGGTAGAGTCGAAGGGTGATCGCGGGAAGCCCGTCCCGCTGCACCACCGTCGTGCCGATCGGCTTCACGGATCGAAAATACTGCGAGAGCGGCACGGAGTCGCGCGTCCGCTGCCCGTCGCGCTCGACGATCACCGCGTCGCGCGCGAGATAGGCACGCCCGGAATGCACGAATGCGAAGTGATGCGGCTCCGTGCACAGGCATACGACGTCCGCAAGCCCGTACAGCGCGTGGGCGATCTTCCCAGCGTCCATCCAGTTGGTGGCCGCCACGAATGGTCGCGTCGATGGATGTGCATCGGCATTGCGGCCGGTGCCGCGCAACATTGGCGCGAGGGCGGCGGGGAGCTCGCGCCAGTCGAGCGATTCGAGCGTCGGATCGCCGCTGGCGAGGAGGGATGGCGACAGGCGCTCGATCCAGCCGGTGCTCGCCTGCGTCGCAAGCCCCAGCACCACCAGCACGAATGCGGCGGTGGAACCGATGAGCCAGAGACGCGTGCTGCGCCGCGCACGCGCTGCGCCATCCACGAGCCGTGAATCGACGCGCGCCGCGAGCAGAGGGATGGCCATCAGCCAACCCGGCGCCTGCCAGTGCGGGAGCCCGCGGTTGCCTCCGAGCGCGATGAGCGCGAACGCGGCGATCGGCACTATCGCGAGGCATGTGAGCCACCAGCGCACGGTGTATGTGCGCGTGTCATCGGGCGCGCGCACGGCCACATCGCTCGCGCGCGCAGGCGTGATGGCCTTCACGGCGCTACGCGCCGCTTCGATTAACACGTGACCCAGCACCCATGCGAGTGGGATGCAAATCCACGGCAGCAGGTAGCCGAGCTGCCCGCCGACGTTCTCGAGAAACGGCGCCAGATGGAGTCCGTGATGCGCACCGCGTGCGCCCTGAAAGCGAAACGAAACCCACTGATGCTGAGCGTTCCAGAGTAAGACGGGGGAGAACACCAGAGCGGCGACCACAGCGCCGAGATACGGCCCGGGGTGCCGCAGCCAGCGACGCGCGTGCTCGTTCGTGAGCAGGAACAGTCCTGTTCCCGCCAGAAGAAAGACTCCGTGATACTTGGAGAGCATTGCGAGTCCTGCGCATGCGCCAGCCAATATCCACCAGAGGGTGGGCGTTCGCGGCTCGTCTTGCGCCGAGCTGCTCGGCAGCAGCACGCGCTCGAGGCAGAGCGCCGACGCAAGCATCCAGAACATGAGCGGTCCGTCCGGGAGAACCCAGCTCCCCGTGCTCAGGCTGAGCACCGGCGACACGTTCAGAATGAGGGCGGCGATCGCGCCTGCGCGATCACCGAAGAGGCGCGCCGTGAGACGATACATCATCCATGTGGTGCCGGCGAACAGGAGGATGAATGGTAATCGCATCAGCGCGCCGTTCATGCTGCCGGAGAGCAGTCCGACCACGCCGGGAATCCAGAAGGCGAGCGGCGGATGCTCGAAATAGCTCAGCGAGAGCGGCCGCGAGACAGACACCTGATACGATTCATCGACGCCGAGTCCGATCGTGCTGGCGAGGATGAGGCGCCCGATCAACGTCACGACGATGAGAACGAGCACGCGGTCGCGCGGCGAACGAATCCACCGCGTTGGATCCCCAGCGTCGTTTGTCTCAGTCGTGTTCTGGCGAGGAACGCACTTGGGATCGTACGAGAGATGACGGAGGCGCGATCCCGTATCGCTTGCGCCACCTCTCGCGTTGATGCTCGTGCTGATCGAGCGAAACGATTTCATGGGCCGGGCCGCCGAAGCGATGGTGAGCGCGGGACGCGGAGATAGAGGGCGTCATTCACCTAACTCGCGCGCTGACGAAACGGTTTCAGCGCGGTTGCCAACGCGGCAATATTGCGATGAGGTGCCGAGCATACGCGGCGCATGGAACGCGGTATATTCCCCGTTATGTCGCTTTCCGTACGCTTCCTCGGCACCAGCGCCGCGCGTCCGACGGTCGAGCGCAACGTCTCCTCCATCGCGGTCATCCGCGAGGGCGAGACGCTGTTGTTCGACTGCGGCGAAGGCACGCAGCGGCAGATGATGCGCTACGGCATCTCGTTCGCATTGAGCGACGTGTTCATCACGCACTTTCACGGCGATCACATCATCGGAGTGATCGGGCTCTTCCGCACGCTCGCGCTCCAGGGCCGCACGGAGCCGATGCGGATGTACGGGCCGCGCGGCGCCGTGCGCGTGCTGAAGGGCGCCGCACAGTTCGGTGTCGACCGCGTGGGTTTTCCGGTCGAGATCAGTGAAGTAGCGCCGGGAGAGCGCATCGCACGCGACGGCTACGCGATCATCCCCTTCGCCACCACGCATTCGGGCGAGATGTCGCTCGGCTACACCATCGCGGAGGAAGACCGGAAGGGGCGCTTCGATCCCGATCGCGCGCGCTCGCTCGGTATCCCGGAGGGGCCGCTCTGGGGGAAGATTCACACGGGCGAGAGCGTGACGCTCGACGACGGGCGCGTGATCGAGCCCCACGTGCTGGTCGGACCGCGGCGCTCGGGGCGCACGGTCGCGATTTCCGGCGACACGCGCCCGAGCGATGCGACCGTCGAGGCGGCGCGAGGCGCGGACCTGCTCATCCACGAGGCGACGTTCGCCGATGAAGAGGCCGGGCGCGCGGCGGAAACGGGGCACTCCACCGCCCGCGAGGCGGCGCGCATCGCCGCGGCAGCGGGCGTGCGTCGTCTCGTGCTCACGCACTTCTCGGCGCGCTACTCGCGCGATCCCGGCGAGCTGCTGCGGGAAGCGCGCGAGGTCTTCGAGGAAGTCGTGCTCGCGCGCGATGGGATGGAGATCGAGATTCCCTTCCCCGACGAGCGCACCGAAGTCGCCGATGCCGTCGCCGGTCGCGCCACGAAGGATCCGGCTAGTTCGCCCCGGCGCTGATCGGCATCGAGCGGCGAAAGAGCAGCGCGATCTGCGCGTCCGTGAGCTCGCGCAGCACGGCCGCGGCGTCGGCCCGCGACGTGACGTTGCGCGCGCCGGGACCCGCGATGTTCACCCAGTTGTAGCGGTCGCGTCGCGAGCTCCCGCCGTCCGGGTGCTCGAAGACGATCATCGCATTCGTCGCGCCGGGGAGCATCACCTGTACAACCCAGTCGGTGCCGTCGGGCGACGTGTAGCTGCGTGTGCTCTCTGTCATCTGTCTGCGAACTCCAATGCGTCGATCGATTGGCGGCCGGCGAAACCGCCGTCGCGCTCGTGCCAGTGGTCGATTACTTCCTCGCCGAGCTTCCAGCAGAAGAAGATCGGTCGCCCTTCGTGCTGCCCGGGGAAGTCCACGAGTCCGGAGTCGAGGGGACTCCGAACTTCGGCGCCCAGCTCCGTGACCTCGTGAATATAGCTGTCGATCTCCCGCGCGAGCGCCGTTACGCGCCGCTCGAGGGGTTCGAGGCGCGGGTCGGGCGAGTCCGCGCGCTGGCTCGACGATAGCAGCTCGTACTCCTCCACGAGCTCCCGCCAGGCCGGGTAGCGGGCGACGAGATCGCTCACGATGCGGCTGATGAGCGGAAGAGTCCGATTCGCATCGGCGAGAGTGAAGGTCGTCTTCATCGGCGGAATGTTGCGTGCCGCGAGGCGCGCACGGCAAGGGCCAGGGTCAGCAGCCATCCGGTTGATCGCATCGGTGGGAAAGCGCCTCCTCGATTATGACGGCGAGCTCCTCCACCTCGAACGGCTTCCGAAGGACCGGCAGGCGGTGCGTCAGCGAGGCCTCGCTCACGGTCGCGTTGTCGGCAAATCCGGTCATCAGGAC
>DATCPC010000158.1:0-16972 GCA_036564355.1 Gemmatimonadaceae bacterium | reverse complement strand
GCGACGGGTGGGCGAGGCGGGCGTCGTGAGGGAGCTGCTCGCGAGGTGGGATGACTGCGCGGAGTTGAGCGTGGAGCTCGCGCGCGGACTCGTCGACCGGCCGCCCGCCGCGATCGGCGAGGAAGAGGCGATCCGCGCGGGCTTCGACGCGGAGCTCGACGAGATGCGCGCGCTGCAGCGCGGCGGCCGCGACGCGATCGCGCGCATCCAGACCGCGGAGCGCGCGCGCACCGGCATCGCGTCGCTCAAGGTTGGCTACAACAAGGTGTTCGGCTACTTCATCGAGATCACGAACGCCAACAAGGCGCTCGTTCCGGCGGACTATCAGCGCCGGCAGACGCTTGCCGGCGCGGAGCGTTACGTGACGCCGGAGCTCAAGGAGTACGAAGAGAAGGTGCTCACCGCCGGCGAGCGCATCGAGCTTCGCGAGCGGGCGCTATTCGAGTCGCTGCGCACGCTCGCCGGAGCGGCGATCGGGCGGCTGCAGTGCGCGGCATCGATCCTCGCGCAGCTCGACGTGTTGGCGGCGCTGGCGGAGGTCGCGGCGCGCGAGGGGTACGCGCGGCCGGACATCAGCGACGAGTTCGCGCTCGACATCGTCGGCGGGCGGCATCCGGTGGTCGAGCGCATGATGCCGCGCGACAAGTTCATCCCGAACGATGTGACGCTCACGTCCGATGCGCGGATGATCATTCTCACCGGTCCGAACATGGCGGGGAAGTCGACGATCCTGCGGCAGGTCGGCCTGATCGTGCTCATGGCGCAGATCGGGAGCTTCGTTCCCGCCACCCGCGCGCGAATCGGCATCGTCGACCGCGTGTTCACGCGCGTGGGCGCGAGCGACAATCTCGTGCGCGGGCAGTCGACGTTCATGGTCGAGATGTCCGAAACCAGCGCGATCCTGCACACGGCCACGCGACGCAGCCTCGTGCTGCTCGATGAGATCGGACGCGGCACGTCGACGTACGACGGCGTGTCGATCGCGTGGGCGGTGAGCGAGCATCTGCACGATGCCATCGGCTGCAAGACGGTCTTCGCGACGCACTATCACGAGCTCACGCAGCTCGCGGAGGAACGGGCCGCGGTGCGCAATTACACGGCGGCGGTGCGCGAGGTGGGAGATGAAGTGCTCTTCCTCCACACACTCATCGCCGGCGGCGCCGACCGGTCGTACGGCATCGAGGTCGGTCGGCTCGCGGGGCTGCCGCCGTCGGTGGTGAGTCGCGCGCGCGTGATGTTGAAGCTGCTCGAAGCGGAGCACCACGTGGTGCAGCCGGCAGCGGCGTCGCGCGAGGTGAAGGGAGCGGTCGAACAGCTCGCGCTGTTCGCGACTCTGCCGCACCCGGTGGTGGAAAAGCTGCGCGGAGTGGATCTCGACAATCTCACTCCGCTCAAGGCGCTGCAGCTTCTCGCGGAGCTGCAGCGGGACGCCAACGGCTGAGCCGCGGGCTCAGTCCATCGCGAACTCGCGCGCGAACGCGACGACGAACGAGAAGGTCTTCGCCTTGCTCCGCGTTTCCATCGCGTCGGAGATGCGCTCGAGCCGCTTCGGAATGCCGAGGATTTTCTCCTGCGCCTGGCGGCCCGTCGCGTCGAGTCCCTCGAGCGCCTCGATCGCCCACTGCTTGATCTGCTCTTCGACGATCCGCAGATAATCACGGGGACCATAGATCCCCGCGCGCCGAATGACATCCGCCATCTCGCGGAAGTTCGGCATGGTCACGCCGGGCATGTCGATCGAAGGCATGACTGCGGCGGCTGAAACGAGCGCCCGGTTCGGATCGCGCTCCAGCACTTCCTTGAAGATCTGCCGGTAGAACACGTAGTGCCGGGCTTCTTCCTTGGCGACGTTCGCGAGCACGGCGCCGATCGTCGGCTCGTATTCACCCGCGAACTTGCCCGTGTTCGCGTGGCTCATCTGCGTCGCGCGCTCCTGCAGCGTCGTGTAGACGAAGACGCGGTACGGATCCTTGTCCCACGCCGGCTCGAAGCCCGCGCGGAGGTACTCGAACTGCATGCGCTCGAGCTCAGGGTTGTTGAGGAGCTGGCTGTCGCGGGTGTAGTCGTGAAGTACCGCGCCGTGCCGGTCCTCCTCAGCCGTCCAGAGGTTGGTCCATTTGGACCAGAAGCTGGTGCTGCCGAGGTAGACGGCGAGAAGCCGGTGAAAGTGCGGGAGCCCTTCTTCGGTGAGGAGGTTGAGGGCAAGGGCGACGCGCAGCGGGGTGCTGATGCCGCGGGTGCGCTCGCGCAGGTCGGCGATGTGCTGCCCGGGATCGGTCTCGGGCGGCGGCGCGAGCAGCTCGCTCGGGAACCAGAGGATGCGCTTCGCCTCGTGCACCACCATCAATTCCCGTACTTCCTCTTCCAGATCGGCGAGTACTTCGACCTTCGCCAACATCTCCATTTCCGACACGGTCATGAGACAGCCATGGAATGAGCATCGAGGATGAGCGCGCGATCGCGCGGTGGTCTGCACCCTCGAAAGTTCGAATCAGCGATGATCATCATCGAGCAAATGTACGAGAAACGCCGAGCCAGACAGGCGTGGGAGGGTAACTGGGCCCGCCTGGGAGCGCATAACGCAGGAAACCGACCGGAAGTACACATTCATACTACCGGACGGCCGCCGGCCCGCAACACCGAGTTCGGCTGTCTCGTCCGAATCCCTCGTGCGATGCGGCTCTGCGCGCGAGCGCTAACGCGCCATCATGTACGCAAGCACATCGCTGCGTGTGACGATCCCGCCCACGCCACCATTCGCGCGCACGAGCAGCGCCGGATTCGACTTCGAGAGCAGCTTCACCACGCTCTCGACGGTCTGCGCGCCATCGATGACCGGGAAGGGCGCCTCCATCACCTCGCTCACCGGCACGTCGAGCAGCTTCCCGTTCTCGAGCGCCTTCGCCGACAGCACGCTTTCGGACACGGATCCGACGCAGCTCTCGCCATCCATCACCGGCAGCTGCGACACGTCATGGAGCGACATCAGACCGAGTGCCTGGCGCACGCTCGCGGCAGGGGCGACGCTCACGACCCGCGGCGTTCCGTCCGACTTTCCCTGCAGCAACTGGCCGATCGGCATCCGGTCGGAGTCGAGCAGCTGGTTCTCGCGCATCCACTCATCGCTGTAGAGCTTCGAGAGATATCGCTCGCCCGTGTCGCACAGGAAGGTCACGACGTACGCCTTTGGATCGTTCACTTCGCGCGCCACCTGCATCGCCACATGCGCGATCAGCCCACTCGAGCCGCCCACGAACAGCCCCTCCTCGCGCGTGAGCCTGCGCGCCATCGCGAACGATTCACGATCCGTGACCGTGCGATAGTCATCAATCACGGACATGTCGATCGTCCCCGGAATCTTGTCCTGTCCCACGCCCTCGATCTTGTACGGCACGCCCTCCGGCTTCCGCTCACCCTTGCTCCGCCAGAATTCAGCGAGGATCGATCCCACCGGATCGCCGGCGACGATCCTGATCGAGGGATTCTTCTCCTTGAGGTACTTGCCGACGCCACTGATCGTGCCGCCGGTGCCAGCCGCGGCGACGAAGTGCGTGATCCGTCCCTCGGTCTGCTCCCACAGCTCCGGCCCCGTCGTCGCGTAGTGCGCTTCGGGGTTCGCCGGATTGTAGAACTGGTTCGCGAGGACCGCGTTCGGTGTCTCCTTCGCGATCCGCGTCGCCATCATCACGTAGTTGTCTGGATGGTCCGGAGGCACCGCCGTCGGTGTGATGATCACCTCGGCGCCGAAGGCCTTGAGCAGCCGCACTTTCTCCTGCGACATCTTGTCCGGCATCGTGAAGATGCACCGGTAGCCCTTGAGCGCCGCCGCGATCGCGAGCCCGACGCCCGTGTTTCCGCTCGTTCCCTCGACGATCGTTCCGCCTGGCTTCAGCTCGCCCGATCGCTCAGCGCGCTCGATGATCGGAAGCCCGATGCGATCTTTGACGCTTCCCCCGGGATTGAAGAACTCCGCCTTTGCGTACATAGGCGTGACGACACCGCGCGTCACGCGGCTCAGGCGGATGAGTGGCGTCCAGCCGATGGTGTCGAGAACGCTGTCGTACGGTCGGGCGTTACGCGGGAGGTTGCTCACGGTGCGGGCTTGGCGCTGGGTGGCTGGAGGATGGTGTCGCCGGCGAGCGGCTTTCCGTTAGGGTGACGAAAGAACACGGGGAGCTTGAGCGACACGCCAACTGGACGTCCCTTCGTCTTTGCCGGCTCGAATCGAAGCTCGCGTGAGCCGGCAACGGCGGAAGAATCGAGACCGGGATAGCCCGACGACTCGACGACGCTGGTCGATTCGGGCCAGACGATGCCGGTGCTGTCGATGTGGATGTGCAGCGTCACGTTCCCCTGCACCGTCTTCGCGTACAACGCCGGCGGGTATCGAAAGGGCAGCTCGCGGTTCAGCATGACGGGCATGACGTCCGGCTTCGCGCCGTCGCTCTGCACGGCCTCGATGGCCTTTGCCGCCTGGTCACGATCGAGGCAGGCTGAGGCCGCCAGTAGCGCGGCGCACGAAAGCAGCTTCAGTGTCGGTTGCATGATACGGAATGTACTCGGCGTCGACGGGCTCGCGGGAGACTACACGCCCAATGCGGTTTCGGTACATTGTGCACATGAATGTCACGGTTCTGCTGGGAGGAACTTCATCGGAACGCGACGTGTCGCTCGCATCGGGGCTGCGGATTGCGCAGGCGCTCCGCGATGCTGGACACGTGGTGACGTGCGTCGATCCCGCGCGAGGCGAGATGGCGCGAACCGAAGAGGATGCGCTGCGTGCGGCCGGCGTCGTGAAGCGCGAGCCTCCAACGCGGGAGGCCCTGCGGGTGATGGCGGAGACATCGCTCGTCACCACGCTTGGCTCGATGCCATCCGTGAAGAATGCGGACGTCGTCTTCATCGCGCTCCACGGCGGCGATGGCGAGGATGGCACGGTTCAGGCGATTCTCGATCTCGCGCGCGTACCGTACACGGGGAGCGGCCATCTCGCGAGCGCACTCGCCATGGACAAGGATCTCTCGAAGCGACTCTTCCGCGCAGCGGGCGTACTCACTGCGGATTGGATCATGACGGGCCCCGGCTCCGGGCTGAGCGCGAGCGAAGTCGAACGGACGCTCGGCTTCCCCGTCGTGGTGAAGCCGTCCAAGGAGGGATCGACCGTGGGTCTCTCCGTGGTGAAGGAGGCTGGGCAGCTGGCGGCGGCGGTCGCCGAGGCGGCGTTGTATGATGACGAGGTGATGATCGAGCGATTCGTGCCCGGGCGGGAGCTCACCGTCGGCGTGCTGGGCGATCACGCGATGCCGGTAGGGGAGATCATCCCCAAGCACGAGATCTACGACTACGAGTGCAAGTACACACCGGGGATGGCGGTGGAGGAGTTTCCCGCGAAGCTGCCTCGGGCGCTCGCGACGGAGGCGCAGCGGCTCGCCATTCTGGCCTTTCGGGCGCTCAAGCTTGACGGGTGTGCGAGAATAGACTTCCGTATGACATCGGAAGGGGAGCTGTTTTGCCTCGAGGCGAACACCCTTCCCGGAATGACCGCGACCAGTCTGATTCCGCAGGCGGCGGCGGCAGAGGGGATCGACTTCAGCGCGTTTTGCGATCGCATTGTGACGCTCGCGAAGCCGACACGAGGTGGGGGACAGTAATGGCACGATCAACACTTCCGACTGCGCCCATCGCGGGGCTGTCGCCGGGCGTCCAATCGCAGGGCATCTGGGTGGGGCGGCGACAGCTGTTCGTGCGCTTCGCCGGCGAGGCGGAAACCGCGGTGCTGTATTCGAGCGAAATGCTGGCGAAGCAGCTCGAGCGCGCAACATCGCAGGCGCACGTGCACTCGATTCTGCTGAGTGGACGCGATCCGTTGTCGTGCGCGCCGTTCATCGCGGCGGTGTTCGGAAACTGGACGTCGCCACTTCCCGTCATTCTCGAGAGCGATGGGCAGCGACCCGAGGCACTGGAGGATGTGGTGCGTGTGGTGTCGATGGTGCACATGTTGTGGGAATTCCCGGACGCGCCATCGGGCGCGGAACGAACCGTTGCATCTCTAGCCGCCGTGGCCGCTGCGGGAACCGGCCATGCGCTCACCCTGGCGCCCCGTGACGGCACCAGTGACGGGCAGATCCTGCGACTCGTCGAGCAGGCACACGCCGCCGCACCGGGTACGAAAATTGTGATACATCCTGCGCCTTCGGGGGAGAAGTCCCCCCTGGACCGGCGATATGCCACACTGCTCGAGCAAGCGTCGACGATCCATCGCGATGTCGTGCTCGCGCTGCGGATTCCCGGGCCGGTCGGGACGCGCTAGGAACCCGGTGTTTGCCATCCGTGTCTAATACCTCATGAACAGCTCCGCCACAGACGAGTACGACGTCCCCCGGCTGACGCCGGCGGTGCAGTGGATCATCGCGATCAATGTCGCGGTGTTCTTCCTGCAGCTGACGGTCGTGCGTCCGGCGGACATGGTCGCGGCACTGGCGTTCAAGAGCCCGGGCGATCTCACGCAGCGTCCGTGGACGATCGCGACCTACATGTTCGTGCACGCGGGCTTTCTGCATCTCGCGTTCAACATGTGGACGCTCTGGCTCTTCGGTCCGCGCCTGGAGCAGGCGTGGGGGCAGCGGAGCTTCAGCTTCTACTATCTCCTCTGCGGGCTCGGCGGGTGGCTCGCCGATCTGCTCATCGTGCACAACGGATCCCCGCTACTGGGCGCGTCCGCCGCGATCTTCGGAGTGATGCTCGCGTACGCGATGCGTTGGCCCGACGACGAGGTGCGCGTCTTTCCGTTCGTGTTCATCGCGATGAAGGTGCGCTGGTTCGTGGTGCTGCTGGCCGCGTGGAATCTCATTCTCGGCGTGATGGCGCTCCACGCCACTGACGGCACGGCGTACATGGCGCATCTCGGTGGTTTCGCGATCGGCTGGCTGTATCTGCGTGCGGCGTCGGTGCCGAGTCTCGATCGGCTGCGGCAGCGGATGTCACAGATTCCGGATGTGCCGGATGAGCCGCCGCGCGCCATTCCGCGAACGCACACGCGGTCGCGCGAGCGCACGACGGAGATCGACGAGATCGTCGCGCGGAGCAACGCGATGGCGGCCAAGCGACAGAGCTCGGTGCTCTCGCTGCCGGGGAAGGTGGGCAAGCAGAAGAGTGAGCTGCTGAATCTGGTGCTCGACAAGATCTCGGAGCGTGGCATT
This sequence comes from Gemmatimonadaceae bacterium, assembly GCA_036564355.1. GTDB lineage: Bacteria > Gemmatimonadota > Gemmatimonadetes > Gemmatimonadales > Gemmatimonadaceae > FEN-1250. The sequence goes on along the minus strand of DATCPC010000158.1, from coordinate 9,773 downwards.
GACAGTTTGTCGGGAAATGAGCGACGCCTGCTCGAGGAAATGTCGAAGCAGCTGCGCAGCGACTGATCGCAGGCGAAGTCATCGCGCGAAAAAAGGGGACGGCCGATGTATGGCCGTCCTCTTTCGTACGTAGAAAAAGCCCCCCGGGACAGGCCCGAGGGGCAAAGCCGCCACGCCGTTCCCGCGGCGGCGACGGTCAACCCAGAGAGGGCTGACGCTTCACTGAACGTACAGCCGGGTCCGGCCTACGTCTAGAGCATTGACGACGGCTCCGAAAAGGAGGTAAAAAACGGGACTTAGCACACATTAGAATCATCTAACTTGCTATTGGCGGTTCCAACATTAACGTGTGCGCCTTACCGCTCGGCTCGCCAGGCACACTAATGTCTCCGGTCCGGAGTAGACTTGCGCCTCCCCACGGCTCTGCTGACCCTCGCCGTTCTGGTCGCCCCAGTACTCCCCGCGCAAAAGACTCCGAAGACCGCGCCCACACCCACCCGACCGCGCCTCGATGCCGGCGCCGACACCAACGACGCGCGGTCGTATTACCGCTACGGCACGCAGATGGTGAACAGCAAGCCGGACGAATCCGTCCGCGCGTTTTACTGGGCGACGCAGATCGATCCGTCATCGGCCGAAGCGATGTATGCACTCCGCACCTCGTCGCTGCTCGCGATGACGAGCAGTGACCTGTTCAGCTACTTCGACTGGAGCCGAAAGAAGCGCCCTCCGGAGTACCTCGCTCTCGACTCGCTTCTGTATCGCGCCTACACCGTCAATCCATTCGTCTATCGCATCATGGATCTTCCGCTCATCCATGCAATCATCGAAGCGGATGTGATCAACCAGTATCCAGCGGTGGATCGGGCGGAGCTGAATGTCCATGTGCTCGAGCAGATGAGCGAGATGCGGAAGACGGGGTGGATGTCCTATGCCCAAGGACGATTTCCCGATGCACTCGACGCCTATGCGAAGCAGCTGAGCGACAAGAGGCGCACCAAGAAGGAACACGAGGACAAGGACAGCGAAGTGCACGCCGATCGCGCACGCATCTTCTATCAGATGGGGAACATGGACAGCGCGCGCGCGGAGCTGACGGCCGCGATCGCGGGTATGCGCGAGCGAGACGCGAAGAAGACCGTCATCCTGTACGAGTCGAAGGCGATGTACGAACAATCGCTCGGCATGATCGACGAGCGGTCGAACAAGCCGGATGACGCGCGCGAGGCGTACGGGCAGGCGCTGACGGAAGATCTCTCGTACTACGCAGCGCACTCACTTCTGTCGCGGATGCAGCTCAGGCAGGGCGACACCACTGCCGCGCTGTCGGAGATGGATCTCGCGGTGCAGCTGCAGCCCAACGATCCCGCGTTGCGCTACAGCTACGCCGTCCTCCTCGTGCAGTCGCGGCGGCGCGACGCCGACGCGGTGCAGCAGTTGATGAAAGCCATCGCCTTGGACCCGTATTACGCGGCGCCGCGCCTGCTGCTCGCGCGCATCTCGGATGTCGAGGAGTACACCGAGGAGGCGGTGAAGGGCTATCAGGACTACGTCTCGCTCACGCCGAAATCCGACCCGCAGCTGGCGACGGTGCGGGCGCGGCTCGCCGCTCTGACGTCTGCGGTCGCGTCGACGTCGGCGACACCATGAAGGCATCACTGGTTGGGCGCATGACGTTCGCATGGAAGATCGGCACGACGGTTCTGGCGATGGCAATTGCCCCCGCCGTTCTTCCGGCGCAGCATGGAGCCGCCGTGCCCGCGCGTCCGCACCTCGAGCCCGGTATCGACTCGAACAGCGCCAAAGCGAACTTTCAGCATGGCTTGCGAGTCGTGAGCGATGACCCGCAGGAATCGTATCGGGCGTTTTACTGGGCCACGCGAATCGACCCGACGTCGGCCGACGCGTGGTACGCGCTCTGGGTCGCGAGGCAGCTGATCATGCCCTCGCGTGATCTGACTGTCTATCGCAATCCTTTGTTCACGGAATGCTCGGCAGCAAATCTCGCGGTCGACTCACTTCTCTTTCACGCCTACGCGATCGATCCGTTCCTCTATCGCGGACTGGACCGGCCGCTGAGGCAGCGACTCGCGAGCGCTCGCGCCGCAGATCGAAATCCCACCGTCAATCAGGCGGCGGTGAACAGCGACCTGACGGTCCGCCTGGAACGGAAGCAGTACGAGGGCTGGATACTCTACGCCGATGCGCGGTTCGAGGACGCGCTCAAGGCGTATGCGAACGAGATGAATCGCGGCTGGGACGCGGAAGTCCACAAGCTCAACGTGCATGCGGAGCGCTCGAAGATCTTCGTACTCGTCGACAACCTGGACAGTGCGCGCGCCGAGATGAGAGAGACGATCGCGGAGTCGCGCGTGCGAAATCGGAAGGATCACGTCGTGATCTACGATTCGACGACGATGTTCGAGCGCGCGCTCGGCGCAATCGACGAGCGCGCACAGCGCCCTGTCGAGGCACGTGCGACGTATGCGCGCATCGTGCAGGAAAACCCGACGTTCTATCCTGCGCACGTCCGGCTATCCGCGATTGCTCTTGGGCAGGGCGACACCGCGAGCGCCGTGTCGGAGATGTCTCTCGCGGTGCAGCTCGAGCCGAATGATGCGGCGTTGCGCTATCGCTTTGCAGAGATGCTCGTCGACGCGAAACGCGACGCGGCTGCGGCGGAGCAATTGCGACAGGCGATCGCTCTCGATCCCAACTATGCCGCGCCATATCTGCTGATGGCATCGATCGCCGACGTCGAGGAGTATACGGACGAAGCGGTGGCGCAATACCAGAGTTACACAGCGCGCGCCGCCGGCTCCGACCCGCAGCTGCCACGCGTGCGCGGGCGGCTGGCCAAGCTCTCCAGCAGCCAGATCGCGGCTCCGCCGCCGCCGTGATTCGCCCCTCGCAAGTCGTGTCGGCAGGAGCGTTTTTGGTGGCGCTCGCCGCCATGCCGGCGCACGCGCAGCAGGCGGTGCCGAATTCGAGTGCTCACGCATCCGCCGCTTCGCCGGAGGCGCGGGATTCCGCGCCGCTTCCCGCACGTCCCAACCGCGGGCTCGGCGCAGACACCAATAGCGCGCAGGGCTACTTCGAATACGGCATGGCCGTCGTCGGCAGAAGGCCGGAGGAAGCCGCGCGCGCCTTTTACTGGGCGCATCGCATCGATCCGTCGTCCGGCGATGCACTGTATGCGCTTCACGCGGCAACCGTGCTCGCGATGACAGAGAAAGAGCTCCAATCGTACTTGAATCTCGCGCGGAAGAAGGAACGCCTGCCGAAATACGTCGTGCTCGATTCGCTGGAGTACCGCGCGTACGCGATGAACCCGTTCGTCTTTGGCACGTTCGACCCGGAGCTGCTGCGTCGCACTATCGAGACGACAATCTGGTACGAGCACCCGCATGCGACGCCGATGGAGGTTGGGTTCAGTGTCTTAGCCGTCATGCGCGGCGAGGCGAACTTCGCGTGGCTGCAATACTCCGCGAATCACCTGCCGGAAGCGCTGGCGACGTACGCGAAGGTGCTCGCCGACACCACGACGCCGGGGTGGGCAAAGGCAAAGGATTCCCTCGTGATCAGGAAACATCGACAGGCTCTCGCGATCGAGCTGCATGCGCAGCGAGGCAAAATTTTCTATCTGCTCGACAACATGGACAGCGCCGCCACGGAGATGAGCGCCGCTCTCGACGGAATGCGCGAGCACGATGACAAGGAACTGACCTTTTTCTATCACTCGAAGGCGATGTACCAGGAGTCGCTCGGCATGATTTACCAGCGTTCGAACAAGATGGAGCTGGCTCGCGAGGCGTACGGGCACGCGCTCGAGGAGGATCTCTCGTTCTATGCCGCGCACACGCATCTCGCGCAGCTCGATCTCGCCAGACACGATACCGCGGGGGCGCTCACCGAGATGGATCTCGCCGTGCAGCTGAATCCCGATGATCCAGTCGTACGTTACAGCTACGCCGAAATCCTCGTGCACGCAAAGCGCGACGGCGATGCTGCCGTGCAACTGAGAAAAGCCATCGCGCTCGATCCGTACTACGGTGCGCCGCACCTGTTGCTCGCACTCATCGCGGACGTCGAGCAGTACACCGACGACGCGATCAGCGAATACACGGCCTACGTTGCGGTGGCATCGAAGAAGGACCAGCAACTGCTCGTCGCGAAAGGACGACTGAGAGAGCTTACCGCTACCGTCGCCTCCAACCCGGTCAAACAATGAGCGCGCTGTCCCGATCGATAGCTCTCTGCACGATCCTTGGTGCCGTCGTCGCGCCTGCGTCGCATGCCCAGCAGAAGCTGCCACCCGACACGGTGGTGATGCGCAAGCGCACGACGTACGAGGACCTGCAGATGTTCTCGCAGGTGCTCAACCAGATCCGCGTGAACCATCCGGATTCGGTGGACAGCCACGAGCTGCTCATGGCTGCGATCGAGGGGATGGTGCACGCGGCCGATCCGCACTCCTTCGTCGTTCCCGCGGTGCGGCTATCCCCGGCGCGCGAGCAGGCGCTCAAGGACGGGAAGCTGTTCCCGATTCCCGTCGAGTTCGAGTATCACGGCGGCGCGCCGGTGGTGTTGGCTGTCGCTCCCGGCACGGCGGCGGCACGCCAGGACATTCTCGCCGGCGATCAGCTCATCGCGGTGGATGGCAAGCCCGTCACCGCGGGAAGCGCCGAGGAGCTGAGTGTCATGCTCTCGGGCGACAAGGGGTCGAGCGCCACGTTGTCGCTCGAACGCCTTCGCACCGACGGCACGCTCGCGCGGCTCGATCGCAGCGTCAAGCGCGAGAAAGCCGGCGAGGCCACGGCCGTGCCGGCGGCGTTCATTCTGGATCAGGCGGCGGGGACGGGCTACGTGCGCATCACGAGCTTCATGAACGAGAAAGTCGCCGACGACTTGCACGACGCGCTCGGGAGGCTCGAAGGAAAAGGGATGGCCCGCCTCATTCTCGATCTGCGCGACAACGGCGGCGGGAGCGTCGCGCAAGCGGCGCATGTCGCCGGCGAGTTCCTGCCGAAGGGCGCGATCGTGTACACCTCGGAGGGACGTAAAGCGGCGGACACCGACACGGGTCGTGTCTCGCGCTCCTTCTGGAAGAGCGAGCGACACTATCCAATTGTGCTCCTCGTGAACGCCGGCACGGCGAGCGCCTCCGAGCTCGTCGCCGGCGCGCTCCAGGATCACGATCGTGCGCTGATCGTTGGACACACCACGTTCGGCAAGTCACTGCTGATGCGCGGATTTCCAATGGCCGACGGCTCCATGATCGAGCTGGTGGTCGGGCACGTGCGCACACCGTGCGGGCGCATCATCCAGCGCCAGTATCACGGCGTTTCGCTGCACGACTACTATCGACTCGCGGGCGCGGACCGCGATACGGCCAGCCGTCCGTCGTGCAAGACGGATGGCGGACGAACCGTCTACGGCGGCGGCGGCATCGTTCCGGACCTGCGCCTCAGCGACGCGCCGGCCGCACCACTCTGGCTGGCGCGCGCGGCGGAGGACGATCTGCTGCTCAAGTGGACGGGCGGATGGGTGACGGCCAACGGCGCGTCGCTCGCCTCGCTCGACGCCCTCGCCGCCAGCCCCGCGCTGCCCGCGGCCGCCGTCTCGGACTTCCGCGCGTACGCGCTGAAGGACGGCATCACCATTCCCGCCGATCCCGAGAGCGACGCGATGCTGCAGCGCGTACTCGTGCGCGCCGTTGCCGCGACCAAGTGGGGCGACGAGGGCTACTACCGCCTCGCCGCCGTCACGAGCGGCGAGGTGGCCACAGCGCGCGGCGCGTTCGCCAAGGCGCAGTCGATCCTCGCCACGCGCTGAGCTCCGTCTCCTACTCCACGTGGACCTGCTGGATCATCCCGTGCGTGAAGTGCGGCTTGCCGTCCTTCTGGTCCGGGAGAAAGCAGATCAACGCGTACTCGCCCGGCGTGAATTCGGCAGTGACGTACGCTGTGTTTCCCTTCGCGATGGCTGGCACGCCGCCCAGCGGCACGCCCGGAGGAGGACCATTCGGCTTTTCGCCATATTCGGCGAGGTCGATCGCCTTCTTTCCGGGCGCGAGTCGTGCGAGCTCGACCTCGTGCGACTGTGAGGCGGCATTCTCGATGCGAATCGTATGCTTGCCGGCCGTGATCGGCTTCGACAGCGTGAACGTGTAATCGTTGAGCGTCATCACGATGTCAGCCGCCGGCGCGGGCGCGTCGGCACCAGTAGCCGCGGTCACTGTCATCGGCCGCACCATGCCCTTGGCGAAGTGTGGCACGCCGTCGGCTGAGGGGATGAAGCAGATGAGCGCGTAGTTTCCCGGCTCGAGCGTCTGCGTCGTCGTGGCCATGCCACCGCCCGGATGCGGCGCATTCACACCGCCGTGATCGACCGCCCACGACGGCATCGGTCCCGGCGTCTTCATCGCCTGCGCGACATCCGCCATCGTCTTGCCGTCGTTCAACTTGATGAAGGCGACGTGGTGAATCTCCGCGCCGTTGTCCACGAAATGGATCGTCATCATTCCCGCGGGGACCTCGTTGGGCGCGTCGAACTTGTAGTCCGTCGCGACGATCGTCATCTGATGCGGCACGACGGCGGCGACGGATTTGGCGGAGTCGGACGCGGTTGCATTCTTCGACGCATCCTTGGGGGCGCACGCCGCAAGAAGAGCGATGAGCGGCAACAGTGATCGCGAATCGAATAGCGACATCGGCTACCTCGGTTGGAGTCCGGCTAATCTGGCGCGCCAGAGCTCGCTCGTCCAGCAAGACTGCGCGCATACGTGCCCAGGACGCGCAGCGACTCGGTCGCGCCGCCAAGCTCCCCGATCGCCGCCGCGAGCGATGGATCCCCCGCCGCATGATCGAGCTCGAGAAAGAAGCGATAGTGCCACGGCTCGTCCGTAGGACGCGACTCGAGCTTGCTCATGTTGATCCGATGGCGCGCCAGCGGCTCGAGCACACGCAGCAGCGCGCCGGGGACGTTCGGCGTCGTGACCAGCAGCGCGGTGCGCGCACGCGATCCCGACTCGGGGACGCGCGGCGCACGCGCGACCATCAGAAATCGCGTCTGATTGTCCGATCGGTCCTCGATATCGGCCGCGAGAATCTCGAGATCGTAGCGCGCCGCCGCGTGCCGGCCTGCGATCGCAGCCGCGCGCGCGTCGCCCCGCGCTGCTATTTCCCGCGCGGCACCCGCGGTGTCGTACGCCGCGCGCACCGCAATCGACGCGTGCCCGCGCAACCAGCGCGTGCATTGCGCGAGTGCCACCGGATGACTCTCCACCGTCGCGAGCGCATCGAGCGATGCGCCGCGGATGCCAAGCGCGCAGTGGTGAATCTCCACTACCGTCTCGGCCACTACGTGCAGCGACTCGCACCCCGTGAGCGCATCGTAGCTCCCGACCACCGATCCCGCGAGCGTGTTCTCGATCGGCAGCATCCCCGCGTCCACGTCGCCGCGCTCGACCATCTGCGCAACGTCGATGAAGTCGCGGCACGGGATCGCCGTCGCGCGCGGATCGATGTTCCGGATCGCCTCCTCGCTGAACGCGCCGAGCTCTCCCTGAAAGGCGATGCGTGGCGAGACGCTCACGCGCGCTCGTGCGACGGCGCGTGCATGGTGCGGCCCGCGGCCTCCGCGAACGGACCGACGCGCATCATCACGTCGACGAAGGAAGCGAAATCGAGCGACTGGTCGCCGTCGGAGCGCGCATCCTCCGGGTGTGGATGTACCTCGATGATCAGCCCGTCCGCACCGGCGGCGATCGCCGCGAAGGCCAGCGGGGCGACGAGCGCGGCGCGTCCACCGGCGTGGCTCGGATCGACGATTACGGGCAGATGCGTCTCTTCCTTCAGCACGGGGATGGCGGCGACGTCGAGCGTGTTCCGCGTCGCCGTCTCAAAGGTGCGAATGCCTCGCTCGCACAGCACCACGTCCTGATTCCCGCTCGCCATCACATACTCGGCTGCCATCAGCAGCTCCTTGATCGTGGCCGAGAGGCCGCGCTTGAGGAGGACCGGCTTCTTCGTGCGACCGACTTCGGCGAGCAGCGCGAAGTTCTGCATGTTGCGCGCGCCGATCTGCAGCATGTCGGCGTAGCGGCACACGGTGTCGACCTGCCGGGTGTCCATGACCTCGGTGACGATCGGAAGGCCTGTTTCCGCGCGCGTGGCGGCGAGAAGCTCGAGCGCCGCCTCGCCCATCCCCTGGAATGCGTAGGGCGATGTGCGCGGCTTGTACGCGCCGCCGCGAAGCATCGTCGCGCCGGCATCCTTCACGGCGATCGCCGTCTCCAGCAGCATCTCGCTGCCCTCGACGGAGCATGGTCCCGCGATCACCTGGATCGCGCGGCCGCCGAACGCGACACCGGGCCCTATCCGCACGACCGTCGGCTCATCGGGATGTCCGAACTCGCGCGACGCGAGCTTGTACGGGCGAAGGATCGGCGTGACGCTCTCGACGCCCGCGAGCGCGAGCAGCGGAATCTCGGAGAGCGCGGCGTCGTCGCCGACGCACCCGATCACCACGCGATGCGAGCCGCGCGTGATGTGGGTCTTGAGCCCGAGCGATTCGACGCGCTGTCGAATGTTCGCGAGCTCGGGCTCGGTAACGTTGGACTTCGTGACGATGATCATGTGGAGGGCCTCGAAAACAAGAAGGCCCCCGGATTTCTCCGGGAGCCGCGGTAACGCACCGTCTGGTCGCTGACGACCGCTGGGTACGAGCTACCGACTCCCGGGAGGATATCCCCAGAAGCTCGTAAAGTACGCGAGATAGCTCGTGACGTGCGTGTTCATGCGCGCAATGTGCGATGGCTGGACCACTGGCGCAAGAGTGCGGAGGTCACGAGCACGATCACTGCGTGGGCGGAGCGAGATTTCCGCACGCGATGACCGTAGCCATGTTCGTGGGCGACGCGCGGACCTCGAGCGAATAGCTGCCGCTCGTCGGAAACGGAACCGAGAGGAGCGCGCCGCCCTGCGCCGTCCCGTCCTTGTCGATCCGGAGATTCGGATACGCCGAGAGATCGCCGAGCACGGGATTCTCGGTGCCGCAAAGTCCGACGCGAACCATCCACGGATGCACGCCGCCCGCCGTCGCATTCGAAACGTGGATCACGGCCTTGCTCGAGCCGGACGGGTCGCGCGCGATGTACCCGGTGCCATGAATCTGGACCGCGCCGGCGAGACCCGAAGGCGTTGCGAGCGTCGCGTTCCAGCGCTCGCCTACGGGGATGTCCTGCACCTTGATCTCGTTCGACGTCTTGTGAAAAGGATTGCAGGCGGCGGTTGCGACGATCGTCGCGACCGCTGCCATGGAAAACACAATGTGACGATGCATTGAAGCCTCGGAAGGAATTGATTTTGAGAGAGAGGTAATTCAGAAGGCGTGCTTCGCGGTCGCGCCTATGTCTAATGCACCCTCCCCTTCTGTCGCTAGTCGCCGATTGACTCGGGCTCCGCGAGCGATCCAAGCGCGGCGGCGAGTGCGTCGCGATTCAGCGTCCAGTAGGACGTCTGTCCCTCTTTTCGCTTTGTCACCAGCCCCGCTTCGACGAGAACGCTCGAATGGTGGCAGAGCAGCGCGAGACTCACGCCGACACTGTCGGCGATCTCCGTTCCCGTGATCTCCTCCGTCTGAGCTCGCAAGAGCTCGATGATGCGGACGCGAGTCGGATCACCAATGGCCTTGAATACGAGAGCGCGGTCCTCAACGGAGGGGACCGTATCGGCGTTTAATCGATTGGACATTGGAGAAGCTTGCGCCCT